>CAIPDP010000201.1 GCA_903863845.1 uncultured Mucilaginibacter sp. | reverse complement strand
TACCTAAATGGCTGATATTTAATTCGCCGCAAGTGTGTGTCCGTAACATAGCATTGTTTTATAAAGGATTGCAAAAGTACGTTTTTGAGGTGAAAGGCAAAAGGTTAAAAAGGAAAGCTTGAATCTGCTCCGTCATTATCGTTTTATAAATTGCGTATCTAAATTAGTAGTTTTGTAACTATGCCTACGGTTTTTGAAATTAATGGATATCGGTTCTTTTTTTATAGCAATGAAAATAATGAGCCGATACACATTCATATAAGCAAAGGAAGCGCGGAGGCCAAATATTGGCTATTGCCAAATTTATCGGAAGCTTACTCCTATAATTATAAGGTTGGAGAGCGAAAGGAAATAAAAAAATTAGTAAAAGATAATGCCGATGAAATCATCCAAAAGTGGAACGAGTTCTTCAAATAAAAAGGAAGTAGCCGTAGACCAGATAGTAAATAAAAGGTCGATAGACCCTTTCGATAAGCTTATATTTGAAAAGGGACTCCGTATTACGCGAGTAATGGCGGTTAAAAATTTAAACACTATGATCGTGTTATTAAATAATTCTGAGGCCCTCAAAGTTCCGATCAACCATTTTAAGCGTTTAAAAGATGCCAACCAAATCGAATTGGACAAGTGGGAATTGTCGGGAAATGGTATCGGCATAAGGTGGCAAGCGATCGATGAAGATCTATCACTTAAGGGACTGATTAAAGAATCTGCTTTATATTCTATTCTTCATCGCCTTGATACAAAACGGGACACCCATGAATTGTCGGTGTTATAACTTCAGTTGAACATTATCACTTAATTTTTTTTTGATTTTTTCAAAAAACTCCCACGATTGTAATCCAAAAGCAATATATTGGGCTTGCAAATGAAAAGATATTTTACTCTTACAGCCCTCGTTATTTTTTGCGCCTTTACGGTTGCAACGGCCCGCGGGCATAAGGGTAGGCACAGTCATAAGTCTACGCATAAAGTCGCTGTTGCACCTGTATTTCATTTTGATTGCAATACCGATACCATTTCCCCCTTCAACCTGCTTTATTTTGCACAATCGCTGATCGGAAGCCCCTATCGTGCCTCATCATCCGATCCGGTACGAGGGTTTGATTGTTCGGGTTTTGTGAGTTATGTTTTCAAAAACTTCAATGCAAAAGTGCCGCGCTCTTCCTCGGAATACGCGGATATAGGTCGCGAGATCAATATTGAAGATGCACGCCCCGGCGATATCATTCTATTCAAAGGAACTAAAACTCATCACCCACATTCCATCGGTCATGTAGCCATCGTTTACAGTAACGACGATAACCAGCTACAGTTCATTCATTCAACTTCAGGTAAAGAATACGGTGTTACCATCAGTTCGTTCGATAACACTTACAAACGCCGGTTTGTAAAGATCGTTCGCCTGCTTAACCAAAATGAAATGTTTGAAGCGCAACTGAATCCTTTGCCTTCAAAAAAATCAAATATTTAGTTTCTGCTTCTAAATCCTATATTTGCCTTATAATTCTCAAGGGGTGCCTTGCTTTGAGCAATCAAACTGAAAGACAGGCTGAGATCAAACCCATTGTTTTGAGTTGTAAATAGTGATGGCCAATAGCCATTAGTTAATTAAAAGTTCTGCGAAGAACCAATGACTAATGCCTGATTACCATTGCCTATCAACCCAAAACATACACCTGATCCGGGTAATGCCGGCGTAGGGAGAGGTAAAAGTTAAGTGTACTTCGTGCTGTCCCTTGGCACCAAGATGGTTTAACTCATTTATTGAAACACATTTTGAAAAATTTATTAGCGGCGGCTATCGCCCTGCTGTTGCCTTTTCTGGCAGCGGCCCAAATCTCCGTTTCGGGGAAAGTAACTGATTATGATTCAGGCAAGCCTTTACCCGGAGCAACAATTAGTATCGACCAGGTGAACAGTTCAACTACTGATGCATCCGGCAATTATCATCTTGGCCTGATAAAAAGTGGGCGGCATCTCATCAGCGTTACCTATATCGGCTATGCAGCCGCTAAAACCAACGTTTATCTTAAAAAGGATACGACAATCGATTTTAAATTAAACGAAAGCAGTATCATCAGCGAAGAAGTTACAGTGAGCGGTACACGCGCATCCGCCACCTCACCAATTGCGTTTACCAACCTGGATCGGAAAGACATTCAAAAAAATAATTTAGGCCAGGACTTGCCCTATCTGCTCGATCAAACACCCTCCGTTGTAACCACCTCTGATGCCGGTACAGGTATTGGCTATACTTATATCCATATCCGCGGATCGGATGCTACGCGGATCAATGTCACCATAAACGGTATACCTTATAATGATTCGGAAGAACAGGGGGTTTATTTTGTTGATATCCCCGATTTTGGCTCATCTGTAGATAATATCCAGGTTCAGCGTGGTTTGGGTACTTCAACCAACGGCGCCGGGGCATTCGGCGCCAGCATCAATATACAAACCACCAAAAGGATCGACACCGGCTACCTCGAAGTGGCCAACACTATCGGTTCGTATGGTACCATAAAAAATTCGGTCAACCTGGGTACAGGCCTGATCGACGGAAAATTTTCGTTTGATGGCAGGTTGTCGAGAATTTATTCAAACGGGTATATTGATCGTGCCTTTGCCGACTTGAAATCGTATTTCCTGACCGGTGCCTATTATGGTAAAAATACCATTGTTCGATTTATTACTTTTTCGGGCGCCGAACATACCTACCAGGCCTGGAATGGAATTCCGGAGGATACCTTACGTGCGGGTAACCGGACCTATAATGGTTTGGGCCTGGAGCCCAATGGGACCTATTATAAAAACCAAACCGACAATTATACCCAGGATCATTACCAGCTGCTGATCGACCAGCAACTGGGCGATAAACTATCTTTCAATGGGGCTTTACATTATACGCATGGTTATGGGTATTACGAAGAATATAAGCCTGCACAAAGCCTGAGCAGCTATGGGATCACACCGGTAGTAATTGGCAATGACACGGTAAACTCAACCGACTTAACCCGGAGGTTGTGGCTCAATAATAAGTTTTATGGTTTTACCTATAACTTTAAATATCAGCCTCGGAAAGACCTCGGGATCATCCTTGGCGGTGCCGTCAACGAGTACCAGGGTGCTCATTATGATAATATTGAATGGACGCAGCAAAGCACAAATATTCCGCCAGATTATCAATATGTACGTAGCATAGCTGATAAAAAGGAATTCAACATTTTTGCGCGGGCTGATTATCACTTAAGGAAGTTTACTTTATACGGTGATGTGCAATACCGGCATATTTTTTACGCAATAAGGGGCGAGGATGATAATTTAAATGATGTAAGCCAGCAACACCTGCTTGATTTTTTTAATCCCAAAGCAGGTATTACCTATAATTTCGACCAGCGTAGTAAATTATACTTCTCTTTTGGTATCGGTAATCATGAACCGGATAGAGACGATTATGTAGGGTCGACACCCGCAAGCCGCCCGCTGCCCGAGAATTTAAAAGATTTTGAGCTTGGTTACCGAACCGGCCTGGGCATATTTACGGGTGGCGTAAATGCCTTTTACATGCTTTATCATAACCAATTGGTGCTAACAGGGGCACTGAATGATGTTGGTAACCAGGTACGCAGCAATGTACCCGATAGTTATCGGGAAGGACTGGAGTTTGATGGCCGGTTAAAATTCAACGAAATGCTGTCATGGACCTTTTCAGCTACCTGGAGCGGCAATAAGGTTAAAAATTTCCAGGCCGATTTTACCGATTACGATAACAACACCGCGGTAACAAATCCATCCAAAACAACCGATATCTCCTTTTCTCCTGACCTGATCGGTGCGAGCGAGATCAGTTTCAGGCCCTTCAGAAACAGTGAAGTGGCCTTCATCAGCAAATATGTGAGCAGGCAATACCTCGATAATACCTCAAATACAAATCCGAACGGCTATGGCCCTGCCGATCCGGCTTCCAATCGCTACCTCAACAGTTATTTTGTGAATGCCCTGCGCCTCAATTATAATTTCAGGTTGAAGGATGTGAAAAACATTGGCATCACCTTGCTGGTCAACAATATTTTGGGGGCAAAATATGAGTCGAATGGCGCTACTTACCCCGATATAGAAAACGGGAAAGTGGTCAATTATAATTATTATTTTCCGCAGGCACCGGCAAATTTCCTGCTTTCGTTGAACCTTAAATTTTAAATTGGCGTAACCTAAATATCACATAGATATTCAGTGGTATTGTGGATATTTGCGTACTAAAACCAATTCCGAATGAAAATTAAAAACCTGCTGAGCTTGTTTTTTGCCCTGTTTGTTTTAGGCGTTTCAGCTCAAACCCATCAAAAAAAAGTAGCGACAACAACTACTCCCGCTCCTGTTATTATTTCGAATACTATACCCCGTCCTAAACTGGTTGTGGGTATTGTGGTCGATCAGATGCGTTGGGACTACCTGTACCGTTTTTACGACCGCTATCAGCAGAATGGCATTAAACGACTTTTGAATGAGGGTTTTAGCTGCGATAATACATTGATCGATTACATCCCGACATTTACCGCCCCCGGTCACTCGAGTATATACACTGGTTCCGTTCCAGCTTTGACGGGTATTGCAGGCAATGATTTTATCATTCAGGCTACAGGTAAATCGGTTTATTGTACCGAGGATACAACTGTAAAAACAGTAGGTGCTGATAGCAAAGCCGGTCAGATGTCGCCACGAAACCTCCTGACAACAACAGTTACCGATGAACTGAAACTGGCTACAAATTTTCGTTCAAAAGTGATAGGTGTGGCATTGAAAGACAGGGGAGGTATTCTGCCTGCCGGTCATACCGCCGACGCAGCATACTGGTTTGACGACAAAAGCGGCAACTGGATCACCAGCACTTATTACATGAATGAGCTACCGCAATGGGTAAAAGATTTTAATGCCCAAAAATTGGCTGAAACCTATTTAAAACTCGATTGGAACCCTCTTTTCTCTGTTGACACCTATGTGCAAACCTTGCCGGATGACAGCAAATATGAAGGAAAATTCCCGGGTACTTCAGCACCTACGCTGCCGGTCAAAACCTCGGCTTTGTATAAAGGTAGTTTAGGTATGATCCGCTCGACACCTTATGGTAATACGATCACTTTGGATATGGCAGTGGCCGCTATCAATGGCGAACAATTGGGTCAGCATGACCAAACTGATTTCCTTGCAGTGAGCTTTTCATCTACCGACTATATCGGGCACCAATTCGGACCCAATTCTGTCGAGATAGAAGATACTTACCTGAAACTTGATCAGAATTTCGCTTCGCTATTTACTTTCCTTGATGCCAAACTTGGTAAGGGAAATTATACGGTATTTTTAACGGCCGATCATGGTGCTGCACATAATACGGCATTTTTGAAAGATCATGGCATCCCGGCAGGCATCTGGGATGACGGTGCAATAAGAGACAGCCTGAATAAAGTTTTATCGCAGAAATATCACGTTGAAAAATTAGTATTGAGCATGGCTAACTACCAGGTAAATTTTAATTACAAAGACCTGCAATACGCCAAATTAGACATAGATGCTGTAAAAAAAGACTGTATAGATTACCTGGAAAAATCGCCCGGTGTTGCGTATGCTGTTGATCTGAAAAAGGCACAATCTGCAAATATTCCTGAAGAACTGCGTTTACGGGTTATTAATGGGTATAATACCGCAAGAAGCGGTGAGATACAGGTTATCCTTTTCCCTGGTTGGTTTACCGGGCATGGTTCGGGTGATAATGGCCCAACCGGTACTACACACGGCACATGGAACCCGTATGATACCCATATTCCATTGGTATTTATGGGCTGGGGTGTACCACATGGTCATTTGAACCGTGAAACACACATGACCGATATTGCACCTACTATTGCTGCACTTTTACACATACAAGCGCCCAACGGTAATATCGGAAAGGTGATTCCGGAAGCCTTGAAATGAGTAAAGTCCGGACTAAAAATTATGAAAAAATACATCTCCAAATTCCATTACTTAACCCAGGACCTGCCGCATCGCAGTCACATCGACCAGGCCCATATTGCCTGTGGGGCCGGCGCCAACTGGATTCAGTACCGCTGTCTTACCAAATCAAACGAAGAGCTGATTGATGAGATTGGGGAGATCGCAGCAATCTGCGACGACTGGGGCGCGACGCTCATCATCGCTAACCATTACCACCTGATCGGAATGGTAGATGTTCAGGGTGTGCACATCGAAGATTTTGATGCTGATTTTGCTGCAATCCGGACGGAAATTGGCGATGACAAAACACTGGGGGCCTCTGCCACCAATATCGAAGCATTGCTAAGGTTACAATCGACGGGCGTAGTTGATTACTGTGGATATGGACCTTTTGGTCATACAGAAACCAAACCCAATAATAAACCACTACTGGGGTATGAAGGTTATCGGTTATTGCAACAACTAGAACTTGATATACCGGTTATTGCTGTCGGCGGAATTCAGCTGACAGATGTGGAACCGCTTTTACAAACCGGCATCCTCGGCATTGCGGTATCGGCAGCTATCAACCTGGCACAAAATCCGGCTACGGCTTTCCGGGAGTTTTACAGGAAGCTTTATTGAGGCCGAATGGTTTATTCGTTTCAGGGGGTAAAAATTTCTAATCCCAAATTATTTACCTAAATTTCAGTCTACTAATAACCGATAACTGATTAACCGATAACCAACCCCCATGTCATCGCACCACATCGTTCGCGAAAAGCAGGAACCAGCACTGTTGGTGCTCGGTTTGCATGGATTTTCGTTCGAATTACTGGGGCAGTTATTAGAGTGGAGCCCTGCTGTAATAGCCGTACCTGAGACTGCTAAGGTGTTACACGAGAATGGCATCAAGATCGACTGGATCATCGCAGATAGCCGATATAAACCCATGCAGCGCGATATTAAAATTATTGCTGCCGGGAGCGATACCCCTGTTGAAGCGGCGCTAAAATACCTGGTAACCCATAGCTACCCGGCTGTAAATGTGGTAACCGACGAACTGCAGCTGAAAGATTTTTTTTATTTTACCGATAAGATCGGACTGGTAATTTATCACGGTAACCGGAAGATATTTGCCGTACATTCGGGATTCAGCAAATGGAAACCTGCTGGAGAGCTAATTGACCTATTAACACATCCTCATGAATTGCATGTTAGTGGTCTTGAATCAATTGGCCACCATCAATTTAAAACCACCCACGATGGCTTTTTTAGCCTTGAATTTGATCAGCCGCTGATGTTTATTGCCGAAAAATTGTAACAAATACCTAAAAAAGGTCGTTTTCGTCAGTATTTGGGTTTGGCTGGCAACTCCTGCAAAATGACAGGAATAGAATATTATATTTACATTTACGTTGTTTTTATATCTATAATTTAATTGGGCTGACTAAAATAACGCAACCTGATAATTAACAGGTTATAAAGCGTTAAACCATTAAAGAAATTATTAGTCTAAATATTACGAGGGATATGTATCCCGCCCGGAATTTTTTTGAGAATCATGAGAAGAAAATATAAATATTTATCTGCAATTGCCCTTAACAGCTTATTAGTTTTGTTATTGGCTATGTCGGCTTCTGCGCAGCGGCCTTCTAATGGCGGTGGTGGCAGTAGCAGTAGCGGTGGAGGCTCTCGCCCTGCTTCATCCGGAGGCGGCAGCAGTAGTGGTGGCAGTTCCTCAAGGCCTTCTACCAGTAGCAGTGGTAATGGAGGTAGTTCTTACCGTCCTTCAAACAACGGCGGCGGTGGCGGCACTAACCGTTCAGCAAACAATCCCGCACCTTCATACGGTGGCGGTTTTCGCTCGGCTAATGGTAATCAACGAGTGGCCATAGCTCCGGCACGTATTTACAGTCAGGGTATCAGGCCGCCTGTAGCTCGTATTGGTTTGGGTAATAACAATACAACCGGATACCGGGGTTATGTTGCGCCAGGTACTGGCAATGTAGTAGGCACCCGGGGTTATATTGGCCAGGGAGGCAGGGCTTCGGCAGGTGCAGGTGGTAGGGGTTTCTATCCATCTGGTTATTGGGGTCAGCATCATTATTACTATTATCATCATGGGTATTATAACACCTATTATGCACCCCGATTAGGGTTTTCGATCGGATTTTTGCCGTACGGTTATTATCCTTTTTATTGGGACGATTTGCAGTTTTATTATAATGATGGCTTGTTCTATAATTATGATAACGGGCAGTATACAGTGGTTGAACCTCCTGTCGGTGCAGCAGTAGACAAATTGCCTGCAAATGCACAATCGATCGTGATCAACGGTAAACAGTATTATGAGTCTAATGGTGTTTATTATGAAGAGATTACCAAAGATGACGGTACTGTTGTTTATCAGGTTGCCGGTAAAGACGGGGAGTTGAATACCAATGATCAAGGGGCTGATAACCAGGCTCCGCAGGTAGGCGATATTGTTACTACCTTGCCAGAGCAGAGCAGAAAGATCAATATCAATGGCGAAAGATATTATGTTACACCTGATGGGTATTACTTCCAGGAAGCGAAAGACCCTAATGGTAATAAAGTTTACAAAGTTGTAGGGACTCCTTCAGACGAGCCTGGCGATCAACAGTAATCAGAAGCTTTTTGAATAAAAAAGGGATGGAGTGATTCATCCCTTTTTTGTTTATCGTTAATTCAATTAAATAACAGAGATTTTTAAATGAATATGTTTTGTTGAAGAAAACAATACCTGTCAGGCTTTTCTTTTTAATTCAATAAAGTTGACAACGATCCTACTGGAGGTTAAAAAGAAAAGACCAAACATAAACTTTACAAAATAGTAGATCAGCCTGCCGGTTGATGAAATCTGTGCCGATCCACGGTAATTTATTTTCGATTCCTGAAAATAGGAAATTAGATATTTAAAAATATAAGGGAGGCTATCAGCTACTATCAATGCACCTGTAATAGTTATAATTATTTTCAGCAATGTGGAACGGTGCAAATTGATCCCAATAATTTCATCGTCGAATCCCTGATCCAGGCGTAGCTTATCTATGATCCAATTGGTTTTATAAAAGCATAGCCTGAAAAAAACAAAATAAACACCCAGGATAAACAATAATAAAACCAGGGGCACTGTGATATTTATCATGAATCCGGATCCTATAGTGCTTTGCTGAAATAAATAAAGCGTTGAGCCTAAGAATCCCGGAATTGCTAGAAATGAACCTATCAATAAGTATAGGGCAATGGTTTTAATAATAATTGCGAAAAGGGTCCGGGGAGTCATATCGGATACTGGTTTTCCGAATATACGATACTTTTTAACAATGTTGTAATTGCAGAATGAGCTCCGGATTGGGAATGTTGACCAGCCATTTTGGCTTTTCAGAAAACTTTCCAACCCCAGGATAATCACCCCACCAGCCTTCCATGTCAAACATCAGCTGAAAATGCAAATGGGGCGGCCAATGTCCATTCTCATCGGCGGTGCCGAATGTTCCTAATTGTTTCCCGATAGGGATGGTATCGCCTGCTTGCAAACCTTCCAGATCTTTCCGGCTTAAATGACCATAGAGCGAGAAAAGTGCCAACCCGGCAAGGTTATGTTTTAAAATGATGGTCGGACCGTAGTCGCCATGATGATCGTTATCGCGAAAGCTATGGACCTGCCCGGCAAGTGGACAATAAACCAGCGTTCCGGCATCCCCCCAAATATCTACCCCCAGGTGTAACCGGCGTGGTTCATCGGCTGTATCAAAATGTTCGCTGCGGGCGTAAATGGTCCGGTGTTCCATATAGCCGCCTATGCCATAACGCGATTGGCTGCTTTGAAGTTTACAGCTTACCCAATTGCTGAAACGCGCAGTATCTTCGATGATTTCGGTGTTGAGTTCGGAATTTGATGCACTAAAATTAAGGAGAAAGAGATGGTCGGTTATTGGGTCAAAATCAACCACCTTCCCGATTTCGCCGGGATGCGAATGAATATAATGTTGAAGCAGTTGATGCTTGTTCATTTAAAACAGGCTCATTCGCCGTCGGGCTGCCGTTCTTCTTTGCTGATCTTGTCGAAGATTCGGTCCATTCGTTCAACATATTCGCTGGTGTCATCGATGAAAAATTCCAGCTGGGGTATGATCCTTACCTGGTCCTTGATGCGGGCACCCAGTTTATAACGTATTTCGGAGGCATGCTGCTTAATGGTATTGAGTGCCACCTGTTTGTTGTTATTATTAAAAAAACTCAGGAATACCCTGGCAATGGCCAGGTCTGGCGTTACCCGCACTTTAGTGATCGTGATCAGGGTATTAGGCAAAAGATTGATCCCCTCGCGCTGAAAAATAGCAGCCAGATCCTGTTGTATTACTCCCGCAAATTTTTGCTGACGTTTCGATTCCATATGGTTAAATTCTATATACCAAATTCAATTGCGGTATCACCGCCTATACACCCTTCACCCTCGCCATCCCAATAGCGCCCCGCGCCCTGCCTTTCACCATTCCCCTTTCACCTTCCTCCTTTCTCCTTTTTCCTTTCTCCTTTCTCCTTTCTCCTTTCTCCTTTCTCCTTTCTCCTTTCTCCACCCCCTCACACCCAAAGCTACAATTCTTCTTTGATCTCAGCGAGTCTTTTAATACTTAATCGTGCGCTAATTCCGGATGCAATGGTAGAAATTCCTCCGACTGTTAAAAACACCAGGACAAAATCGAAACCTTTTAAAGCGATGGGGTAAGCATCAATAGCCGACAAGTTGTCGCCAAACTTAATAAAGCCGAACTGTTGCTGCAATAAACAAAATATCAAACCCACCAGCATACCGGCTATACATCCCAAAAAAGCAATCATGATGCCTTCAAAAAAGAATATTCCCTGTATGAGGCCTTTACCAGCACCAAGACTGGTGAGTATGGCAATGTCTTTTTGTTTTTCAATTACCAGCATCGTTAATGACCCTACGAGGTTAAATATCGCGATGATCAGCACCAGGATCAGGATCATAAATATAAACCAGCGTTCGAAGTTTAATGTTTTGTATAGGTCGGCATTTTGTTCGATACGGTCATAGATTTTGAACTTGCTGCCCAGTTTAGCCTCCAGACTGCTTTTGATCTCGCTCAAGTCGCTGCCCTTTTTAAAATTCAGATCGATGGCCGACACGTTTTTAGGCTCATTTACAAGGTCACGCATAAAGTCGATATCAGTAATAACAAGACTGTTAAAGTCCTGCTGAATATTGAATATTCCTGATGGGTAGATATAACGCACCCTGAATTCGCTTAGGGGGTCCGCCGAAGTGGAAGCGAGCCGGTTTGGTGTATAAATTTGCAATGGCGTAAGTTGGTCGCGTGTACTTACCGACAGTTTAGCCTGTACATTGGCACCCACCACCGCATAGTAATGTCCCTCGGATCTGAGGGTAAATGAACCTCGTTCTATGGTACTATCCAGCTGGGGGTTTTTCAGAAAGTCCTCGCTAACTCCTCTTATAGTACCGATAAATTCTCCCGTAGGACCGTACCTGATCAGGGCCTTTTCTTCAAGTACTTCGGTATAGGAAAATAATTTGGGGTTATGCCTGATATCGCTGAAAAATGCCGTGTTTGGGTCGAAGGTTTTCCCCTTTTTAGCCTGTATCCTGATCTCGGGCGTAAAATTACTGTAAAGCGAGAGGATCACTTTCTCCAGGCCGTTGAACACAGAAAGGATAATGATCAGCGCCGCACTGCCAATAAACACCCCAAGCATAGAAATGCCCGAAATGATATTGACAGCGTGCATTTTCTTATGTGAAAATAGATATCGCTTTGCTATGTAAATAGAGGTGTTCAAGGCTATGCGCTGTGCGTTATGACTGGGCTAAAACTACGAAAATGTTGCTGGTTTGAAGCGCTGGGTCGTAGTTTTACCTGATCTCCCGGCTACTTAAAAAAAGGGTTGATTTTCTTTTCCTGACCAATGGTGGTCTCCGAACCATGACCGGGATAGACTGTGCAATCGTCGGGCAGGGTAAATAGTTTATCTTTGATATTGCTGATCAGCAGATCGAAGTTACCTCCGGGGAAGTCCCATCTTCCGATACTACCTTTGAACAACACATCGCCACCTACCAGTAAATTGGCCGCTTCATCATAAAAGCAAAGGTGCGCCGGCGAATGACCGGGAGCAAAGATCAATTGTAATTCTGTTTCGCCAAACGATACCGTCCCGGTTTCAGACAAGTACTGATCGGGTAACGGCGATGGTTCATACTGCATACCCATTTGCGGCGCATAGGCAGGCACAGATGCCAATACCGGCATTTCTCCCGGGTGAAAACGCGGCTTTAAACCATACTGATCAAATACAAATTTGTTCCCTAACACATGGTCGATATGGCAATGGGTATTGAGCAGCAGTACCGGCTGAAGCTGATTATCACGAATAAAATTTACAACTGCATTTTGTTCAGCCGCGGTATACATACCGGGATCGATGATGGCGCATTGTTTGGTATCATCATAAAGGATATAGGTATTTTCCTGGTACGGGTTATTTACAAAGGAGCGGATCTTGGACATGGGCTATATTTTTAAATGCGGAGTGCGGAATGTCAATTGCGAAATTAGATGGTTTAAATGCGGAGTGCGCAGTGTCAAATGCAAAATTAAATGGTTTAAATGCGGAGTGTTAATTGCGAAATGAGGTGTTTCAAATGTCGAAAGTATAGGTCATCGAATAATAAAACTTTAAGTCTTAAGTTACCCATTCCGCATTTGACATTCCGAATTTCGCACTACTCCCCCTTCCACCTGAACGATTTGATCAGCGTATCCACATCTTTCTTTACAAAATTTAAAACGGGCTGGATCGAATCAAGTCGTGGTTCGGTGTTAAAGTACAATGCACCGCGTAAATAGTTTTTGTTGCTATCCGTAATAAAAAACTGAACCGATGAGGCAGCATTGCCGTCTATTGTATAATATATCCCATAAACTTTAGCCTTCGGATTACTGATCGTGCCTTGCTCAATCGAAGTGGCTTTAACAGTATGCTTAAATGCGAAAGTGCGGGCATCTTCTCTCAGTTCGTCAAATACTTTTTTTGAGGTAATACTTTCATAACTCAGGTGCAGCGTACCATTAAACTGCGGGAACTGCATATTAAGCAGGTATTTCATGTTCAGCACCTTTTCGCTTGGCTGCGGATGCAGGTCTTTTTCGATGTAAGCGTATTTAGGGTAGATGAAAGTAAAAGGGTATATCGTATCAAAGGTGCGGTATTCTTTTTTGGGATAATAGATCCTGAAATAAGCACGGGGCTTGGGTGTATAGTCGGCACTGCCGCCGCAGGAGCTAAGTGCTATAGCAATAAGGATCAACAGGCTAATTTTTTTCATTAGTGTTTGTCTTTTGCGTTCCATATTTCCCATGATTTTTCGGCCTGCAACAGCAGCATTTCGTAACCATTTTTGGTTGCTGCGCCAGCTGCCGCGCCTTTCTGCAAAAATAGGGTTTGTTCCGGGTTATAGATCAGGTCGTAAAGCAAATGTTTGTTGCTTATTGCCTCATAAGGTATCGGCGGACATTCCTCCACCTTTGGATACGTACCTAAGGGGGTTGTATTGATGATCAATAAATGATCGGCAATTTGTTGGGGCTTTAATTCACTGAACAGCCAATTGCCGGGTGTTTCCTTTCTGGTTACGCATTTAAAGGTTATACCCAGTTTGGTCAAAACACTTTTTACTGCCTTTGCTGCTCCACCATCGCCTAAAACCAATGCTTGCTGGTGCCAGGGTTTGAGCAGAGGTTGTAATGAGGCTTCGAAACCATAAACGTCGGTATTAAAACCCTCCAGTAGTTGATGGGAATTTTCGTTTGAGATTCGGATACAATTAACCGCACCTGCTTTTTGGGCGCCCTCGTCAATACGGTCAAGAAAGGCCATTACGTTCAACTTGTGCGGTATGGTAACATTGAGCCCCAGCAGGTCGGGATGATGTTTGAGCAGTTCCGGTAATTCGCTCACCGATTCAATAGGAAACAGGTCGTACCCGGCGTTTTCGATCTTTTCCCGTTCAAACTTTTCGGTAAAGTATTTTTTAGAGAATGAATGTGATAGCGGAAAGCCTATGAGACCGTATTGTTTCATGTAGTATTTAGTAGTTTTTGATTTGCCCAACACTTATATATCGATTTGTAATAATAAAAAGAATGGGCGGAATTTTGTTCATTATTTTGGCTAAAGCCAATTTGTCTGTTGAATTTTTTCCGTCCCTTAAAAGGGACGGCAATAATAGACTATCCCTGCGCTTCGATCAATATACTGCTCAATTGGTTACGAAATGCATAAACTGATAAATTTCTATTGCCAGGAATGCTATTAAATTGCGCCCGATTGCCGTCCCTTTTAAGGGACGGAAAATAGCTGGTAGGAAAGTGGCTTTAGCCCAAATAGCCACCTGACAATACCCGCGAATATTTTTGGAAATCATACCAAAGAAAACAGCTATAGCTTTTTCCCCGCAATCATCATATGCGGACTCAAAGACAGAAGCGCCCGGTCATTTTCGGTGATGCGCATCAACTCCAGCATCTTTGCTTTTTTTGCAGGATCAGAGCGCGATTCAAAATAGTTTTTGTCCATCCAGATCATACCCTCAACGGCATAAGTATCCAGGTAAGCTAATCCGGCTGCTTCCAACTCTTCTTTCAGTTCATCAGGCCGATGAAAATAGGCCGAAGGTAAAACACCCGGCATGTTTTTGGGTGGACTATGGATACCGCTGGTTAATTCAGCCTTACACATTTCAAAAATTTCGGGTGCATGGATAAATCCATTAAGCAGAGCGGCAATGGTGGATGCTGAATGATTGATGGCAAAACCCAGTACGATACCTCCGGGTTTCAATACCCTTTTGGCTTCTCTGAAGGCTTTTATACGTTGTTCTTGCCGTTGCAGGTGATAAAGCGGTCCGTGCAGTATGACCACGTGGGCAAATTCATCAGCAAACTCTAGCTTTTGCGCTTCGCCTAAATGCGATTTGAAAGTTTTTTTTGCTTGTTTCGAGCGCTTATTGGCTTGTTTGATGTGTTTTTCCACCGGGTCGACCAGGTGCACTTCCTGCCCAAGGCTCGCAAGCCATTCAGCATAAATACCTGGCCCACCACCTATATCGATCACGACACCATTTTTGGGAAGATACCTGCTGATAAGATCCTTATTGCGTTCAAACTCCAAAGGCCCCAGCCCCAATTGAAGCCTGCCCTCTTCAGAGGTAGCAGCATAAAATTCGTCGATATCGTTTGGGATCAGCTTCGGCATTATGAGAATCCGAATATAGCTAAAGAGCGTTAATTAAAGCGATGGTTACAGGCCCATCGCTTTAATTTCCCGAAATTATTTGGTTGTTTCTTTAATTCTGACACCTTTAGCGTCAAACATACCCAGAAGACTGCCTTTTACGTGGTCATCATCAACCGGATCAAGCGTTAGGGTCAGATCGTAATTCATGAGGTTGAAATAGGCGGTGATTGATTTTTCCTTTTCATCAACCTGTGAAAGCCTGGTAAGCTCTTTTCCGGTTGTGTCCTGGATAGCACCGGCAATTTTTCCGTCCTTGCGTTCGAGAATAAAATTAAGTTTAACGTCGCCATTCGGAGTTCCATAAACTACTATGTTCCATTTGCCTGGGTAGAAGTCGGTGGTGGTTTGTGCTTTTGCATTAAATGTCAGGAAAAACCCCAATGCCAGGGTCATAATTAGGCTGATTTTTTTCATTGTTTGTTTTTTGATTTTTAAAAATAAGGTTTTATCTATATCGAGCCAAACTCAATAAATATGCCGGCCCCTGATTTGTGAAGCGGGTCCATCCAGTTAGGCGGCATATATTATTTTGGAAAACAGCCAAATTAGCTTAGTTTTAACCTTGACTTTAACCCTCACTAATTATGGCAACTTCGGCACGAAAGCTACGCTTCGACTTGTCGGGCTATTATTTTATCGGGCTGATCGGCCTGGTTATTCTTGGTTTCTGGCCTAGTTATTTTGTTAAGTTTTTCAACGGCACAGCAAATTTTAAATTCTACTTTCATTTTCACGCCATCATGGTTAGCCTTTGGCTTTTGATGCTGATTGTACAGCCCATCCTGATCAGGAAGAAGAAATTGCCAATGCACCGGATAGTTGGAAAAATCAGTTATGTGCTATTTCCATTGGTTTTGCTCTCAGTGATCTTACTGGCGCATAGCCGGCATGCAGTAGGTGAAAAGGATCTCGGTATCAACTTACTGGTTCCTTTTAAAGATATGATCGTACTTGGCGTGGCTTATTTTATTGCGATCAGGTATCGGCATACCATCGATCTGCATGCAAGAGGAATGGTTGCCGCTGGAATTGTTTTTATTGAACCCGCACTCTCAAGGTTTTTGTACAATGCAGTAACGCAAACTATTTATTCGTATTTTCTGACAATAGGTTTAGTCTATGCCATTTTAATAACGCTCATCATCCTGGAGCGAAATCAGAAAAAAGGAAGGTGGGTATTCCCGCTTATACTCGGCCTGTATATAATAATGCACGCCATTTTGCTATTGAATGTTCATATCGCTCCATGGGAAGCCTTCGCTATCTGGTTTGAAAAGCTGCCGATAACCTGATTAAAGAAAAAGCTTAGCCTTTGAAAGGGGAAATTTAACGGCGCCTATTTATTTAGAAAATGGTCGAATGTGTCGCTGCGAATGCCCAAACGCAGTGTTTCGAGTGGAATGATATCAGCCGGGGCAATATTGCCGAGATTAACATTGGCGCCGATCAGTTTTATGAACCATACCTGTTGCGCTTTTTGTGGTGCTTCCCAAATGATAGTTTCTTCCGGAACCTGTGTTAGTATTTCATCGATCAGGCCCTGGCGTACCTCACCCGAATCGCGGTAGATGCCCACATTGCCACTTTCACGTGCTTCGGCTATTACTTTCCAGGCACCTGCCTCAACTTCAGCGTTGATCAGTTTGATCCAGCGGTAGGGGGCAAATATTTTGGTCACATCTTTTGATCCAACCTCAGAAATTACGGTCACCTGCTCTTTTAACTGACTGATGTACTCGCATTTCAGTTCATGTTCAATTTCAATAGAGCCATCAGAAACTTCTGCATACTCCATTTGATATTTATCAAGCAGACGACGGTATTGGTCAAATTCGCCGCGTATCACAAAAGCTTCAAAAAGAGTTCCGCCAAAATAAACCGGTATGCCGGCTTCGCGGTAGATACGCAGTTTTTCGTCAAGGTTGGGGGTTACAAATGAAGTAGCCCAGCCCAATTTTACCAAGTCGGCGTAAGGCCCGCCAACTTCCAGAAAATCTTCTGTTTGTCGTAAACTAAGCCCCTTGTCCATGATCATCGTAATGCCGCTATTGCGCGGTTTAGCAGTTCGCTCCGGAATATTACTAAGTGGATAGTTCAGCGGTTGGGTAGTCAGAGCGGGATAACCGTTCAGTTTCATAGGGGTAACGTTTAGTTATAGACTATAACAAAAAGTTTTAATGGCACAAAGATTATAAAAAAATCCTACACTTTATAGTGCATCTTCTTTAATTAATGTAAAATGTTAGTTAAGCCACAATGAATTTTGTCGAACAAAGTATGACGATGTTTTCATAGTCGGTTCGACAATACCCGCCTGCTGTTAATCCGTAAAAGAACCGTAATTGAAGAAAAAATGGAAGCGATGGAAGTGAGCAAATACAGAGTATCAACACCGATCGTACTTAATGGGGTACATGACATGACGATCTGTGGATATTCGATAAATGGTGGGAGTGCTTCCTGTATCGACCTGGTTAATTGTAACAATATTCACATTACACAATGCGAATTGTCCAACTCCGAAAAACTGGGGATAAGCTTAAGGCAATGTACCAATGTGATAATTGAAGATTGCCAGGTCGATAATGTTTGGGGCGGGGTACAGTCGGTTAACGGCTATAATGTACAGGTGAGAAACAACGCGATCAGGAAGATCGCACCGGGTGGCATTATGGTTAAATTTGAAAATACCAATTTAGAATTAATGAATATTCATAATTATAGTTCGGACAATGACCTGCCTTATCATCAGCATATATAAATAGTTAGTTTAGTGAAGTTGTTTAGCAAAAACAGCAACCGGCGAGCGGGTGCTGTTTTTTTTTGGCTAAAAATAAGTCGATCATTACTTGGCGTACCTGTTGATGATATCCAATATCACTTTGTTTTTTTGTAGTTGTGGCAGGTAGTCGAAAAGTATATAATGTTTCTCTGGGTCGGCAGCCAAAGCCATTTCGAGGTGGTTCAAGGCTTCCTTATAGTCGCCGGCAGCAAACAGGTAGGCCACCATACGGTAATAAAGCTCGGCAGAATCCGGGTTTGCTTTTATGGCCTGCGCCATCACTTCAACCGCGTCTACCAGTCGGCTTTGCTCATACAGAATAGACGAATAGTCGAGCCAGGCATCAACGTCTATCGGGTTCAATTCCACTACCTTTTCGTAAGCTTGTTCGGCTTCGGCCAGGTGGCCTAATTTATATTCGGCATCAGCAATAGCAAACCAAAAATCGGCGTTTGCAATATCAAGGTCCAGTGCTTTTTTGTAAAAATGAAGTGCTTCAAAATAGCGTTCCTCAAAATCGAGCGTTACGCCTATGCCAAACCAGCCATCGGCGAGTTTAGAATCCATTTTTACAGCTTTTTTATAGAACGCACGGGCTTCATCCATTTGTTCCAATTTTTCATAGCATTCGCCGATTGCGCAATAAGTATCCGCATTCGGCTGCTCGTACTCAAATGTCTGGCGGTAAACTTCTATTGCTTCAGCATATTTTTCCAGGTTTACCAGGGCATTGCCTTTATTGAAATAGGCCGAGGCAAAACTATCTTTTATCAGGATGGCATAATCATAGGCATCAATAGCTTTTTCAAACAGGGCCAATTTGGTAAAGGCGTTCCCCAGGTTGTACCATGCAGCATAGCTATATGGTTCGCTATCGATATATTGTTGGTAAAATTGTACACTTTCCTCCTGGTTATCCATTACATCGTAGCAAAATGCCAGTTCGTAAAGTGCGTCCTGGTTTTCCATATTTTGCTTCAGGCAAAGTTTCAGGTAGGTGATAGCGGTGTCATAGTCGCCCATATTCTGGTACACGTAGGAAATGTGCAGTAATATCTCGTCTGTTTCTTCTGCCAGGTCAAGCGCTTTTTCATAGTTTTCCAGCGCTTCTGCATACCGTTCCATGTTCTCGTACAGGTTGCCCCTGATGATGTAGATGTCCGGGTCGGATGCTTCTAACATGGCCGCCTTCTCGAGCGAAACAAAAGCCTCATTAGCGCGGTTGGTAACCACCATCAGCTGTGCTTGCTTGATCAGGAAAACTGCGGCGAAGGGGTGTTGGTTGCATGCATACTCTACTACCTGGAGGGCTTTCACCGGATCGTTTTTTTCGATGTAGTAGTCGATAATGTTCTCAAATGCCTGCGCATCAAAAAAATACTGGTCTTTGTTACGAATCATTTCTTCGTAACGTTCTACCGAAAACTTGGGGTCTTCGGCGAATCCAAATTCAAAGTCTTCTTCCATTAAAAATATTTTTCAGAACGCTGACGGCCATATGACCCTGCCCCTCAAGGGATTTAAACAGGGGAT
>CAIPDP010000200.1 GCA_903863845.1 uncultured Mucilaginibacter sp. | reverse complement strand
GCAAAAGTCAGGAAAACAGACCGCCTGCATTTATTAGCCGATATTTCGAAATTGAAGGCTTTTACCGGTTGGGAGCCTGAAATAAGTATTGACGAGGGCATTAGCACATTGATCGGGGTACCGGTACACCTGCGCATGAGTGTTTAATACCTGCCGTTAACAGGTTTTTTTATCATTAAATTTTACGTATACCGAATAATGGAAAAGAGAATAGGCATATTATTTATCTTCAAAAGCAGATGGGTTGGCGGACTTTATTATATCCTGAATATCATTGAGGCTTGTAATTTCCTGCCTGAAGACCAACGGCCCGAGATCACACTGTTTTACAATAAGCGCACCAAAGAATATTTAAAATCGATAACCTATCCCAAAATTAAACTGGTTGAGATAGAAATTGATTTTTCATTGAAAATATATCTCAAATCAATTTTATTGAACAGGAACCTGTTTTTTCCGGAAGAATTTGCAAAACACAACCTCGATGTTATTTTCCCTTTCAACGACTTTGTTGGTAAAATAAAAAATAATAAAGCCCGGTTAATATCGTGGATACCTGATTTTCAACATAAGTTTTACCCACAATATTTTGGTAAAATAGGCTTATTCCTCAGGGAGCGTAAATTCTGCAGCATAGTAGCAAATACAGACGGACTGGTGTTGTCGAGCCAATCAGCGTATGATCATTTCCTGAAATTTTATAAACCTGCAGCTTCTTTAAATATCCATATTGTCAGGTTCACTTCGATATTTGATGTGGCAAAATTATTGGCACCGGCCGAAATGAAAGCAAAATATGGGTTGGTCGACAAATATTTTATCGTATGTAACCAGTTTTATAGTCACAAAAACCATTTTTTTGTAGCAAAAGCTTTAAAGCTGCTTAAAGACCAGGGTAAAAAATTTAATGTTGTTTTTACGGGAAAACCCGATCAGGCACAGGATATGGAACTGGTTACGGAGATCGAACAATATCTTGCAGTTAATGATTTATCAGACCAGGTTCAATTGCTGGGCCTATTGCCCCGAACCGATCAGTTATCACTCATGAAAAACTCAATCTGCGTTATACAGCCCAGCAAATTTGAAGGCTGGAGTACCGTTATTGAAGATGCAAAAACAATGCAAAAACTGGTAATAGCCTCTAATCTGGATGTTCATTTGGAACAATTGGGTGATAAAGGAATTTATTTTGACCCCGATAATGTTGATGAACTTGCTGAGGCTATGACACGGGCTTTTGCTTTGGATGTTAAAGAAGAGCTTTGGGCGCCATTACAGGATAGAACCCGGAACTTCGCGAACGATTTTGTAAATGCCCTTTACGCTGGCCCAAAGGCATAACATGAAGATATCTATCATCACTGTAGTGTTCAACAATGCGGCCATGATAGCGCAATGTATAGATTCGGTTCTGGCTCAGGATTATCCGGATATTGAATATATAGTGGTTGATGGTGCCTCAACGGATGGTACCTTGGATATCATCAAAAAATATGGCAAAAAAATCAACACACTGATATCGGAAAAAGACAATGGTCTTTATGATGCCATGAATAAAGGCATCATAAGCGCCAATGGTGAGTTGATAGGTATCCTTAACTCCGATGATTTTTTTTACGATTCAAAGGTTGTTAGCGCCATTGCAGCTGCATTTGCAGACGAGTCTCTTGATGCCACTGTTGCCGATATAGTTTTTGTTAAGCGTAATACGCTCGATAAGGTAATAAGAACTTACTCTTCAAAAAACTGGCGACCTGCAAAATTTGCCTGGGGATATATGCCTCCGCATCCCTCAGTATTTGTCAGGCGCTCGGTTTTAAACGATGTGGGTCTTTATAATACCTCTTATAAAATTGCTGCCGATTATGAGCTCCTGATTCGTTGTTTTAAACGCCAAAATTTCAAATGGAGATACCTGCCTTTAATCACAACCAAAATGAACACAGGCGGAAAAAGTACCAGTGGCTTAAAAAGTTTGTTTGTTATTAATAAAGAAATTTTGAGAGCTTGTTATGAGAATCAGATAGCTACTAATTACATGATGATCTATTCAAAATATCTATTTAAGCCCTTTGAGTTTCTGAGCAGATGACCAGCGTTTTGATATCGGGTAGTACAGGCTTTGTTGGTCGGCATGTTACCGACTTCCTGCTTCAACAGGGGCTTGACGTGCAACCCTTAAAAAGGGGAGTTTCGACAGATGGGTATTGCTGGGACAATTTAACTCCCGCGTCACTTGACCAGATAAATGTGGTCATACACCTGGGTGGAAAGGCGCATGACACTAAAAATACTTCAGCAGCACACGAATATTTTGAGGTGAATACCGGCCTGACTCAAAAGATTTTCGACTGCTTTCTGGAAAGTAAAGCCTCGACGTTTATTTTTATGAGCAGTGTAAAAGCTGTAGCCGATACTGTAACGGGTATCTTAACGGAAGAAGACAAACCCGATCCCCTAACTCCCTATGGGCAATCAAAACTACAGGCTGAAATTTATATAATGAGCAAGGTATTGCCGCCAAATAAAAGACTATTTATTTTAAGACCTTGCATGATACATGGGCCCGGAAACAAAGGGAATTTAAATTTGCTATATCAATTTGTTCAAAAAGGCTTACCCTATCCGCTTGCAGGGTTTAAAAACCAACGTTCATTTTTGTCGATTGATAATCTTTGCTTTATAATCAATAAACTTATTGCTGATCCTGTAATCCCGGGTGGTATTTATAACATGGCTGATGACCTGCCTTTGTCGACAAATAGGGTAATAACGCTTATCGCTGAAGTAAATGGAGTTAAGCCACGGCTTTGGGAAATTAGTTCTGGTTTAATCAAATTTCTTGCGAAAACCGGCGATAAAACAGGCCTCCCCCTGAATTCGGAACGCTTGAAAAAACTTACGGAAAGCTATGTTGTATCAAATGCAAAAATTAAAAAACAACTGAATATTAAGAATTTGCCCTTAACCTCTGAAGAGGGTCTTCGTTTAACACTAAAAAGTTTCCGTTCCGTTAAGCTATGATTTACCTGGTATTCACGCTGCTTTGTTTTATTTTCATGCTGGTTTATTTCAGGATAGCCGACCATTTTAATATCATCGATCACCCAAATGAAAGGAGTTCGCATACCCGGGTTACCATCCGTGGTGGCGGTATCATATTTTTGCTGGCTGCAATATTCGTAGTAGCGGTACACCCTTCTGATTATCTCCCGGCAATAGGAATCCTGATGATAGGGCTGATCAGTTTTTTAGATGACATATACACCCTGAGCAGTCTGACCCGCCTGCTTTTTCATGTAGCTTCCGTTACGATGATCTTTTTATACTTGTCGGTATTTGGTTCCCAGGCATGGTACGTAACCGTGTTGCTTTATATTATGGTGATCGGGGTTATCAACATGTACAACTTTATGGACGGTATCAATGGAATTACCGGTGCCTATAGCCTTGTTGTATTAGGGGGCTTGCAATACGTCAATTTAAATCAAATACATTTTATTGATCCCGATTGGATTTGGCTGCCATTGCTAGCAGTTTTTGTGTTTCTGTTTTTTAATTTTCGTAACAAAGCTAAATGTTTTGCCGGCGACGTAGGTAGCGTAACAATGGCGCTGTGGATCATTTTTCTGCAATTACGATTGATACTTTTTACCCATAACTGGGTTTACATCCTGTTTTTGGTTGTTTATGGTATCGATTCGGTATTAACTATTACCCATAGGGTTTATTTGAAACAAAACATTTTGAAAGCCCACCGCCTTCATTTTTATCAATTATTGGCCAATGAGAATAAAGTATCTCACCTTGTTGTGTCGTCAGGATATGCTTTGATCCAGGGTATCATCATCGTGGCAATTGTTTCTTTCAGGCAATTACCTTCAGCCTTTTTCTTCGCTATCACAATCCTACCCCTGATTGCAGTTTATGTGTTTTTTAAACCGCTTTTGATGCGAAACCGAATATCCACTTAGTGTTAATAAAAAAGTTGAAATTTTTTATTCCGAAAACTTAAATTTGGAGGCAAGAAATAACTTTTTAAGTTATTGATTAACTGTTTGTTGTGAAAATTATTTTAAGTTAGTTGATGCAGGGTCAATTAATTTAAACTTTTAATGCACAATTTGGTCAAACATTGGACCAGTTGAATCCGTTTAATAGCCTGATGTAGCCGGAGGCGATCGGTTTTTTGTTTAACGAATAAGTGCTACTTTTACTTTAAAACCTCTGCTCGCGTACTTTATGAGAAAATTTTTACTTTTTACCAGGGTGGTTCCGAGATGGTTGATAATGTTAGTCGATCTTATTATTGTTGCCTGGTCTTTCTCCACTTCCTTCTTTATAGTACATCGCTTCGAATTTGTAAATATCCTCAGAGGATACTTTTTCATATATACTGGCCTGTATTGTGTGATTTCAGCAGTAGTAATGTACGCAATGCGCATACATATTGGCTTGATACGGTACTCTAATACTCGTGATGTTTTACGTATTTTTGGTGCGACCTTTGCCAGTAGCCTTATATACCTGCTTACTATTAATCTTTGGGTTGAGCATTTGATCAAAGTAAACATGGTTACGATCAACCTGGTTTTGCTGATCAATTTCTCTGTTTCAAGCACTTTGCTGATACTTTTGCGCACCATGGCAAAGAGTGCATTCTTTTATTTAAACTATAATGGTGCCGGTAAAAAAATTGTAGTGCTTATTTACGGCTCAGATAATAATTCTGTTTTGGTAAAGCAGGCCCTTGAAGCAAGTGAAAATACAAATTTCTCGGTAGTTGGGTTTATTGATGAGGGGGGCAAAAAAATTGATAAGGAAATACAACAAGTTAGGGTTTATCACCTGGATAAGTTGGCAAAACTGAAAGAGAAATACAAAGTTGACAAACTGATCGTTATGAATCATCACCTTGATGAGCAAACAAAAAAGATCGCGTTTGAGCAATGTCTTGCCCTGGGTATCCAGATCGTAACCGTACCTCCGTCTGACCAGTGGATCTATGGAAAATTAAATCTGGAGCAAATGCAGGACCTTAAGATCGAAGATCTTTTGCAACGTAAACCTATTCAAATTGATACAACCAAAATATCTGAAGATATTTTCGGCAAGCGCATACTGATCACCGGCGCGGCGGGTTCTATCGGTTCTGAAATTGTAACACAGGTTTTAGGTTATAAACCTGCTATGGTAATTCTTTGCGACCAGGCCGAATCGCCTTTGCATGAAATTAAGCTGGAAGTTGAAGAAAAGTTTCCGAATTTCTGCACCAAAATATTTATTGCCGATATCCGGAATTACCGCCGTTTGTACAAACTGTTTGAAGATTATAAGCCTGAAGTTGTTTTTCATGCAGCAGCATATAAACACGTACCGATGATGGAGGAAAACCCATCAGAAGCAGTACTCGCCAATGTACAGGGAACAAAAAATGTGGCTGATCTTTCGGTATTATTTGGCGTGAGAAAGTTTGTAATGATTTCTACCGATAAAGCGGTTAACCCATCGAATATTATGGGAACAACCAAGCGGATCGCCGAAATTTATATTCAATCATTAAAAGATAGTCCTGCAAATTATAAGAACGGAGTTCCGGTAACTCGCTTTATTACTACCCGTTTTGGTAACGTGCTCGGTTCCAACGGATCAGTTATTCCCCGTTTCAGAGCTCAGATACAAAAAGGTGGTCCGGTTACTGTTACTCATCCTGATATCACACGATATTTTATGACCATACCTGAAGCGGTACAACTGGTGTTAGAAGCCGGTACCATGGGTAAAGGTGGCGAGATATTTATTTTTGATATGGGCGAACCGGTAAAAATAACCGACCTGGCGCTTAAAATGATCAAGTTAGCCGGTCTTCAGCCCGAAAAGGATATCAGGATCGTTTATACTGGTTTGAGGCCGGGTGAAAAGCTTTACGAAGAGTTGCTGAATATAGGTGAGTTGACCATGCCGACCCATCACCCTAAAATTAAAATCGCCACTGTTATTACCTACCCGTATAAAAAAGTGGTAGCTGACATTGATCATTTACTCGAACTGAATAAAAAATATGACGATGTTGCTGTCGTTAATAAAATGAAAGATATCGTACCTGAGTTTATCAGCAAAAATTCACATTTTGAATTCCTTGACGATAACAATGGAAATGAGGTAGAAGTTGAATTGCTGATAGGAAAGTAATCTTCCTGAAAGGTATTTCATCGGCACAGATTGTCAGTACTTCAATAATCAAATTTTGAATCCGATCCTTGCCAGAGTTTAAAAGCTATTGCAGCTTCATCGGCCAGTATTTGTATCCTTTTTAAGCTTCTTGCCGCTGCAGGTTTTGCCATCTCCTGGTAGATATGATCATCGTCAAATCCAGCCGCTGCCGCATCCGCTTTAGTATTGCCAAAATATAGGGTACCAATACGTGCCCAGTAGATTGCCCCGAGGCACATCGGGCAAGGTTCACAACTTGAATAAATTGTACATCCCTGCAAGTCAATAGTTCCCAGATTTTCGCAAGCCAGCCTGATAGCAGCAATTTCGGCGTGCGCAGTAGGGTCGTTTGATTTTATCACCTGGTTTGCACTTGCCGATATTATTTGCCCATCCTTTACTATGATAGCACCGAATGGCCCGCCTGTCATTTGTTTTACATTTGACTCAGCCAGTTCAATAGCCAATCGCATAAACTTTTCGTCTTCGGCAGTGTACATGGATATAAAAATAAAAACCCCGGTTTAAAACCAGGGTCTTTTGTATTAAAAAAAATGCTTTTTTTATTTCTTGTCTTTTGCGTAAGCTTCGTTGATCTTTTTAACAAAATCGCTTGTTACATCCAGACCTGGATCGGCATATAATAAGTTAATATTGCCGGTTTGAAATGTTAGTACCACTTTATAGCCATTGTCTTTGGCATATTGTTTAGTAAAAGTGTAGATCTTATCGTATAGCTTTTTGCTTTCGTCGGCTTGTTCGCTCTGAAACTGAGCACCGGCATTTTGCTGATATTGCTGAAACTCCTGTCCCTCGCGTTGTAGCCTGGTTTCAGTCATCGAGCGCTCATTAGCACTCATGCTGTTTGCGTTTTTTTGATAGTCAGCAACTTCGCGTTGTAAAGCTTGTTGTTTCGAACCCACATCGTTTTTTGCAACCGAACCCTTGTCTTCAAGGCGTTTGCGCATATCTTTTGCGTAGTCGTATTTTACAATAAGTGAATCCTGGTTCACATATACGATCGCCGTATTAGCAGGCGGCGGGGTGGTCGAACTTGTTGAAGAAGCCGATTTGTTTTGATTGCAAGCTGCCAGGCTACCTGCTGCCAGTAGGCTAATGGTTAATTTACTTAAAAGGGAGGCCCTGATTTTCATTTTAATGTTTAAAAAATTTTGACAAAGATAATGTTTCAATGCAAGTATCCTAATGTTTTAATGAGCTTGTAAACATCGTCCTTATTTATCAACAATAGTCTATAATCGGGCTATTTTGCGTAAATTTGCTCATTAGCACTTTTTGTAATTTCCGTGCGTTTTTATACTAACTATGAGCGAAGAAATAAACGACAGATCCAATTATTCAGCAGATAATATTCAAGTTTTAGAAGGTCTCGAAGCTGTTCGAAAACGTCCTTCCATGTATATAGGTGATACCGGTGCAAAAGGTCTTCACCACCTGGTTTACGAAGTAGTGGATAACTCAATAGATGAAGCGTTAGCCGGCTATTGTGATACTATAAAAGTTACTATCCATAAAAATAACTCCGTTACAGTTGAAGACAACGGTCGCGGTATTCCTACCGGTATCAATACCAAGGAGCAAAAATCGGCACTTGAAATAGTAATGACCGTTTTGCACGCCGGTGGTAAATTTGATAAAGACACTTATAAAGTTTCAGGCGGTTTACACGGTGTTGGTGTTTCCTGCGTAAATGCTCTTTCAATTCACATGACCACGGTTGTACACCGTGAGGGCAAGATATTTACACAGGAATATGAACGTGGTAAACCTTTATTTGAGGTTAAAGCAATAGGCGTTTCAGATCGAACCGGCACTATTCAAACGTTTCAGCCCGATGCGGAAATATTTACGCAAACGCTGGAGTATAAATACGATACACTTGCTACTCGTTTGCGCGAATTGGCATTCCTGAATAAAGGCATCAAACTGACTTTGACAGACGAGCGTTTTGAGCAAGAGGATGGGACTTACATGACCGAAGTATTTTATTCGGAAGGTGGGTTAAAAGAATTTGTCAAATACCTCGACGGCACCCGCACGCCATTGATCGCAGAGCCAATATATGTAGAAGGCACTAAACAGGGAATCCCTGTGGAGCTTGCCCTGCAATACAATGATACCTACTCAGAAAATGTTCACTCTTATGTGAACAATATCAATACCATTGAAGGCGGAACCCACGTAGCCGGATTTAGAATGGGCTTAACCCGTACACTAAAGGGTTATGCTGACAAAGAAGGACTGCTGAAGAATGTAAAAGTAGACATTACCGGCGACGACTTTCGCGAAGGATTAACCGCGGTAATATCAGTTAAAGTTGCGGAACCACAATTTGAAGGTCAGACAAAAACTAAACTGGGTAATAGTGAAGTTAGCGGCGCTGTAAATATTGCCGTTGGTGAAATATTGACCAATTACCTGGAAGAAAACCCGCGTGAGGCCAGGATGATCGTTAATAAAGTGATCCTTGCTGCAACTGCCCGTGCAGCTGCCCGCAAAGCCCGCGAAATGGTACAACGTAAGAACGTGATGAGTGGCTCAGGACTGCCGGGGAAACTTGCGGATTGCGCCAATAGCGACCCATCATTGTGCGAATTGTTCCTGGTGGAAGGTGACTCAGCGGGTGGTACTGCTAAACAGGGGCGAAATCGCGAAAACCAGGCAATTTTACCTTTGAGAGGTAAGATCCTGAACGTTGAAAAAGCGATGGAGCATAAGATTTACGAGAACGAGGAAATAAAGAATATGTTTACAGCGCTCGGTGTAAGCATTGGAACTCCCGAAGACCCCAAAGCGCTGAATATTGTTAAGCTTCGTTATCATAAGATCGTGATCATGACCGATGCCGATGTCGACGGTTCACACATTACTACCTTGATCTTAACCTTTTTCTTCAGGTATATGAAAGAGCTGGTTGAGTTTGGTTATGTTTATATCGCAACACCTCCGCTTTATTTAGTTAAAAAAGGTAAAGAACAGGAATATTGCTGGACAGAACCTCAGCGGGAAGCGGCAATTCAACGTCTGAAGGGATCGGGAAAAGAAGATAGTGTTCATACCCAACGTTATAAAGGTTTGGGAGAGATGAATGCTGAGCAATTATGGGACACTACCATGAATCCTGAAACACGTACTTTACGTCAGGTGAGCATTGATAATGCTGCTGAGTGTGATCATACATTTTCTATGCTGATGGGTGACGAAGTTGCACCCCGACGTGAATTCATAGAGAAAAATGCGCGGTATGCAAGGATCGACGTTTAAGCAGAGATAGGGGTAATTTTGCCCCATTTTTGTTTCCATTTCTTGTTAGCTGAATAGGAAGGCTGGTTGGCCTGGTTTTTGCCCCAAGGTCAATGAAATAAATTATTCGTTAATTGCTGATACAGCCTATTCTCTGCCGCCTCCGCCCGATCTGGAAATTGGTGATGACTATTAAAAATGTATCTCTTACGTTTTTAGTAGCATTGTGCCTGTTGCTGCAAACAGCTTCTGCCCAAATTACAAATACAAGTAAACGAACCATTGTTGTGATGGGCTCTTCAAGCGCTTACGGGTGGAAATCAAGCGTGCCTGATTCAGCTTTTGTTAATAGAATGCAGGCCGATCTGCATTTTTATAATCGTGGTGATACGATCATCAATATTTCCTACCCGGGCAACACCACTTATGTATGTTTGCCAACTGGTTCATCACACCCCGGATACGCACCAGCACCCAATACCACTCAAAACGTTACGGCGGCATTAAAATACCATCCCACCTTTGTAATCATCTGTTTGCCAACCAATGACATTGCCGATGGCTATACCAACACTGAATCGTTGGCTAATTATACCAAAATTACCAACGCCCTTACAACGGCAGGAGTCCCTTTTATTATTACAGGCACACAGCCCAGAGATCTGGCAACGGATGCAGGTTGCAGTATTGCTTTTGATAGCAGCAACGTTTGCCTTTCAACTGGTGGTTTGACTGCGGCTGAACAAGCCGACCTGGCTACTTTCAACACTAAATTATCGGCACAATACCCGTCAAATGCAACTTACTCAACGCCGATAGTTAATAACTATCTCACTCTTTTGAGCGTTTCGGCAACGAATTACGAGATCAATCCAACTATTAGTTATGGCGATGGGATTCATTTTACCGACGCTGGTCACCGGATCGTTTACAATGCTTTTCTAAATTTTCAATTGTATAAAGACCTGGTTAATTTCAATCCAACAATAACGCTAACGCTCAACCCTACCTCAATTGGTACTGCCGATTATGCTCCCGGGGCAGTTTCAAATTATTCCGGCTTACCAATAACCTATACCAGCAGTAATCCCGCCGTTGCAACCATTACCGCCGGAGGCCTTATCCACCTTGTTGGAATTGGCACAACTAATATTACTGCAACCCAGCCTGGAGATACCCACCATTTGCCTGCCAGCACAACTACGCCGCTTGTATGTAAGGCAGCAACAACCTACGATTGGCTCGGAGGGGTAAGTACAGTATGGAATAACCCGAATAACTGGAAATCAACCAATGCCGGTGTTACAACCAATCCTGCTACCGATTATCCTGGTGATATGCAATCTACTGACATAGTAAATATTGGGGTAAACATCAATTACACCAATAGCCCTGAAGTAACGGCAACTCCACCCAAAGCAGTAGCGTCAATCACTATTGGCGATAGGTTGATCAGCGGCGGAGCAACTGCCAGTAACACATTTACAGTGGATGCATCCGTAGCCTTAAATGTTTCGGGTCAGATTCTGCAAAAGCATAGCACTGCAGGGGTGTTCAATTCAGGAAATACGGCACCTGTCACTGCCATAAAAACCAATATTCAGGGATCAGGTACCATCACATGCGGTAGTTTCGGTGTTGGCGATAATACAACGCCGACTGCTGATTCTGTGATCAATATCACACAAGTTACACTGGGCACTGCTGCCGGCGGATCGCACCTGAAGATGAATATTACCGGCGATCTGACCCTCAATACGCAAAGCCGTGATAATGTGGCTAACACACTGGTCGTAAGCAATAGCGATGCACAACTCTCATTCTCGCAAGGTGTATTGACACTTGGCGGCCATATCAACCTGACCGATGGTGCTGCAAATGCCTTTAAACATGCTCAATTTCAACCAGAAGCATTGTTTAGCATGGATCTGCATAATAATGCCGACAGTGCGACCCTTATCTTACAAAACGCTAATGCATTGACCTCCCAAAGCGGTAATGTTGGCAACAAATTTGATTTTTACAATGTTGTACAGGCTGGCGGTACCGGCATAGCAACGGTGAATTACAATGGCTCGACCAATCAGGAAGTGTATAACTATGTTTCAGGTGCCACAGTCGACAATATTATTGATAATAACGGCTCGACTCCAGGGGATGGATCCGTTTACGAAAATATTGAATTTGGTGGTACAGGTACCAAAACAATCGACGCAGCTTCAACATCGGGTGCTCTTCATGTGGGGCATGCTATTACGCTAGATGCGGGTAGCGAAATAGTTGACTTTAGTGTAAATAACTCTTCGTTGCAATCGGGGTCTGACCTGACGATAAATACAGGCAGTGTTTTAAAATTCGGAGCGGGATCGGTCACTATCGGTGGTTCTTTTTATAATTATGGGACCACTAATTTTGGGTCAACCACTGTTACTTTTAATTCGGCTGGTGGTAAGAAAATGGTAACGACTAATTCCTGTTATCTGCCAAACGTAATTTTTACAGGCGGTGGTACCGAAACGATGAGTGGTAATAACTTTTTTCTTAAGAGCCAGGGTGTATTGCAGATAAACAGTAATACCAAACTGGCAGCAAACGGCTATTTGACATTAATGTCTGACAGTACCGGTTCGGCAACTGTTACTGCAATACCTTCAGGTTGTACTATTACTGGTAATGTAAACGTGCAGCGCTACGTAAGCAAACACCGGGCTTATCGGCTGGCTTCTTCGCCGGTTTATAGTTCAACGGTAGGTTTAAATAATATTTATAGCATCAAATACCTTAGCCGTGCGATTTATACGACAGGTACTACGGGCACTACTGGTGGTTTCGACAAAACAGGTAATCCGACCATCTATCTTTACCGTGAAAACCTCGCACCAACTTATTCAACTTTTCTAACCAGCAACTTCCGCGGGATCAATAGAATTACAGATACACTTAACTATTTGTTGGACGTTGATGGCGGCCCATACAATATACCGGTTGGAAACGGTTTTATGTTTTACTACCGGGGCAGCCGCAAACAAGCCACTTTAGCTAAATTAACCATGGCGGGCGCCGCGGCAACTAACGATACGCTAATGGCTACCGGTATTTTGAATCAAGGAACAATTACCGTTAGAGATTGGTATACAGCGTCGTCATCAAACCTCGGCAACACAACGATTTCAGGTAATGTTGCTATTGAAGGTGCAAATCTGGTCGGTAATCCTTATGCCAGTTCGATCGATTGGGATCAATATAGCGCTACTAACACTTCAGCCGGTATTTATGCTCCTAATGTGGCCAGCTTTTGCTATCAGTTGATACCATCCGGATTACAAGGCTCTGGCAATTATGGTGTTTATAGTGCAGGTCATTCGGGCTCGGGTGGAACAAATGGTGCAAATAATATAATTGGTAGCGGAGTTGGCTTTTTTGTGCAGGCAACCGGAGCTTCGCCACAATTGGTATTCAGCGAGAGTGCCAAAACTAATACACAGGCAGTTGTAGGATCTACCTTGTTTATGGGTAAACCAGTTAATACAAATGCCACCATCCAATATATTCGCTTGCAAATGGCGAAAGACTCTATCAATAGCGACGAAAGTATCATCAGTTTTGACAATAATGCTACCACAGCGTTCAATCCAATGATTGATGCAAGGTATCGGACCGGAACCGGCGCCGTGAGTATCTCAAGTATCTCCAGCGATAATGTGCCTTTAGCGATAGGCCAGGTGCCTCTCCCTAAAAACAAACAAACACTGACTATACCTTTGAAAATAGGCGCCTCGGCTGACGGTAATTACCAATTAAAATTGACTGCGATAAGCCAGGTGCCGATGCTTTATGATATTTGGCTGATAGACACTTATAAAAAGGATTCTGTTGATCTTCGGAAAAACCCCTTGTATAGCTTTGCAATCGCTAAAGCAGATACTAATTCATTTGGATCAGCCAGGTTTAGGTTAAATATTCGCGAAGATTCAGCTTATGCTTATAAACTTGTAAAGTTCACTGGCGCTCCTGTCGACCAGGGCACGCAGGTGCAACTCAACTGGTCTACAGTCAACGAACAAAACTATACTAACTTTACGGTGCAAAGGAGTATCAACAATAGCAATTCTTTCACCGATATTGGCATAATTTCCTCGAGTGATTTGGGTAACTATGGTTTAGTTGATAAAAGCCCTGCCTATGGGCAAAATGTTTACCGGCTGATGCAACAAGATATTGATGGTAATATAACGTATTCTAATACTGTCGGCATCGATATTGTTGATCGTAGTAGCCATCCGGTGTCACTTTACCCGAACCCTACCCGCAATGTCATCAACCTGACGATCAACGTACCAAACTCAGGCACCGGCAAATATCGGGTGATGTTAAGTAATAGCCTTGGTATTGTTGTGCGTAGTGCAACATTGAACCAATCTAACTGGGGCGCTAATGTGAGCGATTTGCTGACAGGTACCTATCTTATACAAGTGGTTAATACTGCCAACAACAGTCTTGTTGGGCAGGCGAAGTTTGTGAAGCTTTGATCAGGATTGAAAGGTAAGCATCGCTGCCCCGTAGTCTATAACCGCATTATATTTCACCAAAATATCTCCACCCAAAACTCCCAATACTTCCGCCTGATCTAATTGCCGGTAAGCGATATTGATTCCCGAAAGGTCGAGCACGGCAACTTCAAATGGTTCGATCAATAATTCGTCCAGGTGCAAATCGCTGATGATTGCTGTATGCGAAACCATGCTATTGGTACCCAGTCCGGTTGACAAGCGATCGCTTGATTTGATCTCGATATTTTCCTGAAGAATTGTGCTATGATCGAAAGCGGTTCTTGATGCACCTGTGTCGAGCACCAACTTAAATATTTTTCCAAAAACAGAGACAGTTATCAGCGGGTGAAACCCATCGTCGTGTAAGTCGATGATCTGAAGCGGAATGGTAGTCAACATGGGGCAATGATAAGGTTTTAGTTCAATTATTTAGTATTTAAGCACATGCACAAATGTTAATATCAAAGTAAAGTGTGCATAAATGTACTCAAGAAATTTCGGCTGTTTTGATAGATTTGTATTCCCCGGGTCCCGGTATTTATCGGGAGGTGATCCAGATCAGTTATGCCAGATTTTTCGCACTTACACGTACATACGCAGTTCTCGTTATTAGACGGGGCGGCCGATATATCCAAACTTTACAAAAAAGCAGCCGCCGACGGTATGAAGGCGCTTGCCATTACCGACCATGGTAATATGTTTGGTGTGTTTAAGTTTGTTGCCGAAGCGGGAAAACATAATATCAAGCCGATAGTAGGTTGCGAATTTTATGTGGTAGAGGATCGTCATAAAAAACAATTTACGAAAGAGAAAAAGGATGTCAGGCATCACCAGTTGCTGCTCGCGAAAAATGCTGAGGGATATCGCAATCTGGTAAAGCTTTGCTCCCTGGGCTATATTGAGGGCCTTTACAGTAAATGGCCACGGATCGATAAAGAATTGATCCTGCAATACCATAAAGGACTGATCGCTACCACTTGTTGTATAGGCGCATCGGTGCCGCAGGCTATTTTAAAAAATGGGGAAGATGAAGGTGAAAAGGAATTCAAATGGTGGCTTGATCTTTTTGGAGAAGATTATTATATCGAGCTACAGCGCCATAATATACCCGAGCAGGAAATCGTCAACAACAGTCTGCTAAAATTTGCCAAAAAGCACCAGGTAAAAGTTATTTGTTCTAACGACTCACACTACGTTGATCAACAGGACTCTAACGCGCATGATATTTTACTTTGCGTAAATACCGGCGATATGCAGAGCACTCCTATCGCAACGGATGAAGAAGGTGGTAAAGGCTATCGCTTCGGTTTCCCGAACGACCAGTTTTACTTTAAAACGCAGGATGAAATGGGCAAGCTCTTTCATGATCTGCCTGAGGCACTCGATAACACCAACGAGATCGTCGATAAGGTGGAAGTGTTGAAGCTGAAAAGGGATATTATGCTGCCTAATTTCCCTATTCCTCCCGAATTCAAGATCCATAGTGGACCTGAATCCGAGAACATGAACCAATGGGAGTACCTGAAGCATTTAACTTATACAGGAGCCAAGGAACGCTATAAGGATATCAGCCCCGAAGTACAGGAGCGAATTGATTTCGAGTTATTCACTATCCGAACAATGGGTTTTGCCGGATACTTTCTTATTGTATCCGACTTTATTAAATCGGGCAGGGAAATGGGCGTTTTCATCGGGCCGGGACGTGGTTCGGCTGCCGGTTCAGTGGTTGCTTACTGTACCGGGATCACCAATATCGATCCGATAAAATATAATCTCCTTTTCGAAAGGTTCCTAAATCCCGACCGTAAGTCGATGCCCGATATTGATACCGACTTCGATGACGCCGGCCGTCAAAAGGTAATTGATTATGTAGTTGATAAATACGGCCGTAACCAGGTGGCGCAGATCATCACTTATGGCTCAATGGCTGCCCGTACCAGCATACAGGACGTTGGACGGGTATTGGATATGCCCCTCTCTGAAGTTAACGCCTTGAAAAAGCTGGTGCCTGAAACGCTCGGAATTACCCTGCGTGCGGCTATCGACCAGGTTCCGGAATTAAAAGAGATATACAATGACCCGGGTTTGAAAGGTATCGTGCTCCGCGAAGCAGAAAAGCTAGAAGGCTCGGTACGTAATACCGGTGTGCATGCCGCTGGCATCATCATTGCGCCTGATGACCTGACCAATATTGTTCCCGTAGCCACCGCTAAAGATTCCGACCTGCTGGTTACACAGTTTGACGGTCGCGTAATCGAGGATGCAGGCGTTATCAAGATGGACTTCCTGGGGCTTAAAACGCTCACGATCATTAAAGATGCGCTGCGGCTGATCAAACAAAACCATAATGTTGAAATTGATATAGATTATATATCCTTAGAAGATCAGCAAACATTTGAATTGTACCAACGGGGCGACACCAACGGAACGTTCCAGTTTGAAAGTGATGGTATGCAAATGTACCTCCGCGAGCTGAAACCGGATAAGTTTGAGGATTTGATCGCCATGAATGCCCTATACCGTCCGGGTCCGATTGAGTACATACCAAACTTCATCAAACGTAAGCACGGACTGGAGCCGATCACCTTCGATCTGGACGATATGGAGGAATACCTGGGCGAGACCTATGGTATCACCGTATACCAGGAACAGGTGATGCTTTTATCGCAAAAACTCGCCGGATTCAGCAAAGGTGATGCCGACGTTTTGCGTAAGGCAATGGGTAAAAAGCAGATCGAGGTGCTGAACAAGATGGAGGCCCAGTTTATGTCTGGTGCAACTGCCAAAGGCCATGCCCAGGATAAACTGACCAAGATTTGGAACGACTGGAAAGCCTTTGCACAATATGCCTTTAATAAATCGCATTCCACCTGTTACGCGTTTGTTGCCTACCAGACAGCTTATTTAAAGGCCCATTATCCGGCTGAGTATATGGCGGCGGTATTAAATAACCAGAACAGCATTGAAAAGATATCCTTCTTTATGGAGGAATGCCGGCGTATGGGTGTGCCTGTACTTGGTCCGGATATCAACGAATCTGACATGGCTTTTGCTGTAAACGACAAAGGGCAGGTACGTTTTGGTTTGACAGGTGTGAAAGGAGTAGGAGATAAGGCAATCGAAAGTATTATTGAGGAACGGGTTGCCAATGGTCCGTATCAAAGTATCTATGATTTTGCCCGGCGCTCAAACGTGCGTTCGGTGAATAAAAAATCCTACGAGAACCTGGTTTACAGCGGGGCTTTTGACGAGTTTAAATACAATCGTGCGCAATTTTTTGCAAAAACAGAAAATGGCCTGCTCAATGGGATCGAACGCATGATCAAATACGCTAATGATTACCAGAACACCCAAAGCAGTTCGCAGGTTTCATTATTTGGCGGAGCCGTGGCTTCTTATATTCCCGAACCACCGCTGCCTGAATCAGAAGAGTTTCCGCTGATCGAAAAATTAAAATATGAGAAAGATGTGATCGGTATTTACCTGACCGGGCATCCGCTTGACAATTACAAACTGGAGCTTAACCGCTATTGCAATACAACGGTATCCGACCTGAAGATCATGCAAAAAGCACGATCAGGGGAGGGAGGCGACGATATCAAGGTGGCCTTTGCCGAATTGCGTAAACGCGGTGAGATCAGCGTTGGTGGCCTGGCTTCCAATGTGCAGCATAAAATGACCAAGACGGGCAAACCTTTTGGCACTTTTATGCTGGAGGATTATTTCGACTCCTACGAATTTGCCCTATTCGGCGATGATTATATCAAATACCGTAACCTGATGGTGGAAGGTTATTTTTTGCAGATCAAAGGCAGTATCGATGAAAAATTCAAACAAAAAGATAATTGGGACCTGCGCATTAGCTCCATCGGTTTGTTGACCGAGGTGCGGGATAAACTGGCAAAATCAATTACCGTTTGCCTCGAACTTAATTCTCTGAATGATAGCCTGGTGGACGGCCTGCAGCAGATCGTTGAAAGTAATAACAAAAAGTACCCAGTAAAAAATTGTACGCTGCGTTTTCTGGTAAAGGATATTGAAGAATCGATTTTGATCGAGCTCCCGTCAAAAACCTATAAAGTGAACCCGAATGATGAGTTATTGGACGAGATCCATCAATTGACACATGTGCAGCCGATGTTGAATTAGGTTATAATTTCGTTTTATTTGTTTCTTTATTTTAGTAAATGAAAAAAGTAGCAACACGGATAAACGTTAAAAACCAAATTTCCGCTGATGATAACAAGTATCCGGGGGAGGCGCTATATTCGTTCGGGATTGAGGGTATTAACGCAGTAAATTTGTGGGAATGCGAAGCCTTTCTAAATGAACTTCAAATCAGAATTGATTCTTTTGAAAGCGGTAAAGAACCTGGGATCCTTTGGGAACAGGTCAAAGCAAAAGCCAGAAAGCAATTAACTAATAATACACTTCGATAACCATAACAGTCCGTTAAATACTGTTAAACCCTTACCCTCCAATCACTCCAAGAGCTATTTTTGTAAATGCGCTGGTTATTTATCCTTTTAGTTTTTTGCTGTGCGACGGTCGAAGCACAAGTGATCAGCGGAAAGATCGTGTCCGATTCAACCAATGCACCGGTTGCTGCCAGGCTCTTTACGCATTCAGGCTATCAAACAGCTACGGATGCGGCAGGTAGTTTCAATTTCCAGGTGAAGGGAGCCGGAGATACGATAAAAGTATTTGCTATAGGTTATCAAACCCTCATATTTCCGGTAAAGGCCCCATTACCAAGGTATATCGTTTTGCGAGTCAAAACAGCTTCGGTCAATCTGAAAGAGGTGACTGTTAAAGCTGAACGCAATCATCAAAAAGACTCCATTGATCGCCGTGCCGAATACAGCAAGGTGTTTAATTACCAGCCAACCAAATTAAAAGACGCATTTGTTGCGCCGCCATCCAATGTGCCTTTCACTTTTGTAAGCATAGACTTGTTACGGGTAATAAGTGCACTAACCCGGAATTCCGACCCGAAATATAAACTGCAAAAAGTATTAAAACGCGATGAACAGGGCGACTACATTGCAACCCGGTTCAACCGCGGTTTGGTAACCAGGGTAACCGGCCTTAAAGGCGATTCACTGCAAACCTATATGGATAAATATTACCCTACAATCGACTGGGTAAAAAAGGCAAGTGATTATGATATATTATTGTATATCAAGGCAAAAGCCTCTGATTTCCGTAAAGGGAACTGACAAATTGCCGGACACGGTGTTAATAAACAACCTGCCGGGGCGGCGTGTTAATAATTAAATTGGTGTTTAATTGGTTTAAACCCTACTTTTATCGTCACCCAATAGTTAGAGTTTTAGGGTTAAATAATCACATTGTCACATTGACAGCCTTGCACTTGTGGCAAGCTATTTGAATACAGTATATTTGGAGGAAATATTTAAAATTAAAAGATCATGGCTTTAGAAATAACAGATGCAAACTTCGAGGAATTGGTCCTTAAATCAGATAAACCTGTATTGGTAGACTTTTGGGCAGAATGGTGCGGTCCTTGCCGTATGGTTGGTCCGGTTGTAGAAGAAATTGCTAAAGAATACAGCGGCAAAGCTGTAGTAGGCAAAGTAAATGTCGACCATAACCCAGGTATATCGATGAAGTTTGGTATCCGCAATATCCCGGCTTTATTGTACTTCAATAAAGGCGAGATCGTAGACAAACAAATAGGTGCAGTGCCTAAGTCGATACTTGCAGGCAAGTTGGATAAACAATTAGCATAAATAATCAATCAGCATAAATGCAGCCGGTCCTGGTTTTCCAGGACCGGTTTTTTTTTGGTCATTGATCATTTGCTTCGCGTCATTTTGCTGCACTGTCATTGGGTCATTTTGCTGTGCTGGCATTTTTTGTCAACGAAATCAAACTAATCAAACGAATCAACGGTTCAGACGCACTCCTCATTTCTTTTCTCGCTTTCCTTGCATACTAAATCCACACACGTTACATTCGTAACATGCCTTCACTGCGCGAAGAACAACAGATACGCCAATTGGATAACCTCGAGCTGCTGGCTCGCCAGGTAGTTGAAGGCTTTATTACTGGTTTGCATCAAAGCCCTTTCCATGGATTTTCGGTAGAGTTCGCTCAGCACCGTTTGTACAACAATGGCGAATCGGTAAAGAATATCGATTGGAAATTGTATGCCCGCACCGATAAATTATTTGTCAAACAATTTGAAGAAGAAACCAACCTGCGTTGTTATTTGTTGCTCGATACTTCATCTTCAATGAATTTTCCCGAAAAGGGCAATAACAAACTTCAATTCTCAATTTATGCGGCGGCTTCGCTGATGTACCTGTTTAAGTCGCAACGGGATGCCTTTGGTTTATGTTTATTTTCTGACAAGATCGATTGGATGAGCCAGGCCAGATCAACCGGTAGTCACCTTTTTCATTTGTATACCGAATTAGAACGGACCTACAACCAGCCCCGGCAAAATTCAAGGACCAATATTGCTGAGGTATTGCACCATGTTGCCGAAGAGATCCATAAACGCTCGATGATCATTATTTTTAGCGATATGCTGGAAAATAATGCCAGCGAAGAAAAATCAGCGGCTTTATTTGCTGCCATACAGCATCTTAAATATAACAAACATGAGGTGATCATTTTTAATGTGAACGACCGCGCAAAAGAGCTGGATTTTGATTTTGATAACCGTCCGCATCATTTTATTGATATCGAGAGCGGAGAGGAGTTAAAAGTGCACCCGGCTAAGATCCGCGAGGTTTACCAGGCCAGTGTAGGAAATTACCGCCACCAGCTCGAATTGAAGTGCGCGCAATACCATATCGACCTGGTGGATGCCAATATTCATGAAGGATATAACCATCTGCTAAAATCGTACCTTGTAAAACGCAATAACATGATTTAAGCCTCGGCAGGTAACAAATTAAATACAAAAAGAGCCAGTCTTGAATTTTTAAAACACGAATCAAAATGTAGATTTGTGTTCAGCACATAAAAACTCCTTTTTAAAATATTAACGCTTATTATCAAAATACATGGACGATATCCAGATCAAGAAGCAATCAAAGAAATATGATGCGATCATTGTAGGCTCAGGAGCAGGCGGCGGCATGGCAGCCTACGTTTTGGCGAATGCAGGCTTAAAAGTTTGTTTGCTTGAAGCAGGGCCAAACTTTGATCCGCGCGAAAATTCATCCCAATTAAAAAACCCCTGGGATTCGCCGCGCAGGGGTGCTAGTACCAAATACAGACCGTTCGGCGATTTCGATGGCTGTTACTGGGGTTGGGAGATTGATGGGGAACCTTATACGCAGGCGCCTGGTAGCAATTGGGAATGGTGGCGCGCCCGTATGGTGGGCGGCAGAACCAATCACTGGGGACGTATCTCGCTTCGCTTTGGTCCGAATGATTTTAAGCGTAAAAGTATCGACGGTTTAGGTGACGACTGGCCCATCGGTTACGATGACATCAAACCTTATTATGATAAAATAGATCAGCTGATCGGGGTATTTGGTACCAATGAAGGTTTATATAATGATCCTGATGGTTATTTCCTTCCTCCTCCGAAACCCCGCTTGCATGAGATCATGCTGCAGCGCTCCAATGCTAAAATCAATATCCCGGTAATTCCATCGCGCTTATCTATCCTTACTAAAAAGATCAACAACAGCCGTGAAGCCTGTTTCTTTTGCGCGCAATGCGGTAGAAGTTGTAAGGTTTACGGCGACTTTTCCTCATCCTCGGTCTTGGTGAAACCAGCTTTGGCTACAGGTAATGTCGACCTGGTTACCAATGCCATGGCCCGCGAAGTATTGACCAACCGCGACGGTTTGGCAAGCGGTGTATCCTATGTCAGCAAAGACGATATGCAGGAATACCAGGTTTACGGCCGTACCGTAATTCTGGCTGCAAGCGCATGCGAAAGTGCACGTTTGTTGCTGAACTCCAAATCTGAGCGTTTCCCTAACGGGCTTGCTAACTCGAGCAACGCTGTAGGTAAATACCTGCACGATTCAACTGGAGCAGATATGGGCGGTATTTTGCCCCAATTATTTGATCGCAAGCGTTATAACGAAGATGGGGTGGGAGGTATGCACGTTTATACTCCATGGTGGCTTGATAATAAAAAAGATAAACTTGATTTCCCCCGTGGTTACCATATCGAATATGGCGGCGGTTTCGATATGCCTTTATATGGCTTTAACTGGGGTATCGAAAAACTGAACGGCAGCTATAAGGTGAAAGGTAAGCAAAAAGAAGCCGGTGGCTATGGCACATCCTTAAAAGAAGACAATCGTTTCTTTTTTGGCGCAAGCATAGGTATGGCCGGTCGGGGCGAAGGTATAGCCCGCGAGGATAGCTATTGCGAGATCGATCCCGAAGTTGTAGATAAATATGGTATCCCGGTATTGCGTTTCCATACCCAATGGACCGACTACGAGATCAAACAAGCCAAACACATGAAAGAAACCTTTAAGGAGATACTGACCAATATGGGTGCAGTAATTACCTGGGGTGACGACGATGGCGAACATAACAAATGGGGGCTACACAATCCCGGCAATATCATCCACGAAGCTGGTACGGTGCGCATGGGTAATGATGCAAGGAAATCGCCATTGAACAAATACAGCCAGTCGCATGACGTGAAGAACCTGTTTTGTGTTGATGGCGGTCAGTTTGTATCCCAAGCCGATAAAAACATAACCTGGACCATTTTAGCGCTGTCTATGCGTGCATCAGAGTATATCGTTGACCAGTTGAAGAAACAAAATATTTGATCTTTTTATTATGAACAGAAGAGATTCATTAAGAGCATTGGTAGTAGGTGGCCTTTCGGCTGCAGTTTTAGTTGATGCCTGCAAAACGCCAGCCGGTAAAGATGCTGGTACAGATACGCAAACTGGTGCTGACCAGGACCACCCGGAACGGATGGCCGAAGAAAAAGCCTTTGACAAAAAATTACTCCAGGAGCCAAAATTCTTTACCGATCATGAGTTTGCGACCATCACCATTTTGGGCGATATCATCATCCCAAAAGATGAAGTAAGCGGTAGTGCCTCGGATGCTAAGGTGGCGGATTTTATAGAATTTATCGTCAAAGACATGCCCGAACATCAGGTGCCTATGAAAGGCGGATTGCGCTGGCTCGATATGCAATGCCTGAAGCGTTTTGAAAAAACATTCAAAGACTGTGATGCTACGCAGCAGATCGCTATTGTTGACGAGATCGCTTACCCTAATAAGGCAAAACCAAACATGAAACAGGGTGTTGCATTCTTTACACTGATGCGCAACCTGACCATCACCGGCTTTTATACTTCAGAAATTGGTATAAAGGATATCGGTTATGTGGGCAACCGACCGAACCAATGGAATGGCGTTCCAGACGATGTACTAAAACAATACAACCTGGCTTATACAGAAAAAGAACTCAAAGAATGTATCAGTTTCGATACCAAGAGTTGATCTCCAAAGGCTGCCCCGATGACTGGCAGCCTTTTTTTTGATCAAAATCTTTCAATTTTTTTGATGCCTATTTCATTTTCATGATGTTTTCATCATTGCAATTTATTTTTAACGCAATGAATTAATACCCCAAACGAAAACTATCATGAAAAAACAATTATTCACGCCAATTGCGCTAATAGCTGGTGCAATTGGATTGATGCTAATGGCATCATGTCAGAAAAACTACCAGGCACCTGTTGTCAACCGCTCATCCGGACTTATCCAAACAGCTGCATTTACTAATGCCCCGGCGATTGCTTTATCTTCCTCATCCGGAGATACGATCTTTGCCGTCAATGTTTGCAGGCGGGGCTTGCTCGCCGACACGGTAGCATTCGCCTCGCTTCCGGATACCATCGGAAAATACCTGACGGCTAATTATGCAGGCTATACTTTCAAGGCGGCCTTCAAAATTCAAAATGCTGCTGCCACGGTACAAGGCTATGTGGTCGCTATTAAATTCAACAACAATCCTGTCGCACTGGAATTTAACGCCAGTGGTATTTTTACATCAGTTTTAGAACAACGCCAGGGGCCAGACCTATATAACGGACCAGGATGGCACCCAGGAGGGCGTTTTGGTGACCGTGATGGCCAGCATCCCGATTCAGTTGCATTGAGCACTTTGCCCGCAGCAATTACCGGTTACTTTACAAGCAATTATCCAAAAGACACCTTGCAACACGCATTTGTTAACCGTGATACGAGCTACCTGGTGATCAGCAAGGATACCGGTATTTATGCAACAGTGCTTACCAAGGCAGGAAAACTTGTAAACCGTACCGAGATTTATCCGCATGTGATCAGTCAGACTAAATTGACTCAGGCCCAATTACCCGCTGCGATCAGCACTTATCTTACAACTACTTACCCGGGTTTTGTGTTCGAAAATGCGGTTGAAGTTAAGCTCAATGGATCGGCTAAAGCCTATATCGTAATCATCGAAGACAATACAACCAAGTATATCGTGGGTTTTGACGCCAATGGCAATTTTGTTAAAGCCCATACCATCAGGTAACCAAACGTCAATTATTTAGCTTTTAAACCGGTTCATGCAAATGAGTCGGTTTTTTTGTTGCTGTTTTGTCATCATGTTAAGTAGCTTGGTTTGAGTTTCAAATCATAACATTTACTTTACATTGGTCTGTCTACTTTTGCGGCATCAAAAGTCGAATAGTTAATTACCGTTCTTTATTTCGGCAATAAGATCAGTTAATAGTAAAATAGAGAGGGCTTGTACCTCTTTATTTATTTTGGTACTCCCTGTCGATAGCATCCAGGATAACCTTGCAGGCAAATCTGATCTGATCCTCGTTAATGATCAGCGGAGGAGCGATACGCATCGAATTACTACAATGCAGGAACCAATCGGTAATTACGCCATCGTCGATACACTGGTCGATCACTTTTTTATTAAACTCAAAGCTCTCCAGTTCGATAGCTAACATCAAGCCCTTACCACGAATTTCTTTGATTGCGGGATGCACCAATAATTCTTTGAACAAGTTTGATTTCCTTTCAACTGATACTATCAGATCCTGGTCGATCAAAACCTCTAAGGCGGCTAATCCGGCTGCACAACAAACTGGGTGACCTCCGAAGGTAGTAATATGCCCCAGAATAGGATTCTCTTTCAGCGAATCCATGATTTCTTTAGATGCGATAAATGCACCGATCGGCATACCGCCGCCCAGCGCCTTAGCCATCATTAAAATATCCGGAACTATACCAAAATGTTCGAATGCAAATAGCTTACCCGTACGGCCCATGGCTGCCTGGATCTCATCCAGGATCAATAGGGTACCTGTTGCTGTACATCGATCGCGCAGCGCCTTTAGATACCCAATTTCCGGAACCCGTATCCCGGCTTCGCCCTGAACGGTCTCCACAATAACGCATGCCGTTTGGTCGGTGATGCTTTTAAGTTCATCAGGTTCATTGAAATGAATGAATTTTACGCCTGGCAGTAGTGGTCGGTAAGCTTGCTTGAATTCTTCGTTGCCCATAACACTTAGGGCACCGTGGGTGCTGCCATGGTAAGCGTTATGGAAGGCTATAACTTCCCGTCTATTGGTGTACCGTTTGGCAAGTTTCATCGCACCCTCAAGGGCCTCAGCTCCCGAATTAACGAAATAAACCGAGTTTAAACTGTCGGGTAATAAGGATATCAGCTTTTCGGCGAACTTCACCTGTGGGCTTTGCACGTATTCGCCATAAACCATCAGGTGCATATATTTTTCAGCCTGATCTTTGATGGCCTGGATAACCCTTTTATTGCCATGGCCCAGGTTACTAACACCAATACCGGATATCAGATCGAGATAAGGCTTGCCTTTAGGGTCATATAAATAAACTCCTTCTGCCCGTTCAAACTCCAGTAATAAAGGAAAGTTGGTGGTTTGAGCGTTATGTGAAAGAAAAGTTTGACGAAGTGTAAGCATATTTGAATAGCAACAGATCAATTATCTATCTCCAATTTGTGATTCGTTCCAATTTGGTGATAAAGATCGGATATTAACAGCTTTTTTTAGAATTATGCTGTTAGCTGGGTGGGTTATTTGAAGTTGTCGAACTGGACTGGTTGCGTTCACGTAACTGACGTATCAATTCGTCGTTAAATTCACGTTCTGCTTTAAATAAGGCACTTACCTTTTCAGCGGGCAAAAATTTCAAAAATTCAGAAGTATACTTTTTACGGACATTGACCAGATCCGACTCAAAATTCAATTCATTTTTGATTTGCTCTGCCCCATCAGGTTCTGCTGCCGAATTATTGATCCTTCTTTTGGTCCTTATTTCAGTGATCTCAGCCTGGTAACGCCTGTAAACCGGCCAAAATTTAGCTGATTCGTCACTTGTCAAATCGAGACGCTGGGTAATGTAATGTTCTTTAACCCGTTCGACACGTTCAATAGCGTTTTCCCGTAAGATACGTCTTTCAGCACCGGGAGGACGTCTGATAACGGGCCGAAGCTGAGCAAAACCTTGAATGCTACCTGCCAGCAACAAAAATAAAATAAAGATATGACGGCTGGTTTTATTCATCTTATTGGGAGGCAGTATCTAAAGCCTGTTGCAGGTCGTTACTTAAATTAACTGCATCAGCAGCCTTGGTTTCATCCATTAGTGTACGCGTATCATTGCCGTCTAAATGCAACTGCAGGTAGTTTTGAATATCTTCTGAAGGTATAGTAGCCAATGATTTGTGTAAAAACGATTTGTTATGTTCAGCATTAGGATCTATCGTACGATTAAAAAATAACGTACCACCAACTGCCAGCACCAGGCAGGCTGCCGAAGCATATTTTATTGCACCTGAAGTGATAAGCCTTCTTATGATAGCACCGCCCTTACGTTGTTTTTCTTTAGCAACAGTTTGGCTGAGGATGTTATCAGTAAGCTTGTTAAAATAATTATCAGGAACCGTGAACTCACAAGATTGTGTGCTTAATACCTCGTCAACCTGAATTCGGCTTTGTATCTGTTGCTGCAGGTTCTCGAAATAATCGCTTGGTATTGCAAAACCTGGGGCATCTTTTTCTACATGCTCCTCGATATTAATTCGGGCGGTTATATGAGCAGAAAGTTCGTCAAAATAACCATAGGGCACAGTAAAGCTATTTTGCTCTGCGTCTGCTGCCTCTTCAATACTTATCCTTGCATTGATCTGTTCTGCCGACGACTCAAAATAACCATCCGGAACAACAAACCCTTTAGCAGTTTTATCGTTAGCATCTCCAATATTGATCCTTGAATTGATGTTGTCGTTTAATTCGGAAAAATAATTTTGAGGCACTGTGAAACCAGTCTCCTGTTTTCCTCCCTTCGCTTCCTCAAGTGAAATTTTCAACAAAATCATCCCATTCAGGCTCTCAAAGTAGCCTTCAGGCACTGTAAACGGGCATTTTGGGTTTACCTGTTTAAGTGACATATATTCATTTAGCCATTCCCTGGTTTCACTTTCCCTTTTCATATCTGTATATAGATGAAATTAGAGCTCAATGGTTTAAACTAAATTTAAAAAATTAATCCCTGGCCAATAAAAATGCCTCGATCTTTTTTACAGCCAGGTGAAAGGATGCCTTTAAAGCTCCCACGCTGGTACCAAGCACTTCCGAAATTTCCTCGTATTTCAGGTCGTCATAATATTTCATATTAAAGACCAGTCGTTGTTTTTCAGGCAAAGTAAGTATCGCTTGCTGTAATTTTAATTGTGCCTTGTCGCCATTGAAATAGGTTGAATCGGCCAGCGTATCTGCCAGTTCGTATGCCACGTCATCCAATGGAATATTATTTTTTTGTTTCTTTTTATTCAGGAAAGTAATACTCTCATTGGTGGCGATCCGGTACATCCAGGTATACAATTGCGCGTCATTGCGAAAACCGGGTAAGTTTTTCCAAACCTTTATAAACGTATCCTGGGTGATATCATCAGCATCATCATGATCGATAACCATGCGCCGGATATGCCAGTAAATTTTTTGCTGATATTTTTTAAGCAATAGGTTAAACGCTTCGTTTCGCGTTTTTTCGTCCTGAAACTTGCGTAATATTTCTGCGTCTTCAACCTGTACCGCCATGAATTGAATTTTGGTTTCTGCCTTTATTGCGAAAATAGTGATTATTTTAATAATTCGAGTACCTGGGCCGAGGCATTATTGCTATCAACTTTTTGAATGATGTGTTTTATCATGCCGTGCTGATCGATAATAAATGTGGTTCGTAATGTGCCCATATAAACTTTGCCATATAGTTTTTTTTCGCCCCAAACACCGTAGGCTTCAATGATCTTCTTATCAGGATCGGCTATCAGCGGAAAAGGAAGCTGAAATTTGTCGATGAATTTTTTATGCGATTTTTCGGTATCAAAACTGAAGCCGATCACCGACAGCCCCTTATCAACCAGCGACTGGTAATTATCCCTGAAATTGCAGGCCTCTTTGGTACAAGTGGGGGTATTATCCTGTGGATAAAAATACAGGACCAAAGTTTTGCCGGTAAAATCTGATAAGGAAATGGTGTTGCCGTTCTGGTCATTGCCAATAAAGTCAGGGGCCTTATCGCCCTCTTTTAGTGTGCTCATATTATCTTATAAAGTTTGCTGTAAAGTGAGCAATATTATCTTTAAAATCAGTCACTGTTAATTCAAATTGATGCCTGCCCGGGCTAAGAGTTTGATCAAAACTATAGCTAAGCACATGCGTTTTATAGTCCCATTCCATTAAAACCCATTTATCATCTATTTTACCGGCATAGCTTTTTATGCCCGATAGGTTATCACCAATTTTTAGAGATAATCTTTTCATTTTCGACAAATTTGCGCCTTCCCTGATATTGATTGGCCTTACGGTTGGCGGCACTGTATCGACTTTGATATAATAATCGCCAAATGTGCGCACTTTCGCCTTAACATAGCCATTTTCCATATCGCCCCCTTCACAAGTGCCATCAGTATTGACGATCACGGCTTTGTTAGCTAAGTGGCCGATCGAATTATCCGGTTTTATCCAAAGCTCGAAGGTGTCATTAATAGGCGTCATGCGGTTATCTATGCGGTGGACCTCGGAGTAAGTGCCTTTTTTCTCAGGTAAAATGGCATAGCTGAAATCCAGATCATCATACAAATTTCCTGTTGGGATAACCACTTTTACTTTATCTGTACCAAATTCATTTTGCTTATCGTAATGAAAAAATGTTGCCGCGGGTTTAGCAGTTGGCTGCTGTAATTTGGGCGGTGATGATTTTACTTCGACTGACACTATCGCAGTATTACCAGCTATATCTTTAACAATATAAGATACAAGATGGGTGTTATTATCCGTAAAATTGATGATCCCGCGATCGATCGATTGTGGGTAAACGGTGATTTTACTGCCCGGTAAAATAAAGCATTTCTGAATAAAACGATGCGAAGTCAGGTATATAGGATAATCGATATAGGCATTGATTGCATGTGTTTGATCGAAAGCAAATCGTTCAACTGCAAAGGTATAAACCGTTTGGTCGTCAACTTTAAGCTCGACAGAGTAGATCCCGTTATGATTGAACGAGGTACTATTCATGTCAGTCGCCGTTATACCGAAGCCGGTAGGTCCGCTAACGTTGATCACTTGTGGTTTCATGAGGTAGTAATGGCCTGCTCCGCCTTTAATGCCGAATAATCGTCTCGTTGTTTTTTCACTAAATGGCTCATTCCCTAAATTATAAATGCAAATTGTTGACAGGCCGGGCGGCACCTTGTCTTTGATGGTTAAACCAAAAAGTTGCGGATTGATGGTCTCCTGGGTTTGTGTGTCTCTGATCTCGAAATGCAGATGTGGCCCTTCGGATGCACCCGCATTGCCCGACCATGCGACAATGTCGCCCTGGCATACCTTCAATTGAAGGGGTGTTACATCGATATCAGCTTCAAAACTTTGCAATTGATATTGTTTTTCCTTCAGCAGTTTTTCAATTTCAACCGCAAAGCGCTGCAAATGACCATAAACCGTAGTATAACCATTGGGGTGGGTAATGTACAGTGCGTTTCCAAAGCCACCAAATTGAACTCTTATTCTTGAAATATAGCCGTCCGCAGCCGCGTGCACAGGGAAGCCAACTGTACCGTTTGTTTTAAAATCGAGTCCTGAATGAAAGTGATTTGGTCGTAACTCGCCAAATGAACCCGCAGTAGTTGGCGGAAGATCAAGTGGATAGCGGAAGTAGTTCTTCGGGTAGGTTTTAGTTTGTACAATATTTTGAGCATTGGCAGTAAGTAGCATCCCAGCGCATGCAACAAGTAATACAAACGATATAAGCCTCATGCTTATTTAACGTAAAAATCGAGCATTCGTTTGCCCTCCAGGAAAGCTTCGAGGTGATCGCCGATATTCACTTTGCCAACACCCTGGGGAGTTCCTGTAAAAATCAGGTCGCCTTTTTTTAGCGTGATGTATTGTGAAACAAAAGTGATGATGCGTTCGAAGGAAAATAGGAGATCTTTTGTATTTCCATGCTGACGAACCTCTCCGTTGATCTCGAGCTTAAAATCAAGGTTGTAAAGATCGGTGAATTCTGATTTAGGTATAAAATTACTGACAGGTGCCGAGCCGTCGAATGCTTTTGCCAATTCCCAGGGAAGGCCCTTTTCTTTATGCCGGCTTTGTATATCACGTGCAGTAAAATCTACACCGAGGCCGATCTCGTCATAATAATTGGATGCGAATTTCTCGCTGATATTTTTCCCCTCTTTGCAAACTTTCAAAACCACTTCGATCTCGTGGTGAATGTCCTGCGAAAAATCGGGATGATAAAATGCTTTGTTTTCGCGCAGTAATGCGGTATCCGGCTTCAGAAATATAACTGGAACAGTTGGAACCGGGTTGTTCAACTCTTTAGCATGTTCGGCGTAATTGCGGCCTATGGCGATGATCTTCATTCGTGGGTATTTGCGGTAAATTTAGGAAATTTTGGGGACAGATGTGGGAGTAGTACCAGTTGTATTAGTTGTATTGGTTTTACTAGTTGTATTAGGTTAACTAATTGTAATGGTTGGGGGGCAATTAAAGCCAGGGCAAATGAAAGATAAAGTCAGCACGGGGCCAGTAAACCGGCAGCTGGGATTTATAACACCGATATCCTTTTTATCACTGATTCTGTGCCAGCAACAACCCGGATAAAGTAAAATCCCCGCTGTAAGCGGTTGTTTAGTTGGTAGGTAAAGTTTTGTTCGCCTGAGGAGATACGTTGAGAGATGAGCGTGATCACATCATTCCCCAAAACATCTACAACCTTAACAGTTACAATTGCATTTCGGGAAAGGGTGTATTTAATATTGATCTGGTCGGTTATTGGATTTGGAAATACCTGCACGTCGTTAAGCAATTTGTCATCGGGCCGGGCAACGTTTACTTTCTGTACCGAAACAACAGCCGGTCGGAGCGGAGGCAACGAAAGATGCAGACCATTGCGCAAATAAGATGATTTTGTTGCAGTTAATTTATGGATTGTATCCGCTCGCTTAAGACCATACCCACCCGCAAAGGCAATATTGATCGTTACCGCGAGTACGATCAATATTATCCAGGAAGTTTTGTAGGTATAATTTATCCTCATGCGTTGATTTATATTACAAAAATATAAATAATGGACTCAGGATTTGCGCATGGTTTAATTTAATATTTGATTTTAACAATATTTAACATTGGGTTGGATGTCCCGATAGCTATCGGGATAATTGTACTGGTTGCATTGGTTAAATTAGTTGTATTAGTTGACCTGATATTTATAAGGATATTGGAGTATCGGAGTTTAGGTATTAGGGATTTACCATTTTGTATTTATAATTAGAGACTAGTTAACAAATAACTGATCACAAACCTATTTACCCTTCCACCAACCGCCAACCCTATTTATACCGAATTTTATAAATGAGAATAATACTCGCAAAAACAAGTGTAATTGCATTGGCGATGGCTACGGGAAGACTACCGCTCAGGATGCCATAAATGAGCCAGCACAGGGTACCGGCGGTGAAAAGACTATACATGGATAAAGAAATCCCAGTCGTATTTTTAGTTCGAATAGTTTTGATTGCCTGTGGCAAAAAGGAAACTGTGGTGCCGCAAGCAGCCATGTAACCTATGATATCTACTAGTGTAAAATGCATCTATTGGTAAATTTAATCAAATACTGTTAGCAAATGATTAAATCTTCGCCTCAGCGGCTTCTTTTCCGACGATGCTGTTTTTGTAGCTATAAGTAAAATAGATCACTAATCCGATAATCAGCCAAATAAGGAAACGCAGCCAGTTTGTATAGCCCATCTCTGTCATTAAATACAGGCAACTGGTGAGGCCCAAAACCGGGATGAGGGATAAATTTTTTAGGTATGACAAGATGGTAAGCGCCGCGGTCAACACAAGGAAAATAAAAAACGGAAAGTTTTCGTAGGCGTTTTTCTCTGTGAATTTTGTGATGATGAAGTCCCTGAAAAAAACTACCCCCAAAATAAACATCACAGGCGTTATCCATTTGGCGTTGATGTAAGGCAAATGGAACCTGCCCCTGCGTTGCGCCTGACGCGGTAGCAACAAAACGCCGCCGCATACCAATACGAAAGCGAACAGCGTGCCTATGCTGGTCAGGTCAGTAACTATCGTAAGGTTGAGGAAAAGGGCAGGAATGGCTACTACAAAACCCGTAACCACCGTCGAGAAAGAAGGTGTATGGTATTTGGGATGGATACGTGAGAATACTTTTGGTAAAAGACCGTCGCGGCTCATGGCCATCCAGATACGGGGTTGGCCTAACTGGAAGATAAGTAAAACACTGGCTGTTGCGATAACGGCACTGATCGATATAAGATAGCTGATGTTATGAAGGCCAATTTTTGCAAATACAAAAGCTAAGGGGTCTCCGACCTGTAACTCCTTGTAGCTTACCATGCCAGTCAATACTAATGATATCAGAATATATAACACCGTACAAATGATCAGCGAATAGATCATACCACGAGGAAGGTCGCGCTGCGGGTTCTCGCATTCCTCGGCTGTGGTTGATATGGCATCAAATCCGATATAGGCGAAGAAAACGCCAGATACACCCTTCATTACGCCGCTGAATCCATTAGGCAAGAAAGGATGCCAGTTGGCTGGAGTCACATAAAAAAAGCCGATAAGGATAACACCGATCACAATAGCGATCTTCAGGATCACCATGGCATTGGTAGCTTTCCTGGTTTCGCGAATACCCACATAAACCAGGTAGGTAATGGCAGCCACAATAGCCAATGCCGGTAAATTGGCTATAAACTTCAATGAGCCTATCCCGGGTGCATTTTCCCACGCCGACGCATCCATTTTCATCCGGTCGGTAATTTCGGCCAGGTGGTGTGATGCCGTAAGATTAAGAATATCTTTATGAGCATTGAAGGCGGTAAGAAAGTCAATTGTTGTCCATCTTGGAAGGTGTATCCTGAAAAGTTCGAGCAGGTTCACAAAATAGTCGCTCCAGGATATGGCGACAGCAATATTACCGATAGCATATTCCATTAACAGGTCCCAACCGATGATCCAGGCGATCAGTTCGCCGAAGGAAGCATAGGCATAGGTATAAGCACTACCGGCAACCGGTATCCTGGCGGCAAATTCAGCGTAACAAAGGGCTGAAAAACCGCAGGTAACGGCAGTAATTACAAACAATATACTTACCCCCGGTCCACCCTGGAAAGCAGCTTCGCCGATGGTGGAAAAAATTCCTGCGCCAACTACGGCAGCGATACCCATCAGGGTAAGGTCGCGGACGCGTAATTCTTTTTTTAGGTGGGGGTCTCCTGAATGTTCACCGTCGCTAAAGCCACTTGCGACATCGGATAAAATTCTTTCTATTGTCTTTTTACGGAATATACTTTTCGACATTCAGTTCTATTGAGTTAGGCTGCATCCAAACATACTATTTTTTTGCATTGAATTAAATAGTATAAATTGCAGCCGTGGAAAATAGTTTGCGTTCCGTATTACGTAAGATAAGGTGGATGGTTGTACCTTATCTGGCGATTTTGATTATCTGTCTGGTTATCAAAATGAATTTTTCGCGACCGGAAATTTACTTTGCAGTAAACAGACTAAATTTTCCGCTGGCTGATAGCCTGGCACCGTATATTACCGACCTGGGCGATGGTTGGACCGCAATCAGTCTTTCCCTTTTTCTCTTGTTTTTTAGCTATCGCAAAGCGCTCATCCTGGCAAGTTCCTATGCCATAACTTCCCTTTCGGCTCAGCTCATTAAATTTCTGTTTGATGCGCCCAGGCCAAAGTTGTATTTCGGACATTTGTTAGATCATGCCCATTTTGTAAAAGGAGTTGAAATATTAAGTCAACATAGCTTTCCTTCCGGACACACGACCACAGCATTTTCAGCAGCGGTGCTGTTAAGCTACTGGAGTAAGAATAAAGGCTGGGCGCCCGTATTCTTACTCTTAGCTATAATGGTAGGGTACTCCCGCATGTACCTTAGCGAGCATTTTTTTGAAGATGTACTCGCCGGTTCGGTTATAGGCTTTGTACTTACTGTTGTTTGGCTATATTGGCTGGATAGCCGTTCTTTTATTCAAAAGCCCGGTTGGCAAAGGGGCCTGCTGCGCTAGCAATTAAGCTAGTTCGTTATTGCGTTGACTTTTGGAATAAAGGTACCAGCCGCCGGCAACTACAGCTATACCACCAGCGATCATCCAGATTATCAGCGTAATGCTGGCAGAAGATGTGCTGTTGATATCAGTATACTGGTCATCTCGTTGCAATTCAGGTGAAAGGTTGATAGAACCGAAAAATGCTTTTGCTTCACTGTTCACAAGGTCTTTTCTTGTATCAGGGTAGGCATATTGGAAAGAATAGGTGGCGTCTTTTGTATAGATCACCAAAAAGTTCCGGTCCTGCACATTGCCGTTACCATCGTCGGTGACCAGCGTAAATGCTTTAGCCTCTAAATTGCCAACAGTAGTATCCCGTACATTTTGTGTGCTGCCATCACCGGATTGCTGCTGAATACCCCTAATATAATTTTTCATCAGTGCATTCAGGTCTTTTTCGCGTTTAAGAGCCTGGTTGTCTTTTGCATTTGGCTCAACTGTAGCAACTAAATAACCAAAGTCGGTATTGGCCGAATAAATGTGCTGACCCAACGTATCTTTTTGAATATAGCCCGACGGTAAAGATATTGTAACCAGTTTGTCGATCTTAGTGGGTTTATAGCCCTGCCCAAATACTGTATTCACCGAAAACAGCAGGGCAAATAGAATTCTTAGCTTTTTCATATCATTTAATAACACCATATCGGGCCCGTGGTTTTTTAAATACACATTGAAAGCCTTATGGGTTTATTATCTGTTTGATAAGAAAGGAGTTAAAAGGATTAAATTCTTTTGATGAATTACACTATGGCGACAAATGTTTTAGTTGGAAAGTCCGAAAGGGTTTCAGGAAAGAATTACGAAGTTTTTAAAACTTCGTAATTCTCTGTGTTTATCTTCCGGACTCCTAACCCAATTTCTCTATCTCATTTTTCACAAATTCAGCCAGCTCTTTCACGTAGCCGGCGCTGAAATCAAATTTTATACCAGCGGTTTCGTAGATCTGTTTGATAGTTTTGGTATAGCCCAGTTTGAGTGCGTCGATGTATTGTTGTAGACCTTTTTCTGGATTTTCTTTATAGTTTTTCCATACAGCTATAGCACCTAATTGTGCCATCCCATATTCGATATAGTAAAATGGAACCTCAAAAATATGAAGTTGTTTTTGCCAGAGATTGGCCTCTGCTTCTTTATGCGTGCTCCAATTGGCAAAGCTGGCACCGAAGCTTTCAAATATTTGCAGCCATGCTTGTGTACGCTCTTCGTTGGTATGAGTTGGGTTGGTATAGATCCAATGTTGGAATTGGTCAACCACGGCTACCCATGGTAAAGTTTTAAGTACGTCGAACAACTGATCCCGCTTGGCGCGTTTGAGGTCTTCTTCGTTGTCAAAATAAACGTCCCAATTGTCCATGGATATCAGTTCCATCGACATAGAGGCCAGTTCGGCAACTTCAGAAGGACAATGTTTAAAATCGTTTAGTTCGAGGTCGGCCGTAAGAAAGGTATGAACGGCATGGCCGCCTTCGTGCACCATCGTGGTAAGGTCGCGGAAAGTATTGGCCGAGTTCATGAAGATGAAAGGTGCACCGGTTTCAGCCAGCGGGTAATTGTAGCCGCCGGGGGCTTTACCTTTACGGCTTTCGACATCGAACAAGCCATTTTCCTTCATGATTTCCAGCCTTTCGCCAAGATACGGTCCGATATTGCTGAAACAACGGATCGATTTCTCGATCAGTTCACTGCCATCCTTGAAGGGTTTCAGGGCCGACTTGCCAGATACATCTACATCCATGTCCCAGGGTTCCAAATGGTCTAATCCAAGTGCTTGTTTACGTTTTTCGGCCTGTTGGTGAAGGATAGGCACTATAGCATGTTGAATTGCCTCATGAAAAGCATAGCAATCCTGCGGGGTATAGTCAAACCGACCAAGCGCCTGGAACATATAATCGCGGAAGTTTTCGAACCCGGCATTCAGGGCTACCTGGTGACGTAGTTCCCGTAACTGGTTAAACAAGCTGTTCAGTTGATCTGTATCCAGCAGGCGGCGGGAGGTAATAGTTTCCCAGGCCTGTTGTCTGATTTTGCGGTCGGTGTCTTTCAGACGAACGGCTGCTTGTTCGAGCGTAAATTCTTTATCGTCAAGGTGTACCGACATAGAGCCGGTAATCGACTGGTATTTTTGCTGTTCTACCTGTATCTCGGTGAGGATTGGAATATTTTCTTCCCTGAATAATTCGAGTGCTTTTTTTACACCGCGCAGGTAGATGAAATATTTTTGCTGGTCCAGCTGTTCTGTATAAGGGCTGGCAATTAACTTCTTGTTAAGTTCATTGCTGTAGGGTGCAATTTTGGGCTCGATCTCGGTAGCGAAATATTGAAATTTTTGCAGCAATTCTTCACTGGCCGTATCACAGGTCATGCGGATATAGCGCCAGGCGAAATCTTCTTCGAGCACGGCTTCCAGTTCGCTGCGGTCGCGGAGCCATTGTTCCAGAGCGTCAACAGAATTGATCTGCCTGTCTTTTAGTTCAGTAAACAGTGGTTCCAGGCTTTCCCATTTGATCTCGAAATTCTCAGGAATGTATTTTCTTGGCTTTTTGGCTATCATGGCGGTTGAGTTTCCTTGCAAATTTAAGTTTTAAGTCGGGATTCGACGTAAGTCTGCATCCCGATAGTTTTTGGGATTCCGAAAGATGCATTGATGGACAAAAGGTGTGGTGCGGAAGACAAACGATCACGATGCGAATCTTTGAAATATTAAACTATTCTCACTTTTTTGGTACTACATTTTTTTGTGGGTCAATACTACATGGTTTTGTAGTTGTGCTCAGCCACAAAATAGGTGAATTTTGAGTATACCCAGTTTGAAATAATTACTGAAATATTCTGGTAAAAGTTTTTATCCCGACGGCAGTTAAATGCTTTATCTGCACAACCTGTTTAAATAAGATCAGTTTCCGAAGAATTAATTAGCTATTGCAGATAATCAGGTTCGAAAGTTCAACCAATCAAAATAGAAAATGTAAAAACTTGTATTGTTCTTTTATTTAGCGTTCTGCACTCTTGCAGGTTTCGCAAGTACGCCGAATATTAACGGATCAGCCGTCTGTTACGATAAATCTGCATCAGCTTTTGTGCACTTCAGGTGCGCATTGCAGCATTCTATATCAGCAAATGCGGTGTAACCTGGAATATAGTTGCCTATGGTGCAAGCTATGACGAGGCTATGCAGGGGCTGCAAAACATGGCAAAACTTTCAGATGCTGCCTGCGGTACAAACATTTCGCAAATTATTGTGCCGAATTAGCCTGTTAAAAATCACTAAAAATAGGGGTAAATAATTAGCTTTTTTTCCTTCGCGGAGAAGCGTGATTTTCTTCATGACACTAATAACTATAATTTATGTTCAGGAGTTTCGCCATCTTAATTGTATTTGGACTCTTATCGATCATGTCGGTAAAGGCACAAACCAGCGATAAAATAGTTGCTACGGTTGAATATCAGTTCAAATACATCAAAAATGGTGAAACTATCATTGACGACATTGGCATTTTAGACATTGCGGGAGACAAAAGCTATTTCCATGGGAAGGGTGCTGACGACGACAAAAAAATGTTGAACGAAAGAATTGCAAGGGCAAGCAATGGTAGCAATCATATCACTTTAGCCCCCCTAAGCAGCAAGGATTTCGCTCAAAACGCCTGTGAGTTCAAAATAATAAAAGACTATGCAAAGCGGATGGCTGTTATGGTTCAATATATTGGCCGGCAAAATCTCGGATTTGTTAAGGATACTTTAAGTAGCAGGAAATGGGTCATTGGGAAAGAAACGAAAAAGATCGACGGTTTCTTCTGCCGAAAGGCAACAACCAGAAAAGATACTTCAACAATAACAGCATGGTTCACAACTGAGATCCCTTTACCCGAAGGGCCCTATTATTATTACGGCTTGCCCGGCTTGATCGTACAGGTAAGATCAACAGCCGGAATCAGCGCTGAATTATTGCGAATGAGGCCAGTTAACAAGCCCCGGGAGAAAATTAAAACAGAGCCTTTTGCCCTTGTTACGGCAACACAATGGTACAAAGCTGCTGCAAACGAAGCGGCAGCTTTTAAAACCGGACAATTTTCAAATGGCGACGAAGCAAAATTGAAATCTGAAAGTCAATAACGGTAATCACCAAAAAAACTGTGAATGTCCGGTTAATTTGTATCCTCTTTTTCTTTTCCGCAACACTCGTTGCAAAAGCTCAAATAAATATTAAAGGCACTATTGTATCAACAGGTAACAAAGCGATCGCTGAGGCAAATGTTATCCTGTTTTCAAATAATCATCAGGATATATTGGCTTATACAATTACTGACATTGAGGGTAATTTTAGTCTTAAGTCGGTTACAAAGGATAGTACCCTGCTGGAAGTTTCAATTCTTGGGTTTGAAAAGCAAATAATTGTATTAGGGCCGAATATTTCTAAAACGTTTGTTGTTGTGATGAAGCCCGCAATTAACAACTTGCCAGAGGTTATCATAAAACAGGCGCCAGCACCCATACGTGGTAATAAAGATACGATCAGCTATTCGGTCAAAGCCTTTTCTGATAGTAGCGACCGGCGTATCATTGATGTCATCAAAAAACTGCCGGGTATTTCTGTTTCAGAAACGGGCCAGATATTATTTAACAATCGGGCGATCAACAAATTTTACATCGAGGGGAAGGATCTTTTAGAAGATCAATATGCCATCGCCAGCAATAATTTGCCATCAGCTGATGTTGACCAGGTTCAGGTTCTGCCCGACCACCAGCCGATAAAGGCCCTGAAAGGTAGCATCTATTCAAACCGGGCCGCCATCAATATTAAACTTCGAAAAGATGCAAAATCGCGAATCATTGGAATGGGTTCGGTTGGTGCGGGGATGCCCTTAAATACAAGGAATGACGAGGTTGCGTTATTGAAGTTTGATAAGGATCTGCAATTTATCAATACAATAAAAACTAATAATACGGGCAAAAATCTCGACCCCGAAATAATGGAACAAAATAAGCCATCCGGTTGGTCTGATAACTATAGCGCCGGAACACCGCAACTTTCGGTCTTAAAACCGGATGTCCCTCAAATTGACCAGTCGCGCTTTTGGTTCAATAATAACAATTTGATTTCAAGTAATTTTTTGTTCGGCGTCAGTAAAAACATTGATCTGAAACTCAATATTGCCCTGGAAAATGACAGGATAAGCTCCCGATCGTTGGTACAAACCGCGATCTATTTACCGGCTGATTCGATCAATTTAACAGAGCATCATTCTTCCATCAACGCTTATTCCAAATTCATTTCCTGCATCGTACTCGAACAAAACACCGATAATTTATACCTGCGAAATAGCCTGAATGGCTATGCGTCCCGGGAAACGAATACAGATGATCTATTAGCTCCTGCATCGGATCAGCAGCTTTTACAACCCCTTTTTAACCTGGTTAACAGGCTAAAAGCGATCATAAAAACAGGTAATAGTACAGTTGATATCAACTCGATGGTTAATTATAGTACTCAGCCACAAAGTCTAACGATAAAACCGGGACTGTTTGCTGATACATTGAATGGGGGCTATTCCTATGATGGGCTTTCACAAAAAGTTTCAGGTAAAACATTTTCCACGGAAAATGATATTTCCTGGTTGTTGCGTCTTCGGGATTTTTCGATCAGCACCCTATCAGGGTTCGAAGTTAAAAATGAACGGACCAGCAACGCCCTTTTTAAGATTCAAAATGGAATGTATTTAATTCCGGGAGCAGATTTTACAGATACCATTAACCGTCAATTTAGCCGGGTTTTTGAAAATGTGGGGTTGGCCTTTGAAAGCGATAACTGGAACGGTTCTATTGATCTGAAAAGTAGTTATAATTACATCGAGAATACTGAAAAGCGGGTTAACCGAAATGACCGTTTGCTATTAATTGAGCCTGCATTGACGGTCAGGTATACCATAAATGCTTATGTTGAAAATACCCTATCCCTATCCAGATCAACCAGCATTATCAACAATGGCAACAGCAGTTATGTCCTGGTTGATTACAGGGACCTGGTAAACGACCAGCAAACGATCGATCAGAAAAAAAGTTATGCGGCAGTTTACGCCTTGAACTATCGAAATATTGTAAGGGGAATTTTTGCAAATTTTGATTTACTGTACGTAAGCACAGCTAATAATTTCCTGGTTGATTACCTATACGCGGGTATTTTAACAACCAGAAATTTTGTAGCGTTCCCTAATCGGACAGAAAGTTTCGGTGCTTCATTAAATGGGAGCAAATATGATGATGTGATCAGGACAAATTTTAATATTGGAGGAAATTATACCCTTAACCGCCTGAATGAGCTGCAACAAAACAACCTGTATCATATCATTGCGGAGGTATATTCGGTTCATACGAGGATCACTTCCAGCTTTTCGCCAAATATTTCGGTCATCTATAATACCAGTTTATCTGCTTTTTATAATTCAAATGATGCAGGAGGGAAGAAGCTGATCGAAAGCCCTATTTTATCCTTAAAACAAAACCTATCACTTAAACTATTTTTGCAGCCCCGTTGGAGTATTGGTGGTAATGTTACGCAGTATGCCGATTTCCAACGCTCGATGTCAAAATTCGAAAGTTATTTCGCTGACTTTTATTTTCAGAAAACCCTGGCTAAACCGAAAATTGATCTGTCTGTTGGAGCTGATAATATTTTCGACGCAAAAACTTTTAAAAGCTACGGGTATACAGCAAACATTTTTACGATGTCAACATATACGTTACGTCCCCGGTCGTTGATGTTTAAGGTCAATTTTCAATTTTGAGGCCGAGTTTTTAAAGCCAACAGTACTATCAGTTGGAAGCTTATTGATTTTTACCACGAGTTGAAAACTCTTGCAAGTGGTAAACAACCAATATGCACCTTGCGTACTCCTGATAGCTATCGGGATACGGACTTATTTGAACTTCCAGCCTTCTCTGCATATATCTTAAACCCTTCCAAATAGCTCGTCGGTTTAAAATTAAAAGCTTTCTCAAACTTATCAGAGTTGAAAATATAATCGTGATTGTACTGATAATACATCTCAACACTTTCACCAGCAAATTTAACAAACAGTCCGTAGCTCCATAGCATGAATTTACCCAAGGTCATAAAACTGGGTTTGGTATCATTTGCCTTTGCAGCAATTTCAATAAATTGCTGGCCGGTTAAGGGCTTTGCAGTCGGCATGTGCCAGGTTTGGTTATCACAGGAAGCATCCTGTCCCAATAAAAACAGTCCTTTGCCCATATCCGGGATGTAGCTAAAACTATGCAGCTTACTAGGGTCACCTATTAATTGGGCTTTTTGCTTTTTCGCAAACTTGTCTAAAACCATTACATCAAAAAAGCTGTTGCCGTTATCGGTGCCATAAAAATCTGCAGCGCGGGCTATCGATGCGGTTATATTACCAGCCTTCGCTTCGTCCAGCAATTGTGTAGCAATACGGGCACGTATCTCCCCTTTTACGCTGGAGGGGTTATAGGGTGTTGTTTCCAACATTGGTCCGTTGACCAGACCATAGCTGTAAACATTGTCAAAAAAGATCAGTCGGGCACCTGTTTCCTTGCCTGCGTTGATGAAGTTATTCATCACCACGGGCCATTGTTGGGCCCATATTTTTTTGTCGTACACCAGGCCGGCGGTCAGGTAGATCACCTTCGAGCCTTTAACAGCCTCCAGTACTTCTTTAAAGATGAGCAGATCAGCTTTTGCCCAGGTTTGGTTCTTGCCGTTTGTTTTGATCTCTTTCCGGCTCACAAGTCTGGTAGGTTCATTATTATTGCTTTGCAGTTCGCGGGCGAGAGCATTTGCTACCGGGCCGCCGGCTCCTAATATGGTATGCATAATTTTTCCTGTTTAATGTTATACAAATTTAATGGGCCCTTGTTAGAGGAAACGTTAACAAAAGATAAGAAAGTGGGGAAGTTGGGAAGTACGGAAGTCCGAAAGTTGGGATTAGTTTTATTGGTTTTATTGGTTTTATTGGTTGAACTGGTTGTATTGGTTGAACTGGTTGTCCCGATAGCTATTGGGACAGTTGTACTGGTTTGGCATTATCTAGGTTTAAACCTTTTTGGTAATGGCTAAATTGCCATTTGGTAAATCACAGGTTAACAAATGACAGGGTAACTAATCACAAGTTGACCAATCACCAGTTAACCAATCACAAATTAACTAATCACCAGTTAGCCAATCACTTAACCCCGGTAAGTACTCTTCGTCGGATACGCGATAGCGATACCGGAGTGATGCCCAGGTAATTGGCAATATAATGCTGGGGCATGCGCCTTAAGATATCCTTGCCGGTATTGTACAATTGCAGGTAGCGCTCTTCGGGTGTCTGGGTGATGAATGATGCTACACGATCCTCATAGCAAATAATGGTTTCTTCGGCAACCAGTCGGCCGAATTTTTCTACTTTGTAGGCCAGCATAGGGTTGGCCAGCATTTGGTCCAGATCGCGATGGGTAAAGGTGATGAGTAAACAGTCTTCCAGCGCCTGGATATAAGTAAGACCGGGCAGCCCGGTGAGGAAACTTTTGTACGAGGTAACAAATTCGTTCTCGAAACTGAAATAGCCGGTAATTTCCTGCCCGTCTTTGATGTGGAAATACCTAACCGTTCCTATGATCATAAAGGCAACCTTATCGCAAACCTTACCAGGCTCAGCAAAGTAATGTTTCTTTTTAAGCTGGTTTATGCTTAGATGCAACGAAAAAATGATCCATTCGGCCTCATTAAAGTCGATATATTTTTTTAGCTGTTCGCGGTAGATATTTAAGGCCGAGTTTGCGTCCATATCGTAAAGATACTAAAAGAATTATTGGCTCTTTAGCCCTTAGCCAACCTGATTGTACTTATTTGACAAGAATCCGGTCGATCAGAAAAAAAACTGCAAAAACCACACTGGCAATACCATTGGTGGTCATGAATGCAAAATTTACGCGGCTCAGGTCGTTTGGTTTTACCAGTCGGTGCTGGTAAATAAGCATCGAGCAAAAGAAGGCAATGCCGATATAATAAGGCCAGCTAACCGTGGTAAAGAATACCGGCAAGATGATAAACAAAGCCGAAAAAACATGTAGTAGCGTTGACAAGCGCAAAGCATTTACTTTACCCAGCCAGGCAGGGATAGAGTGCAGGGCCTGTCCGCGATCGAAATCCTCATCCTGCAAAGCGTAAATGATATCAAACCCGCTAACCCAGCATAACACCGCAAGCGAAAAGAAAACAGGCAGCAAAGCGAATGCCCCTGTTACAACGAGATAAGCACCAATGGGAGCGAGTGCCAAACCAAGACCAAGTACCAAATGGCATAATGCAGTGAATCTTTTGGTTGCACTGTAGCCAAGTATCACCAATAATGCGACAGGCGACAAGTAAAAGCAAAGCGGGTTAATAAACCAGGTGGTGATTACCAGCAAACTGCAATTAACAATGGTAAAGGTAAGTGCAGCTTTCGCACTGATACGGCCCGCCGGGATATCACGTTTGAGCGTTCGGGGATTTATTGCATCTATATCCCTATCCAGGTAACGGTTGAAAGCCATCGCCGAATTACGGGCAAAGACCATACATGCCAGCATCAATACCAGTTTCAGCCAGTCGAAATGGTTGGCGGTAGTAGTAACTGCCAGAAAATAGCCGATAATAGCGAAAGGCAGTGCAAAAATTGTGTGTGCAAATAGCACGAGTGAAAAATACTTCTTCATGAATAATAAAATATCGAATAACGAATATCTAATGTTAAATAATGATGTAACAGTTGCCTCATTATTCCTTGCCAACCTGCTGCCAGGTATCTCCTATACTCGAAACGTCAAAACTTTTATTTACCCCGTCTATAAAACCCAGCACTTCATCGCGGCCCAATTGGGTTTCGGCCGAGGTGACGAAATAGGGTGGCAATTCGTGGAAGGTAGTTAATAGTGCTTTTTTAAATTTAGCCACATTTTGATCGGTTTTGGTGACTGATTGCTTGTCGGCTTTGGTAAAAACTATTACAAACGAAAGGCCTTTTTCGCCCAGCCAGTTGCAAAATTCCAGGTCTATTTTCTGCGGCTCAAGCCTGCTGTCTATCAATACCAAAACACATTGCAAACTTTCCCGTTTATCCAGATAGGTGCGGATAAATTTGTTCCAGTCCTCTTTTTTGCTTTTTGATATCCGTGCAAAACCGTAGCCGGGCAAATCTACCAGGTACCAGTTATCATTGATCAGAAAGTGGTTGATCAGCTGCGTTTTGCCGGGAGTTTGCGAGGTTTTGGCCAAAGCTTTTTTCCCGGTTATCATGTTGATGAGCGATGATTTACCCACATTTGAGCGCCCAATAAAAGCGTATTCCGGTTTAAGCGGCGGCGGTAATTTGGATACCTGCGTATTGCTGCAAATAAACTCGGCTGATTTTACGATCATGGCGCAAAGTTAGTGATTAGAGATTAGTTAATTTGTGATTAGTTTAGTATTGAGAAATACTCAAATTGTCATTTTTTCACCCATGGAGCACCTGATAACCAATTAACTGGTCTCTAATCACTAAATTTGATGTTTAAACACATAAATTATGGAAGACTATAAAATCCCTGCAAATACCCGCATCGGGCACGTACATTTAAAGGTAAGCGACCTTCAAAGGTCGATCGACTTTTATTGCGGATTACTGGGTTTTGAACTGGTAATGAAATATGGCAGTCAGGCCGCATTTATATCGGCAGGAGGATACCACCACCATATCGGACTAAATACCTGGCATAGTAAAGGCCAGCCGCCCGCACCACCCGAAGCACCGGGCCTTTACCATACGGCTATCCTGTTCCCTGTAAGAAAGGACCTGGCGGTGGAACTTCAAAGAATAATTGATGCAAAATACCCGATCACCGGCGCATCAGATCACGGTGTATCCGAAGCGATCTATTTGGATGACCCCGACGGTAACGGCGTTGAATTGTATTGGGACAGGCCCCGCGAAGAATGGCCCAAAGATGAGAACGGCGACCTCACCATGTTTACCCGGGCGCTGGATCTGCATGGCTTGCTTGCGTTGCTTAATTAGTAGTTGTACTGGTTGTAGAGGTTGTATTAGTTGAATTAGGAATGATGTGTTTTAAAGCGAATTGCTAGTCTGTAGTCAGCTACCCTACTACAACTAATACAACTAACACAACCACTACCACCTTCCAACATTTCAACCTATCTTTGCCCCCAATGAGCAAAACAGTAATTCCCTACACCGAAGAGCAGGGCACCAAAAAAGAGCAGGTGGCCGATATGTTCAATAACATCTCCAAAACCTACGATTTCCTGAATCATTTTTTGTCGCTGGGTATTGATATCATCTGGCGTAAAAAAGCAATTAACGAATTGAAGAAAGATCAGCCAAAACTGATCCTGGATGTGGCTACCGGTACCGGTGATTTTGCCTTCGAAGCACTTAACATATTGAAACCTGAAAAGATCATCGGTGTTGATATATCACGGGGCATGTTGGACATTGCTGATCAAAAGATAGCCAAACGCAACCTAAATGATCGTTTCGAGGTAAAACTCGGTGATTCGGAAGGTTTGCCTTTCGAAGCGGATGCTTTTGACGCGGTTACCGTGGCCTATGGGGTGCGAAATTTTGAGAATTTGGAAAAAGGCATTGCCGATATATTAAGGGTATTAAAACCCGGTGGTAAAGCAGTAGTGCTGGAGTTTTCGAAACCCAAAGCATTTCCGATCAAGCAGTTGTACAATTTTTATTTTAATTATATCACGCCGGGTATTGGCAAATTGTTTTCTAAAGATGCGCGCGCCTACACCTATCTGCCCGAATCGGTAGCTGCATTTCCGGATGGGAAAGATTTTACGGGGCTGATGGATAAAGTGGGCTATAAAAATACCAAATGCAGGCCGCTGGCGTTTGGGATTTGTTCGATTTATACTGGAGTGAAATAAGTGTGGAGCATAGCGAACAGGGTATCAAATATCGAATAATTAATACTGAATAACGAATAATGAATTATTTTAAAGATCGATATTCGACATTCAGTATTCGATATTAAGACAAACGCGAATAATATCGAACACCGAATCCTGAATATCGAATAATGAAGTATTTTGGCGTTCATATTCCGATATTCAAACACCGTTACGACAGGTAACGAATAAAGAAAAATATGCATAGAAAACGGTTCCTGTTCATCCTGATCCTGCTTATCTCCGGCAAATTTGCTTTTGCCCAGGTGCCGGCATGGGGTGGCGGTGCCGATCAAACCGATTACAGTTTTGGGTTTAGTTTTCAGTCGGTCACCAGCTATTACAAGATATGGAAAAAGCCAAACTGGCAAAGTCCGTATTTCGACCCCGGTGTTGGTCATAATATTACCGATGCTGTAACCAGCATTACCTCACCCAATGCGCCCGGTTTTGCGGTTGGTTTCCTGGGTCGGTACAGTCTGACGGATTTTTTGGAGATCCGCGCTACGCCATCGCTTGTTTTTGCCGACCGGACCGTAAGTTATACCTACGCTACACCATCTGAAAATGTCAGTAACACTGTACCAGCCACTGAGCTGGAATTTCCTTTTTCCTTCAAATTAAAATCAGAACGAATTGAAGATTTCAGAGCCTACATGCTCGCTGGTATCAAGTATTCGATCGCGGTCAGTTCAAAGAAAAACGCTCCTGATATCGACCCCCTTCAGGCCGTTCTTCGAAATAAATCCGGTTTCGGTTCCTATGAACTTGGTTTTGGCGCCGATATTTATCTCGAATATTTCAAACTATCCCCTGAGATCAAGTTGTCTAATTCCTTTAATAATATTTTAATCCCCGAAGCAAACCCGTATTCTTCTCCGCTCAGCAAGTTGTCGCTGCACTCCGTTACGTTGAGTTTGATTTTTGAGTAGGTTTTTAAGTCCGGAGGAGTCCGTAGAAGTCCGAAATTCCGAAAGTTGCATTTGCTGATGTTTGAAACTTTGGAGGATGAAAATTAAATCTGGGATTTTAATTTTGAAATAGCCTTCGTCAATTGAGTAGCAATTTATTTCCTTGCTTGCTTTCGTCGCCTCACCCCAAGCTCTCTCCCGGGGAGAGGGGCTTTTTGTTTCGTTTCGATTGATAATACATCTTTCGGACTTGCTTTCGTCGCCTCACCCCAACCCCTCTCCGGGGGAGAGGGGCTTTTTGGTTTCGTTTCATTTGATAATCCAACTTTCGGACTTGCTTTCGTCGCCTCACCCCAAGCACTCTCCGAGGAGAGGGCTTTTGGTTTAATTTGATAATCCATCTTTCGGACTTTCGGACTTATGCGGACTTTCGGACTACTTCCCACTTCGAATCGGACAAAAATTTCATAAATTCGCACTTTTAAACTACCTATGTCGAAAATAGCTCTTATAACAGGCGCAACCGCCGGAATAGGCGAGGCCTGTGCACATGTTTTTGCCCGCGAACGGTATGATCTCGTATTGACCGGTCGCCGTGCAGATCGCCTTCAAAAAATTGCCAGCCAGTTGGTTTCGGAATATAATGTGGCCGTAAAAGTCCTTGAGTTTGACGTGCGTGATCGTGAAAGAGTGTTCAAAAACCTCGAAGAACTGCCCGACGAATGGAAAAAAATCAATGTATTGGTTAACAATGCAGGACTTAGCCAGGGGCTGGATCCCATTCAGAATGGCAATATCGACGATTGGGAAACCATGATCGATACCAATATCAAAGGCTTGTTGTATGTGACCAAAGCGGTATCCAACTGGATGATCGGCAATGGCTTTGGACATATCATCAACCTTGGGTCTATCGCCGGCAAGGAAGTATACCCCAATGGCAATGTTTATTGCGCCAGCAAATACGCAGTCGATGCATTGAGCAAAGGAATGCGCGCCGATCTGTTGCCATACGGAATCAGGGTAACCGCTGTACATCCCGGTGCTGTTGAAACAGAATTCTCAATTGTAAGATTTAAAGGCGACGAAACCCGCGCTAAAAAAGTGTACGACGGTTTTGAACCCCTTATTGCGGTTGATATTGCCGAAACCATCTGGTTCGCCGTATCGCGCCCGGCCCATGTAAATATTAACGAATTAATAGTTATGCCTGCTGCCCAGGCCAGCGCTACCAATATTTTTAGGAAGTAGTCCGAAGCCCGATAGCTATCGGGACCGGAGGGAGGCAAATTCAGGTGTACGCTGTTTTGTTTTAGTTAAAATAGTCTTAGTTTTGAAAAATGATTTAACTGTCTGATCAACTTATCATACCTATACGAAAAAGTGCATCCGGGATCCGGAAATAAAACATTCACTCATTCACCAATTATCAACATGTCACTCACCAATCAAATAGACCAGGATATCAAGCAGGCTATGCTGGGAAAGCAGGAAGCCAGGCTCAGGGGGCTACGTGCCATCAAATCAGCATTATTACTGGCGCGTACCGAAAAGGGGGCATCAGAAGATATTTCTCCGGAAACTGAGATCAAAGTGTTGCAAAGGTTGATCAAGCAACGTAAAGAATCAGCAGAAATCTATATCAGTCAAAAACGCGATGATCTTTATAAGATCGAGGCTGAAGAAATAGAAGTAATAGAAGCCTATTTGCCCAAACAAATGGACCGCCCGGAAATAGAAGCTTTTTTAAAAGCATTGATAGTCCGAGTTGGTGCAACATCCATAAAGGATATAGGAAAAGTGATGGGTGCCGCCAATAAAGAATTAGCCGGCAAGGCCGACGGCAGAACGATATCTGAACTGGTTAAGGAATTATTAAATTGAACAAAATAAATCGCAATATTGCTTGCAAGTAATTTGCAATAGACTATTTTTATGGCGATAAAAATAATTTTTATACCAGATCAAACTTTGGTATGAACAAGTTGAATGCTAGCAATTACAAAGGTATTTATGGATTTCGTGCTTAAAGAGGAAAACGGTTTTAGTTATATCGATGAGGGCGAAGGAGAAGTATTGTTGCTTTTGCACGGTTTAATGGGGGCATTAAGCAACTGGGAAAGGGTGATCAATGAGTTTAAGGACGATTACCGCATCATTATTCCCATGTTGCCTATTTATGATCTACCCCTGCTTACTACTGGTGTAAAAACGCTGGCTAAACATGTCCATCGTTTTGTGACCTATATGGATCTGAAAGACTTTACACTGCTTGGCAATTCGCTTGGCGGGCATGTGGGTCTTATCTATTGCATCAACCATCCTCATCCGGTAAAGGCTTTGGTATTAACGGGCAGTTCGGGGTTATATGAAAACGCATTTGGCGGCTCGTTTCCACGTCGCGAAAGCTATGATTTTGTTAAAGAGAAAGTAGAGTATACCTTTTACGATCCAAAAACAGCAACAAAAGAATTAATTGATGATGTTTTTCAAACCATTAATGACCGTAATCGCGTAATAAGAATATTAGCTATGGCAAAATCGGCCATACGGCATAATATGGGTAAGGAACTGCATAAGATCCATATCCCGGTTTTGTTGATATGGGGACGAAATGACAGGATAACACCGCCGGCGGTTGCAATAGAGTTTAACAACCTGTTGCCCAATTCAGAATTGCACTGGATCGATCAATGCGGTCATGCAGCCATGATGGAGCAACCCGATGAGTTTAATAAATTATTAAGGGCTTTTTTAGAACGCGATAAAATAAAAGTTTAATATGCTGGCAATTGAGCTGATAACTAACATCATTCTACCGGTGCACCCTACTGACCCGATTCAGAAAGTGTTCGACAGAATGGCGGAGTTTAAAGTGAGGCACCTGCCAATTGTGGGCGAGGATCAGTTTCTTGGACTGATATCTGAAAATGATCTGGTTGAAGCAACCGACTACCATGCAGCCATCGAAACACTGAAATTATCACTGGTAAATCCATACGTTCACGAAGAACAACATATTTATGATGTGATCAGGTTGTTTTATGAACAGCAATTGTCGATCGTACCGGTGCTTGATGCAAAAAGCACTTACCTGGGTGTGATTTCCATTAATACCATGAATGCCTATTTCGCTAAACTGACATCAGTTTCGGAACCGGGTGGTATTATCGTGCTCGAGATCGGTAATAAAAACAATTCGCTGGCACATATGGCGCAAATTGTTGAATCGGATAATGCGCAAATTCTAAGCTCCTATGTTCGCACCTTCCCCGATTCAACTAAAATAGAGGTTACATTGAAAGTGAACAAAGTTGATATTTCAGCGATCATAGCCACTTTTATCCGATATGAATATGATGTGAAGGCCACTTTCAACCATGTTGATGAAAACGATGGCTCGAAAGATCGCTATGACTCGTTAATGAATTATCTTAATTTATAATCCGCACATAGCCTTTGGTTCATAGAATCCTTACTTTTGCATCATAAACAAATCATCTGTATTGGCTATGAACTATGAACTATCAACCATGAACTTCAAAGCATGAGAGTAGCAATCTATGGCAGGCCATTTAATGATTCGGCTGTAATTCCTTTTGTGCAGCAGGTTTTTGAAAACCTGGCCCAGCACCACGCCGAAATTTTTGTACACCGACAGCTTTTTGATTACCTGGATGGGAAAATTACAAATGTAAAGTACGAATTACTCCCAGGTGATCATTTCATTCGCCAGTCGATCGATGTGTTCTTTACGCTTGGCGGTGATGGCACTTTGTTAGACATGGTCGCATTGATATCAGATTCAGGTATACCGGTTATCGGCATTAACTTTGGCAGGCTGGGTTTCCTGGCAAGCGTCAATAAAAACGATATTCCTGCGGCTATCTACGCGGTGATGAATAAAAACTATACTATTGATGGTCGCGAATTGCTGCAGATAGACTGCGAACAACAAATATTCGGGAAAGATAATTTTGCGATCAACGATATTACGTTCCACAAACGGGATGATGCAGCCATGATCACTGTTCATGCCTTTTTAAATGACGAGTTTCTGAATTCTTACTGGGGCGATGGCATCATCGTGTCGACCTCAACCGGGTCGACAGCTTATTCGCTCAGTTGCGGTGGCCCGATCATTTTCCCGGCTTCGAATAGTATCGCGATAACACCGATTTCGCCTCATAACCTGAATGTGCGTCCTATCGTATTACCCGATAGTAGTAAACTGTCATTTGAAGTGGAAGTTCGAAGTGCTAATTACCTGGTTTCCTGTGATTCAAGGACGGCGGTTTTAGAAAAGACGATGAAATTCAATATCCGTAAAGCTGATTTCAAGTTAAACCTCATCCGGCTGAATAATGAAAGTTACCTATCCACGTTAAGAAATAAACTGTTATGGGGCCTGGATGCCCGTAACTACTAATTTGAGTGAATGCCCAGATCTGTCTTAATTATATGTTTTCTTTTGCTTTCGCTGAGCCTCAGGGCCCAAACCTGGGAAATTGGGGGCAACGTTGGTGCAGCGGGATATATGGGCGATTTAAATCCCGGCAACCCACTGCAAATTAGCGGCCCTGCTCTGGGCGTTTTTGGGGCAAAAAATTTCGATGGCTACTGGTCGCTTAAACTCAAATATACCTTTGGCATCATAGCCTATGCTGATAAAAACTCTTCCGACCCGCAATTCAGAGCCCGTAACCTGAGCTTTCGAACGACACTTAATGAAGGTGCCTTATTAGGCGAATTTAATTTCTTTAAATATGTACCTGAAGTGGGGCAGAATAAATTCACACCTTTTATTTATTTTGGTTTTGGTGCCCTGGGCTATAATCCCCAGGCCGAATACCAGGGGCATTATTATGATCTTCGTCCCCTGAAAACCGAGGCTGAATCGAAACCTTATCCCAGTCTTGCATTTTCTATTCCCTATGGTGCGGGTATCAAATATAACTTTGCCGGCAAATGGAACTTTATCGCCGACATAGGCTACCGCAATCCAAATACCGACTACCTGGATGATGTTGCCGGCGTATATCCCAACAAAAACAAACTTAGCAGTCCTCTTGCTCAGGCTTTATCTGACCGCTCAGGCGAACTTACCGGTGTTTATATCGGCACCCCCGGCACCCAGCGCGGCGACGGCAGAGCACATGATTCCTATATGTTCATCAACCTCGGGATATCTTTTACCTTTATTAGTACTAAGTGTTATTATTAGTCATTGGTCATTAGTCATTGGTCATTAGTCATTGGGTCATTGGGTCATTAGGTCATTAGGTCATTTGTCTTTCGTCTTTCGTCATTTGTCTTTCGTCATTTGTCTCTCGTCTTTCGTCATTTGTCTTTCGTCATTTGTCTTTCGTCTTTCGTCTTTCGTCATTTGTCTTTCGTCTCTCGTCTTTCGTCATTTGTCTTTCGTCATTTGTCTCTCGTCTTTCGTCATTTGTCTTTCGTCCTCGGGCCATTTGGCTGCGCCGCCATTAGGTCATTGGGCATTTTGTTAGTCAGGTGATTTCGTAAACATCTTTCGGAATCTCGATAGTTATTGGGATGCTTGCCTATTCATATTTTAAAATAAAATTCTTCATAATGCAATAATTAACAAATTTAATTCGTTTAAATATTGTATTTATTAAAATTATCTATATGCATTTCAAATGTTGTTCTCCCTGGCGACGATGGCCCGGGGCACGACAATCAAAGAAGCAAATTACCTAAAACCTAACATTATGGCAGAATTGATCACCTCCGGAAAAAATCAGGGCAGAAGCTCGCTCAAAAAGCTCCCTGTGCGCATCGACCTTACAGCAATGGTCGATCTGGCGTTCTTATTAATTACTTTTTTTATTTTGACTACTTCCCTGCAGCAACATCATGCCATGCAACTGGCTATGCCTGTCGGTACTAACGAAGGCCCGGTGCCGGCAAGTCGCACCATGACCGTCTGCCTGGGTAAAAACAACCAGGTGCTTTGGTACCTTGGACTTGCAGATAAGCCTCTTGCAAGGCCACAAATAGTCAACTATTCAAAAACGGGATTAAGGGCGGCATTAATTAATACTGCAGATGCCGTTCAAAAGGCAACCGGGAAGTCGATGATCGTTATACTTAAACCCAGCGCACATTCTATGTATGATAACCTGGTAAATACCATCGACGAATTGAATATCACTAACGTGCCATCATATGCCATTGCAGATATCTCGACAAAAGATATCGGGATGCTCAAACAGCAGGGCGCGTATTAAATACCTGAATTACAGACAAGCCGGTATCTGTTGCGGCGGCTGTCGTAATTTTGCCTCTAATTCCCGGCACTTTTCTTTTTTTCGACCATACTAAAAAAGTACAAAGTAAGTTTTACCTTTGTACCCTGAAAAAAAGTGGGCAAAAGGGATTAAATGCCTTTCCCATGGTTGAGCATTTAAACACAAACAAGTAGATTTTTATTAAAATATATCTATTTAGCTGTGAGCGAATTTGAGCAGCGGACAAAATGGGATTTAAAGATCAGATCGATTTATCGAGGTTACCGGAGCATATTGCCATCATCATGGATGGAAATGGACGCTGGGCCAAAGGCAAGGGTAAACTAAGGGTTTTTGGTCACCGTAATGGTGTGGTCTCTGTTCGCGATGTGGTAGAAGGAGCTGGTGAGATCGGGGTGAAGTATATTACCCTTTATACTTTCTCGTCCGAGAACTGGAACAGGCCCAGGCTTGAAGTTTCGGCAATTATGGAGTTGATGATCTCGACTATTCATAAAGAGATCAACAACTTTATGAAAAATAATGTGCGTTTGAACGCCATAGGTGAGCTTAATATGCTTCCCGAAAAATGTTATCGTGAGTTAACATCAGCTATGGAACGAACTTCCAACAATACCGGATTGGTATTAACGCTCGCCCTTAGTTATAGTTCGCGCCGCGAAATTGTTCGCGCCGTAAAAAATATAGCTTCAAAAGTACTTAAGGGCGAATTAAGCATTGAACAAATTAATGAAGAAACGATTGAAAATAATTTATACACAAGCGCTATGCCTGATCCTGAGCTGATGATCAGAACGAGCGGGGAATACAGGATAAGCAACTATCTGCTTTGGCAGATCGCTTATGCCGAGTTGTATTTTACGCCTAAATTATGGCCCGATTTCAGGCGCGAGGACCTGTTTGAAGCCATAGTAGATTTTCAAAAACGCGAACGCCGTTTTGGTATGATCAGCGAGCAGATTAACTAAATTTTTTCTTTTAACACTTTTTAACAACTGTATAAATTATTTTTAGCCCACTAAAATATTCGAATGAATAAATTTCTTTTTGCCCTTCTTTTCTCTGTTATCGGTACTGCTGCTTTGGCGCAGGTCTCCAATCAATCGAGGCCAGCGCTTCAAAAATCCATTCCAACGGATAGTTTGAGTTACCTTACTCCACGCGACTATATTATTGGGGGTGTAACTGTAAGCGGTACTAAGAACCTTGATAAAGATGTGCTTGTACAGATATCTAAATTGAACAAGGGGGATAAGATCAATTTGCCGGGCGAACAAAATGCTGCAGTTGTAAAACGTATGTTCGACCAGGGGCTTTTTGACGATGTACAGTTGAATGTGACTAAAATTAATCTCGATACCATCTACCTCGAGATCGTTGTTGTTGAAAGGCCCCGCTTGTCGCGTTTGCACATCACCGGTATCCGCAAAGGCGAAATAGAAGATCTGCAAAAGAAATTAAGTGATAAAAACTCAAAGATCGTTAACGAGAACCTGTTAAGTACGACCACCGCTATCATCAAAAAACATTTCGCTGAAAAAGGATTTTTAAATACAACTGTCAATATTAAACAAAGGCAGGACCCTGGTGATGCCAATAGCGTGATTTTGGATGTTGCGGTAGACAAAAAAGAAAAAGTAAGGATCAACAGTGTGACTTTCGAGGGTAACATGGCTTTCTCGCAAAAGAAATTGCGGAAGTTTCTTAAAAAGACCCGTGAGCGGCGATGGTACAACATATTTGGCTCGAGGAAATTCCTGCGTGATAAATACGAAGAAGACAAAGAGAATCTGATAGAAAAGATGCAGGACAAAGGTTACCGCGATGCTGCAATTGTAAGCGATACTGTTACCAAACATGATGAAAATACTGTTGACGTAAAGATTAAATTGATCGAGGGGCACAAATATTTCTTTGGTAATGTAAAATGGTCGGGTAATGCCCAATACTCAACAGACCTGCTCAACAAATTACTTCGGGTTAGGAAAGGCGATGTGTTTAGCGAAGAGGAATTGAATAAAAGACTTGTAGGACCAACACCTAATAACGATGATGTTTCTACACTTTACCTTGATAATGGCTACCTTACTTACAGTGCTGATCCTGTTCAAACAAAGATCTATAATGATACGATCGACTTTGATATCCGCGTTTACGAAGGTCCTCAATACACCCTCAACCGCATTATCCTTAAAGGGAACGACGTAACAAATGACAAGGTTGTCAGAAGGGAAATTCGCACAAAACCGGGTCAAAAATTCAGCAAATCCCTGCTCATACGTAGCACACGTGAAATTTCTCAGTTGGGCAATTTCGATGAGCAGAAAACTGAACCTAAACCAACAAACGTAAACCAGGCAGATGGTACCGTTGATATTATCTATAACGTAGTTGAAAAACCTTCTGACCAGATCGAACTATCGGGTGGTTTTGGTGGCGGACAGATCGTTGGTACCCTTGGATTGACCTTCAACAATTTCTCGTTAAAAAATATTTTCAATTTTAAAGACTACAAACCTTTACCCAAAGGCGATGGTCAAAAGCTAAGTCTTAGAGGCCAGTCGAGCGGTCGTATCTATCAGAATTATTCCTTTACCTTTTCTGAGCCCTGGTTAGGTGGTAAAAAACCTATTTATTTTGCATTATCGGCTTATACCCAGCTAAGTTCTACCGGTCAATATTATGCCAAAACCGACCCGCGTTATAACAACCTGCGTATTAATGGTGTTGGTGTAACCCTCGGTAAGGTTTTGAACTGGCCCGATAACTACTTTAGGCTCAATTACTCTTTAAACTTCGACCATTATAATCTGGATAACTATCCCGGCTATATCTTCACTAACGGTACGTCGTACAATATTAAATTGACGCAGCAGCTTACCCGTAACTCGCTGGATGCACCAATATTCCCTACTACCGGTTCAAATATCCAGTTGACAATACAGGGTACGCCGCCTTACTCTTTGTTTAACAACATTAATTACAATTTGCCTCCAACACAGGAGCAGGTGTATCACTTTGTTGAATATTATAAGGTTAAGTATGATGCCCAATGGTTTCAAAAGATATATGGAAAGTTAGTATTGATGAGCCAGATCAGGTTTGGCTTTCTGGGCGAATACAATTCAAGTGTTCCGGCATCGCCATTTGAACGCTTTAAATTGGGTGGTGATGGTATGCAAAGCTATCAGTACCTGCAGGGTAGTGATATCATCGGTTTACGTGGTTACCAAAACTTTTCTATTGTGCCTATTGGCTCTAACTATAATGCTAATACCAATCCGGGTAGCACCATTTACGATAAATTTACTTTTGAATTGCGTCACCCTGTCATCTCCAGCCAGTCGGCAACGATATTTGTATTGGCTTTTGCCGAAGGAGGTAACGTTTGGAACAGTTTCGACCAGTACAACCCTTTTAACGTAAGGCGATCTGCTGGTTTTGGAGCACGGGTATTTTTACCTATTTTTGGCTTGCTTGGTTTGGATTACGGTTATGGATTTGATAAAATACCCGGAATACCAGGTGCTAACAAAGGTCAGTTCGCGTTCTCAATTTCACAGAGCCTGAACGGTGGGTTCAACTAATTTGCCTGGATGAAAAGGATAATATTAGTAATATTTTTTACGTTCGCCGCTATTACTACATTTGCGCAACGCTTTGCATTTGTGGATTCAGATTATATTCTGAAACATATGCCCGAATACCAGGCGGCACAAAAGCAATTGGCCGCACTTTCAGACCAATGGCAGAAAGAGGTTGATGCCAAATCGCAGGAAATAGAGCGAATGTATAAAGCCTATGATGCAGATAAAGTGCTAATGACGGCGGATATGAAAAAAAGGCGCGAGGCCGAGATAGGTGATAAGGAAAAAGAAGTTAAAAACTTTCAGCGCGTAAAATTTGGCCCTGATGGAGAATTGGCCAAAAAAAGTACCGAATTGCTAAAACCGATACAGGACAGGATAATGAAAGCTGTACAGGCTGTAGCAGAAAGTGAACAATACGAAGTGATATTTGATAAGAACAGCGAAATATTGATGCTTTACCATGATCCACGATTAGACAAGAGTGATGAAGTGATCACCCGCCTCGGATTAAAGCCTGGTGTTTTTGCTAAATAAAGATTTATAGATAAATTAGCCCAAATTTAACCCCCCCAAAAGAAAACAATGAAAAAACTATTGAAAGTTGCTTTGGTTGCCGTGTGTATTTTGTTTGCCGGAAACGTTGCTAAAGCACAAACAAAGATCGGGTACATTAATTTTGATCAATTGGTTGATCAATTGCCCGAAACCAAAGTTATAAGGACCCAACTGGAAACTTATAACAAACAGTTCCAGGATCAATACACCGCAATGACCTCTGAATACCAGACGAAAGGCCAGGCTTATGAAGCACAGCGCGCAACCATGACCGATGCTGTACGCTCGGCCAAAGAAGCAGAGTTGAGTGATATTCAAAAACGTATCCAGTCATTTCAGCAGGATGCCCAGCAAAAAGTTCAGGCAAAAACAACAGAGCTTTCTAAGCCATTGTTTGATAAGATCCGTGCTGCGGTAGCGCAGGTAGCAAAAGAAAAAGGTTATTCTTATGTGATCAATTCAGCACAGACTGATTTGATCGTTTCTCCGCCGTCAGATGACCTGACCGCTGATGTAAAAACCAAATTGGGCGTTAAATAGTCCATCCAAAAAAGAAAAGCGGTCATTTTTTTGACCGCTTTTCTTTTTTAATAAATTGTCTGGCAGGTATTTTGTTATTTAATTTTATTTCAGATCGCTGAAAATTGATGAAAAAGCTGTTGATAACATTATCGTGCTTCCTGTGTTTGTTACTAAACAACAATTTGGTTTTAGCACAAGATAAAGTTGCGTATGTTAATTTTGCCGAATTGGTAAAAGCATTACCCGAAGCTGCTGATATTAAGTCGAAGATCGACGCTTACAGCAACCAATACATGGATCAGTTAAAATCGATGTATACCGAATACCAGGCAAAAGGGCAAGACTTTCAAAAGCAGCAGGCAAGCATGACTGACGCTGTACGTTCGGCAAAACAGGTTGAATTAGCCGATCTGCAGAAAAGAATGAACGACTACCAGAACGAGGCCCAGCAAAAGGTAGCTGCCCGTACCGGGGAGCTTTCTAAACCATTATTGGAAAAAGTGAAGAGCGCCATCGCGCAGGTCGCGAAAGAGAAGGGTTATACCTACGTGCTTGACTCTTCACAAACCGATCTGATTGTGTCGCCTCCGGGAGACGACCTTGGGCCCGCTGTAAAAGTTAAACTGGGTATCAAATAAGTAATTTGAACATAATTTATTAGAGCGGACAATTCAAGTCCGCTTTTTTTATTTTTGCATTTGTGGCAGACAAACAACCAATTGGTATTTTCGATTCAGGTTATGGTGGTTTAACGGTATTCCGTTCCATCGAAAAGCTGCTGCCCGATTATGATTTTATATACCTTGGCGATAATGCCCGGGCTCCTTACGGCAACAGGTCATTCAACACCATCCATCAATATACCCTTGAAGGAGTGCAGGCGCTGTTCGACCTGGGTTGTCCGCTGGTGATACTGGCCTGCAACACGGCGTCTGCGAAAGCACTCCGTACCATCCAGCAGCGCGATCTCCCAAATATCGACGCAACAAAAAGGGTTTTAGGCGTTATACGCCCTACCGCCGAAGTGATCGGCAATTTCAGCGGTTCAAAAGAAATAGGTGTACTTGGCACAAAAGGCACAGTGCAGTCTGGCTCCTACCTGATGGAGATCAATCATTTTTTTCCGGAGGTTAAAGTGTACCAGCAAGCCTGCCCGCTATGGGTGCCATTGATTGAAAATGCCGAATATGATCAGCCCGGCGCCGACTATTTCGTGAAAAAATACCTCGACCAGGTACTGGCGCAGTCGGATAAGATCGACACTCTGCTGCTGGCTTGTACCCATTATCCGCTGCTGAAAGCAAAAATTGAGGCCTATCTGCCTGATCATATCCGTGTGGTACCGCAAGGTGATATTGTTGCATCCAGCCTGGTTGATTACCTGCAACGGCATCCCGAAATGGTGCCGCGTTTGTCAAAAGGAAAGTCCCAACGCTTTTTTACCACTTCGGATGATACTATGGATTTCGATCACCATGCCTCCCTGTTTTATGGCGAACCGGTGCTGTCGGAGTTTATGACGCTGAAATAATTTTTTAATTGCGGGGTCATTTCAGCGGGTGATATAGGCATCGAATCTGCTCAATCAAGCAAAAATGTTTAAGTTTGCAGTTAACGCAAACTGATCGTTGAACTTTTACCTCAAATATTTCACTATTGCTATTGGCCTGTTTGCTTTTTCAGGTCTTTTCGCTTTGTTAGGTGTATATGCCGAGCGTAAGGTTTCTGCCTTTATACAGGACAGGCTCGGCCCAACCGAAACCGGTAAATATGGCTTGCTACAAACACTGGCCGATGTGATCAAATTGCTGATCAAAGAACCGATCATTCCTGCTGCTGCAGACAGGTTACTTTTCATGATCGCACCGGGATTGATCTTCATCGCCGTTTATTTAGGCTTTGCAGCCATTCCATGGTCGGGTGGGGTAGCGCCGTCCAATCTTAACCTGGGCCTGTACTATATCTTTGCCATTCTATCTATAGAAACTTTAGGGATATTAATGGCTGGCTGGGGCTCCAATAACAAGTATGCTATTTTGGGGGCGATGCGCTCGGCTGCCCAGATCATTTCTTACGAAATACCGGCTGGTTTTGCCATTATTGCTGTGGTCATGATCGCTCAGTCGCTGAACCTGCAAACCATTTCGGCACAGCAGGGGATATTGTCCTCAGAACATACAAAATTTTTAGGCATTTGGGATGTAACAGCCAATGGGGGCATATTGAGCTGGAACATATTTCGTGCTCCCCACCTTTTGATCGCTTTTGTGGTATACTTTATTGCCTCATTGGCCGAAAGTAACCGCGCACCATTTGATATCCCGGAAGCGGAATCGGAACTTGTAGCCGGTTTTCATACCGAGTTTACCGGAATGCGTTTCGGTTTTGTTTTTTTGGCAGAGTATTCGATGATGTTTTTAGTGTCGATGATCTCCGTAGTATTATTTTTAGGGGCCTGGAATACCCCGCTGCCCAATATAGGCGTGGTAAAGCTGGCTGACTGGACAACCAACTCAACATGGGGTGTATTCTGGACGGTAGCCAAGGTGTTGACCCTGGTTGGAGTACAGCTTTGGATCAGATGGACACTGCCACGCCTGCGCGTAGATCAGTTGATGAATTTGTGCTGGAAGGTGCTCACTCCACTTGCATTTTTATGCGTGCTGTTATCGGGCGTATGGCGATTGTGGGTGATGTAGCGGGGCAGTTATCGGATATTAGTTATTAGTTAACAGTAATTGGGGGTAAAAAAGTCCCTCTCCCCTGGAGAGGGGTTGGGGTGAGGCGACAAAAGAAAGTCCAAAAGAAGGATCAAAGAATGAACCAAAAACAAAAAGCCCCTCTCCCCTGGAGAGGGGTTGGGGTGAGGCGACAAAAGTAAGTCCGAAAGAAGGATCAAAGAATGAACCAAAACCAAAAAGCCCCTCTCCCCCGGAGAGGGGTTGGGGTGAGGCGACGATAGAAAGTAAACAAACAATAGTGTTAAAAAACTTCTTCAACGGTTTCAAAACAGCATGGCAAGGCATGAGTCTTACCCTGGCACATCTTTTTTCTTCTCACCGGAAGCGAAAGATCGTGCGGGTGAGTGCTGATAATTATTTTGAACAGTTAGGGGGCACCAATACCATTCAATATCCTAAACAGCAATTGCCAGTGCCTGAGGTTGGTCGCTACCAACTGGATGTCGAGATCGATGATTGCATTGTATGCGATCTTTGCGCCAAGATATGTCCGGTTGATTGTATTGATATCGAGGCCATCAAAGCAACGGAGGCCATCGGGCAGACCTCCGACGGTACGACCAAACGCTTGTACGCCGCCAAATTTGATATTGATATGGCCAAGTGCATGTATTGCGGTTTGTGCACCATCGTTTGCCCAACTGAGTGTATCGTGATGACGAACCAATACGACCGCTCAGTTTTTGAATTGAAGGACCTGAACTACGAGTTCTCAGATATGACGCCCGAAGAAGCAGCGGAAAAACGTGCCCTGCTCGAAAAGCAGGTAGCCGAACGCCAGGCCGCCAAGGAAGCTGCCCTAAAACAGAAGGGGGGTGAATCATGACGATGGTTAAAATAATGTTTTACCTGCTGGGCTTCATCGTGCTTGCTTCTGCCTTGTTTATTGCTACCAGTAAAAATCTGGTGCGTACGATCTTTATGTTTTTTGTGACATTAATGGCATTGGCTGGCTTATACGTGTTGGCTCTGGCCGATTTTATCGCTATCACCCAAATTGTGGTTTATGTTGGTGGGGTTTTAGTATTGATGATATTCGCTTTTATGCTCTCTGGCAGAGAAACGCTGGCCAATTTAGAAGGGCGGCAAAATCATTTTGTGAGCATCAGTAAACTGCCTGCATTTTTATTGGCAATAGCGTTCTTTATTGTGATAGTCAATATTTTATTCAGGACCGATTTTAACTCCCTGCCCTGGGTAAATGATGCCATCGCTCAAAAAAATGTGATAGCTCCGAATGATGCCATGACAGGCAATATCGGCGTAAGCCTGATTACCCGTTACCTGCTGCCTTTCGAGATCTTATCCATTTTACTGCTGGCCGCTCTTGTAGGTGCCGCCCATATATCAAGAAAGGAGCAGGGCGCATGATCAACTTATCCGATTTCCTGTTAGTAAGCGCCGGATTATTTTGCATTGGGCTATATGTCATTCTCACCAAACGCAACTCCATCCAGGTTTTGATCGGCATTGAACTGATGCTGAACGCTGCTATCCTTAACCTGGTAGCTTTTGGTAAATACGATAAGATCAGCAATGGGGGCCAAACCTTTGCCCTGTTCGCTATCGTACTGGCCGCCGCAACAACTGCCGTTGCCCTGGCCATCATCCTCAACGTCTACAAAAAATATAAAACCATTGACCCGGGCAAAACCGATCATTTGAAGGATTGAGATGAGCAAGCACCACAAAACCGTCATTGCGGGGAACGAAGCAATCTCCAAACTGTGCCAGTCAGGGACCGGGGTGTATTTCAGTAAACTTTTGCCGACAGTATTAGCCCTTTTATTCTGCTTAACGCTGTCGCTCAATTCAATCGCACAAAAAAAGGATACCATCATGGCCAAAACAATGTATGATCTGCTTCAGCAAATCAAAATGCAACCGGGTACCTCGGATCCTTTAGTAATGGTTGATGATTCAGTATTTAAAGGAGACCTCCATAAGATCGATGAACAGAATGTCAGAAAAGTTCAGGTAATCAGAGGCGATGGTGCAAAAGGGATCTACGGCCCTGAAGCTAAAAACGGAGTATTTATTATAAAAACCAAGGCCGGGGTACTCAATACATTTATACAACCCGAAAACTTACCGCCTCCGCCGAAGCCAATGAAAGTGATGTACGTGGTAGATGGCGAGGTTGTTGATACGATTCAAGTCAACCCATCCGAAATATTAGAAAAAAAAATATTGTCCAAAGAGGATATGAAGAATGCCTTTCCTGATTCTCCGGTTGATTCTCTTGTATTAATAACAACGAAAGCGGGGGCAGTAAAATCCTATCAAAACAAATTTTCCGCTTTTTCAAAAGATTACAAACAGTATATTGAAAATAATAATGGTGATAAGTCCTGTACTTATTTTGTTGACGGAAAAAGTGTAGAAAATGGTGACAAAGACTTTATTTCAAAGCTATATGACGTACCAGCGAATAAAATCAAATCAGTAGTCATCCAGTCCCCGAAACCCATCGAAAGTTGGGTCGGTTTAAAAGTGTTCGTCACCACAAAAAAATAACATTGCAAGACTTCCTCACCCATATCGACACCCTAACCACAAAGTTCGCCTTAACAGCTGTACTACTGCCGTTATTGGCAGCAATAGTGAACTATGTTCTTCCTGCAAAATCAAAAATTACCGGGTGGATATCAACGCTGGCTATCCTGGGCAGCGCGGTACTCTGCGCCTTCATCTTCGCCAAAGTATGGAACCAGCACGAGGTACACCAGCAACAACTTTGGTTCAGTATTGGCGATACTAAGGTATATGCCGGTATCCTCCTCAATAACCTATCGGTATTGATGCTGGTATTGGTATCGCTGGTGGCTTTGCCGGTGCATATTTACTCCACCGCTTACATGAAGGAAGATGCCCGGTATGGTCGCTATTTTACCTACTTAAGTTTCTTTTGTTTCAGCATGCTGGCATTGGTGGTTACGGATAACCTGGTGCTGTTTTATGCATTCTGGGAATTGGTTGGTTTTTCATCGTACCTTTTAATTGGCTTCTGGTTCACCAAACCCAAAGCCATCCTTGCCAATAAAAAAGCCTTCATTATGAACAGGATAGGGGATATTGGCTTGTTAACCGCCATCATAACCTTGTTTGTTTCCTGCCATACATTTGATATTACACAGCTGTTTGGTGCCAATGCGCTTGTGAAAACAATAGCCATACCAACCAACTGGCAATATTTAGCCTGCGCAGGCTTGTTCCTGGCGGTGGCGGCAAAATCGGCGCAATTTCCGTTGCATACCTGGCTGCCGGATGCTATGGAAGGGCCCACGTCTATTTCTGCATTGATCCATGCGGCGACTATGGTTGCCGCTGGTGTGTTTTTGCTGGGAAGATTTTACCCTTTCTTCACCCCGGATGAGCTCACGATACTGGCTATTATCGGCACCTTTACCGCCTTTATGGCCGCAACTATCGCGCTCACGCAAAATGATCTGAAAAGGATCCTGGCCTATTCTACCATTTCCCAATTAGGTTTTATGGTAGCAGCTATGGGTATCGGGGCTTATTCTTCTTCGCTCTTTCATTTGGCTACACATGCCTTTTTCAAATGTCTCTTGTTTTTGGTGGCTGGTATCGTTATCCACGAAATGCAGCATATCAAAGAGGAGAATAATTTAGAGATCGACCCTCAGAATATCCAAACCATGGGCGGTTTGCGCAAGAAATTGCCGCTTACTTTTATTGCCGCTGTTATTGGCGGATTTGCATTGATCGGCTTTCCGCTAACATCCGGCTATTTATCCAAAGACAGTATCCTGGTGAGATCCTTTGAATGGGCGGAAGACCGCAACGGAATAGAAAAGCTTCTACCGCTGGTGTTATTTCTGACCAGTTGGCTGACGGCATTTTATGTTGCCAGAATGGTTTACAAGGTGTTCTTCGGTGAATTTAAACCGGCTATCAGCAACCCTAAAATTAATCTGCATATTAGCGATGGTGGCTGGCAATACAAACTGCCATTGATATTGTTGGCGATAGGTTCGCTTTTCCCTTTATTTTCATACAATCCATTGGCGTCAGAAAATGCCTGGTTGGTCAAAGGCTTTTCTTCGGCGGATACCGCCAACGAGCTTAGCATTTACCAAACTTATATACCCGTATTGGTTAACCTTGGCGTTGTGCTGGTATTGTACTGGGCCTACACTATTTATATCGGGCAAAGAAGACTGCCCATTTCCGCCACAGCCTTTTTGGTTCGGTTTTCTTATAACGAATGGTATATAGACCGCAGTTACCAGCGCATCATAGTTAAACCCGTATTGGCACTAAGTCGATTTGCCTGTTGGATCGACCCTAATATTATCGACGGATTTCTACATTTGCTGTCAAAAATTACCCTTGCCTTTGCAAAAGTGACCGAATGGCTCGATAAAAATATTGTCGATGGCTTTTTACACCTGCTTGCTGCTTTAGTGCTTGGTATCGGTAATTTTGCGCGCCGCTTTCAAAATGGGAAAGTTCAATATTACCTGTTCAGTATGCTGGCAATTATACTGGCTATTTTTATCTTTAAAATCCTGATCTGAACCCGATGAATTTACTGTCGCTGCTCATATTCGCTCCCCTGTTGTTTGCACTGCTCATCGTGGTGCTGCCTTCGTCGCTGCGTGCAGGATTTAAATATATAAACCTGCTGGCAACGCTGGTGCAATTGGGTATCAGCATCATGCTATACCTGCAATTTAAAACGGGCAGTGGTTTTGCCGGTGTTAATGTCGAATCGCAGTTCCAGTTCCTGCAAAAACTGCACTGGATCAACCTCGACCTCGGCAGCATGGGGCATATGCAGATCGATTATTTTGTGGGGATCGATGGCATTTCCATCACGCTGGTAATGCTAACTTCAGTGGTGATGGTGATTGCGGCTCTGGCCTCCTGGGAGATCAAAAGTAACCTTAAAGGTTATTTTGCCTTGTTCCTGCTGCTTAATACGGCTGTTATAGGCGTGTTTTGCGCTCTGGACTTTTTCCTGTTCTATATTTTTTACGAACTGATGCTGCTGCCGCTCTATTTCCTCATCGGCATGTGGGGTGGGGCAAGGCGTCAATATGCAGCCATTAAGTTCTTCCTGTATACCCTGTTTGGCTCGGTGTTCATGCTACTAGTGATGGTTGGACTATACTTGTCAGTAAAGGATCCGGTAACGGGAAATCATACTTTTAACATGATCCAGATGATGAACCCGGCTAACTATGATGCGGGATCGGTTTTCTCAGTTCTGGCGCACAAGACCATTTTTGGCATCTCAGCGCGGACGGTTGGTTTCGTTGTACTCTTTATCGCATTTGCAATTAAAGTGCCCGTGGTGCCCCTGCATACGTGGCTACCAGATGCACACGTAGAGGCTCCTACACCGGTATCAATTATCCTTGCAGGTGTATTGCTGAAAGTAGGTGGTTACGGCATCATCCGTATCTGTTTAGGAATTTTCCCTGATATTGCTGCCTCCGGGGCCTGGTGGCTTGGCCTTTTGGGTGTTATATCCATCATCTATGGCGCACTGAACGCATTGGCTCAGCGCGACCTGAAGCGATTGATCGCTTATTCATCCGTTTCTCACATGGGCTTTGTGCTGCTGGGTATCGCTTCACAAACTACAGAAGGTATTAGTGGCGCATTGATGCAAATGGTGAGTCATGGATTTCTTTCAACCATGTTATTCTTCCTTGTCGGCGTAATTTATAACCGGGTGCACGACCGCGAGATCTACAATTTCCATGGCCTGGCCAACCTGATGCCAAAGTATACCACTTTTGTGCTGATCGCGTTTTTCGCATCGCTGGGGCTTCCGGGGCTATCAGCATTTATGGGTGAATCGTTCTCCCTGCTGGGGGCTTTTAAATCGACCTCCGTTAATGGCTTCCTGCCTTATTGGATGGCCGTGACCGGGTCAGTAGGTGTATTGCTGAGCGCAGCTTATTTCCTCTGGACACTACAGCGCATGTTTTTTGGATCGCTCTCCCTTAAAGGCGGCGATGTATGGAAAGCAGCGTTAGTCGACCTAAATACCCGTGAAGTGTTAACGCTGCTGCCTCTGGCTGCGCTGGCTTTGGCACTGGGTATTATGCCTTCACTGGTGTTTGATAAGGTAAATGATTCGGTTTTGGCACTGGTCCATTTTTTAGGTAATAAATAAATATTCGGTTTTTCGGTTGCAGCTTTATGGAATAGCCGCTGCCAGAGCATCATTGATACAAAACCCATTTAGGGGTTAAATCAATAAATGTTCATTTAAACCGAAGACCATGTTAAAAAATTCATTAATGGCTGTTTGCTTTTCCCTTATTGCAATAACATCACAAGCTGATGAAGGCCAAAAGATCAGTTCAAAAGTTCAGCGGGTTATTGTGTTCCTGAGCGGGGCACAGGTTAAGCGTACAGCCGATGTCAGTATCAAGCAGGGTACATCGACACTCATTTTTAATAACCTTTCGCCTGATATTGACGCCCAAAGCATACAGGTGCATGCCAATGGGCCCTTCACGATCCTTGCGGTAAAGCACGAAATGGATTTTATTAACGAGCAGGCCAAACAAACTACAGCCGAAGAACTCAGAGCCAAACAAAAAGCACTTCGGGATAAGATCAATTTTGAAAGCAATTTTTTAACTATTTACGAAGAGGAAGCTAACCTGCTGCGTAAAAACCAGGTAGTATCGGGCGAAACTACAGGGTTAGATGTGGTAAAGTTGAAACAGGTATTGGATTTTCAGACCGAACGTTTTACCGAGATCCGGAAAAAAGAGCAGGCGATCAACAGTGAAATCGAGGATCTGAACCGGGAACTGCAGAAATACGACAAGCAACTGGCCGATCTTTCAAAAGGGATTTCAACGGCTACCAGCAATGTGATCGTGACTATATCTTCAAAAACTGCATTGCAAGCCGAATTTTCCCTGAGTTATGTTGTACGCAGTGCAGCCTGGTTTCCAACCTATGATATCAGGGCAAAAGATATCAATAGCCCGATACAGATCTCTTACAAGGCCAATGTTTCTCAGCAATGTGGTGAGGAATGGAAGAATATCCGGCTGACGCTATCAACCGGCAACCCCTCAGTAAGTGGCAGCAAGCCGGAATTGAATCCTTATTACCTGGGATATGGTATGTATTATACAAATCCTGCAAGTATCCCCAATACTATTTCCGGAAGAATTGTAGACGGTGATGACAATCAACCGCTGCCTGGAGCTACCATTAAAGTTAAGGGGACATCGATCGGGGCGGTCACCGATGCGAACGGTAATTACTCTTTACAATTACCCCATGGCGCGCAAGCGCTGGTTGCATCCTATATTGGATATAAAGTTCAGGAAACTGCAATTACCGGCGGTCAGGCAAGTTTCAGGCTCGAACCTTCGTCTAATGCGCTCAATGAGGTTGTGGTTACCGGCTATGGTACCCAGCGTAAAAGCGATGTAACCGGAGCCACGTCTACCATTAGCATGGATGCTCAGCCAGGCGCAAGCAGCGCGGTATATATCAGGGGTACAAGTAGTATCAATGAGAAAAATATACTCCAGGGCCAGGCTGCAGGGGTGTCAAAAGCAACCCTACCTATTGAAGTCAACCAGGTGGAAAACCAAACCAATATAGAGTTTGATATCACCGATCCTTATACCATTACGAATGATGGCAAGCAATGTACGGTTGATATCAATGAGTTTGATCTGAAAGCCATCTACCAATATGCCGTGGTGCCAAAAGTAAGTACCGATGTGTTTTTAACAGCGAAGTTAACCGATTGGAATAAATATAATTTTCTTTCGGGTGAGGCTAATTTGTTTTTTGAAGGTACATTTATCGGCAAATCGGTCATAGATGCTAATGCTACAGCCGATACGCTGAATTTATCATTGGGTGCCGATAAGAATATTGTGGTTACACGTACTTCTGTTAAAACGCTGACCGAGAAGCAAAATCTGGGCTCGAACCGGAAAGAAACACGCGATTGGGAAATAGAAGTGAAGAACCGTAAGAACCAATTGATAAATTTGCTGGTAGAAGATCAGATACCGGTATCGCAGAATTCGTCGATCGAGGTAGAAAAGCAGGAGCTATCCGGTGGTAAGCTTGACGAAAAGAGCGGGAAAGTAACCTGGGATTTTCAGCTGAGCCCGCAGGATGATAAAAAAGTTGAATTAAAATATTTAGTTAAATACCCTAAAAGCCAATCGGTCATCGTACAATAGTTAATATGCAAGGTTTGTTTCCATCACTACACCAACAACTCAACCAGGTATTAGATAGCCTGCCGCTATTCATGCCGGAAATATACCTTGCGGCCTTGTTGGTGCTGGTTTTGTTAACCGATCTGTTATTTGGCAGGCGAAGTGGCTGGTTGTGCCGTACAATAGCGATCGCAGGTATGGTGATCGTTTTGTTAAAAGATCTCCAACAGGCGCCCATGCTGGAAAATACGGCATTGTTTTTTAATAACATGCTTATCCTGCATACAGCGGGACTGAAATTTAAAATATTGATCGACCTTATCTCGATCCTGATGTTGCTATATTTTGAATGGGACGCAGACTTGCGTTCCCATTCAAAAAAATTATCCGACCTGTATACCATTACCCTTGCAGCTATCCTCGGTCTTCATCTGATGTCGATGGCTGCCAATCTATTATCGATATACCTGTCGGTCGAAATGGTATCCATTACTTCTTACCTGATGGTGGTTTACCGTACTGAAAGGAAATGGAGCAGCGAAGCGGGTCTGAAATATGTATTATTCGGGGCGGCATGTTCCGCCATCATGCTCTACGGAATTTCTTTACTCTATGGATTGAGCGGTACGCTCGATCTGTACACCGGCGCCCTGACCTCCGGTTTGGCACATGCCAATCCACTGACCGCAGGCCTTGCCTTAATTCTTTTTTTAGTCGGCATAGGCTTTAAACTATCCTTTGTTCCCCTGCATTTTTGGGTACCCGATGTTTACGAAGGAGCACCAACACCGATCTCAGCCTTTTTATCTACCGTACCAAAGATCGCCGCATTTGCTTTACTGATCAATTTTCTTTCTCCATTCATCGACCCTTCGGTACAATGGAAAGCCTTCGATTTCCAGCTATTGCTTGCCGTAATTGGTATCATCACCATGATCGCCGGTAATTTCGCGGCTACCCTGCAAAACAATGTGAAGCGCATGCTGGCTTATTCGAGCATTGGTCATACTGGTTTTGCCATCATGGCGCTCGTCAACTTTAATTTAGATGGACAAGGAATTTCGGCACTAAGGTTTTATTTGCTGGCCTATGCTTTAGCCAGTACCGCAGCCTGGATGCTGGCCAGTTTTTTTGAAGAAATTGCCGGTGCCGAAGATATAGAAGGGTATAAGGGTCTTGGTTTTAAATACCCCATGGCCAGCATTGCTTTTATTATTATTTTAATTTCGCTTACCGGAATCCCGCTTACAGCAGGTTTTAACGGCAAGCTTTTGGCTTTTTCGGCAGTTTATGGGGTTTATAAAGACACGCACCAAATAGCTTTGCTTTTGCTCATGATCACCGGTGCCATCACAACAGTAGTATCATTGTTTTACTATATTAAAATTCCCCGCAATCTATTTCTCTATAAAACCGAACGGACTACCGGTTTTGCGAGCGGAAGCAGGGCATTATTTATTACCATAGCCATCATCGTACTCATCGTATTGTATTTTGGAATATTTCCGGGTTTTGCTTACAAATATTTGTAATTGCTAACCAAATCGATAAAATCTTAAAAAAATCAAAAAATATCGCTCATTTTTTAGATAAAATAGTAATTTAGATGCCGCAATTATAAACCGATTATTGTCCTGAATTATGAAGCGTTATTTACCCTTCCAGTTGATACTGGTAGTACTTTTGTTGACTTTTCTTTTCCCATCGGTAGAGATTACCGATCACACTAAAGCTAATTTTAATACCGGTGATGTAGCCTGGATGCTGATGTCAACGGCTTTGGTTTTGATCATGACGCCGGGACTTGCCTTTTTCTATGGCGGTATGGTGAATAAAAAGAACGTGATCTCAACCATGTTGCAAAGCGTGGTTTGTATGGTGATCATTACGGTTATCTGGGGTATATTCGGTTTCAGTCTGGCTTTCGGCGACTCCTTTCATGGCATCATTGGCAACCCTGCAACTTATTTTATGATGAAAGGCATGCTCGGCAATGCAACCTGGAAACTGGCGCCTACTATTCCATTGTTGCTTTTTGCCATGTACCAGTTAAAATTTGCCATTATCACTCCGGCTTTGATAACAGGTGCATTTGCCGAGCGCATCCGGTTTAATAGTTATATCGTTTTCCTTTGTTTGTTTTCCATCTTCATTTTCTCGCCACTGGCACATGCCACCTGGCACCCTGATGGTATTTTGTCGAAACTGGGTGTACTTGATTTTGCCGGTGGGACAGTTGTACACATGTCGGCCGGATGGGCGGCATTGGCATCTGCCATTTACCTTAAAGGGCGTACGGAAACCAGCCATGCACCTGCACGTGTAACCTATGTGATCATCGGTACCGGTCTACTATGGTTTGGTTGGTTTGGCTTTAACGCGGGCTCGGCCTTTGGCGCTAACCATTTGGCAGTAAATGCGCTTGCCACCAGTACAACTGCTTCGGCTGCAGCTGGTTTAACCTGGATATTCTTTGATATGCTACGCAATAAAAAGCCATCAGCCATGGGTACCTGCATTGGTGCAGTGGTGGGTCTGGTGGCCATTACACCTGCAGCCGGGTATGTTTCCATCCCGCATTCATTGGCCATAGGGATAATTTCGGCATTAGTAAGCAACCTGGTGGTTGAATGGCGCACCCGTACTTCTATTGATGATACTTTAGACGTTTTTCCATGCCATGGTGTGGGCGGTATGGTAGGTATGTTGTTGACAGGTGTATTTGCCCATCAAAACGTTAACCCCGGCAATACCACAGGCAACGGTTTATTCTTTGGCGAGACGCATTTATTCTTTGTGCAGTGTATTGCCCTGGTTGCTGCATCCGTGTTCTCGTTTTTCGGATCCTTATTGTTATTGAAGATCACCGATATGATCTCGCCATTGCGGGTATCCAAAGAAGAAGAATTGGTTGGTTTGGATATTAGCCAGCACGGCGAGAAGCTGTAGTAGTAATTTTGAAAGACTGACCGGCTTTGGTAGTGGATAAACACGCTGCCGATTCAGGCTTTATTTTTCAAAAACCGCAACATTGGCGAAGCTTACCTACCACTTCATGAAATAAATGATAAATTTACTTGTCATTAACAAGCTTTCCCGATGAAAAAATATTTGCTGCTGCTTGCTTCTGGTGTAGTATTTACCTATGCTCATGCCCAAACCTCTGCTACCGATACCGGCACCTTCCTGCTCCATAAATTCCAGCAAAAGATCGGTAAAGAAACTTATCAGTTAAGCCATGAAAAAGATGCCAATATCTATGGGGCTGATTTCAAATTTGTCGACCGTGGTTCTCCGGTTCCTTTAAAAGCCGAACTGCGTGTAAATCCGGCTTTGGATCCTCTTTCACTTTCTATTAAAGGTAATGTGGCGCGCGGTGCTACGGTCAATGATACGATCAGGATCAATGGAAAAGAGGCTTATGTTAAAGTGGATGATTCGGTATATCATAAAAAAATATCAGCTATAACTTTCCCGGTAGCAGGTTATGCACCCACTATCGTTCAGCAGGTGCTGATACAATTCTGGAAAAAACATGGCAGGCCTGCCAATATCCCAATTCTACCTGTTGGTTCGGTACAGATCCGGCTCGATGGACAAGATGAAGTTAGCCTGAAAGGCGTAGCACTCAGTTTAGACCGGTATACGATTGGCGGCCTGATCTGGGGTAATGAATTTGTCTGGACCGACAAACAGGGTCAGGTTATTGCCATCATCACCAATGATGCCGAGTTTGACAAGTTTGAATCAGTTAGGGAAGCTTATGAGGATCTGTTACCTCAGCTTATTGGTAAGACTGCAACCTATAGCATGCGTCTGTTTACCAAATCAGCAGGGTTGGGCAGCCAGGCCGAAAAACTTATCGCTATTACGGGCGGTACAGTTTATGATGTTGTAAACGAAAAGAGTATTCCGGATGCGGTATTGATCATCGAAAATGGTATCATAAAAAAAGTCGGCAAAAAGGGGGAAGTAAGTATTCCTGCAGGTGCAAAGGTGATCGATGCCACCGGCAAAATGATCTTTCCGGGATTATGGGATATGCATGCGCATTTTGAGCAGGCAGAATGGGGGCCGGCTTACCTCGCAGCGGGCGTTACAACCGTGCGCGATTGTGGCAATGAATATGATTTTATCAATGCGATCAAACAGGCGATCGATGACGGAAAAGGAGTGGGGCCGCTCATTATTAAGGCCGGTATCATCGATGGTAAAGGGCAATTTGCCTTAGGTATCATACAGGCTGATACCAAAGAAGAAGCCATTAAAGCCGTGGATCGTTATAAAAGCAATGGTTTTGGACAGATCAAAATATACAGCTCGGTAAAGCCAGCTATCGTTAAAGCAATTTGCGACGAAGCGCATAAACAGGGGCTGACCGTTACGGGGCATATTCCAATCGGGATGACCATCCAGGCCGGTGTTGATTCGGGTATGGATATGGTGAATCATGTGCAATACGTGTATTCGGTGATGAAACGTAATAAAGATCGTTCGATCAATTTCGATGATTCAACGAGCAAGGCGGTTATTTCTTTTTTGAAGAAACACAATACCGTTATTGACCCAACTTTGGGCGTTTTTGAGATGAGTTTCCGCTCGATAAGCGATGATATTTCAGTAATTGAACCTGCCTTTTATACATTGCCACTGCCCTTACAGGCTTTGTTAAAAAATACAGGAGAAGACGCCGCCGGTGCGAAAAAATTCAAACCACTATATGAAAGTATGGTAGCTATTGTAAAACAATTGCATGATGGGGGAGTAACCATTGTTGCAGGAACTGATCAGGGATTTCCTGGCTTTAGCGTTCCCCGCGAACTGGAGCTTTATGTACAGTCGGGCCTAACACCAGCTGATGCTATACAAACTGCAACAATAATACCGGCAAGGGTATTGAATCTTGACAAAACTTCGGGATCTGTAGAAGAAGGTAAAAGCGCCGATCTGATCATCGTTGATGGCGATCCGCTCAAAAATATTCGAGATATACGCAATGTCACCACCGTGATCAAGGCCGGGCATATTTACGACCCGCATCAGCTACATTTGCTGGATGGGTTTAGTAAATGAACTTATACGGCTTTTTTGGGATATTATAGCAGGTGGGAAAACCAGAATTTTAAACAATGCTGGATTATGCTTTCAGCTTAAAATGAGTAATAATATCCTCGATGCTGAAGGTGTCAGTTTTGCCGTCTTCATACAAACGGTCCCTTTTTAATGTCTCTTGTAATTGAGTTTCAGATAAGGCAACAGGCTCTTCCCGACTGTAGTCGTATTTCATACGGTCAAGAAAAGCAAGTAGTTCCATTTCTTCATTTTTATTATGAGGTTTAACTACGATGGTCATATTAACAAATTAAAAAAAAATTAGCAAAACTGTTTTAGAGTACCGAGTCTTAAATTCTTCGTCCTCCTGCTCAGAATGAAATAGATTGTTGAAAAACCAGAACTACAAAATATTCCACTCTTTCTTCATTTCCCTGCCTGTTAATTTATTAGCCTCGGCATCGTCAAAAACTTCTTTTACCGGATCCCATTTCAGCGGGCGATTCAAGGCATAGGCGATATTGCCTATATTGCATACGGTTGCGGTACGATGCCCGATCTCGACATCAGCAACAGGTTTGCTACGTTTGCGTATGGCCTGCAGGAAATCATCATAATGATTTTCGCTTTTGTACACGTGTTTTTCGCTGTCGCCAATCACTTTATCTCTTAGTTCAGGCGGATTGGTTTCCAGTTTACCGCGTACGACATGTATCTCGCCTTTGGTGCCAACAAAAGTTAAGCCCTGGTCGCCTTTGCTGGGCTCATGGGTCATAGTGATACCATTGGCATACTGATAGGTAAGGAAAGGGTGTTCATTATCCGGCGGTGTTACCGATATTGGTCCGCTGGCATCCATATCCAAACCCCATTGCGCAATATCAAACATGTGTGCGCCCCAGTCGGTCATGCCGCCGCCGCCAAATTCCTTATAATCGCGCCAGTGTGCCCAAAAATCATCCTTCAAACCCGGTGCCAGGTTATGATTAAAGACTACGGGTTTTACATTAGGTCCCAACCAAAAATCCCAATCCACGCCAGCCGGAATAGTTTCTTCAGGAAGGTCATAAGGTTTAGGCGGTGGTCCAACGTTTACTCTTACGGTTTTTATGTCACCTATATAGCCATTACGTACCAGTTCAACAGCCTGCCTGAACTCGGGCCATGAACGTTGCATACTGCCTGTTTGGAATACACGCTTATGCTGCCCGGCAGCAGTCACCATCGCCCTGCCTTCTTTTACAGTAAGAGACAATGGTTTTTCGCAGTAGATGTCTTTACCGGCCTGCGCCGCTAAAATGGATATAACAGCATGCCAGTGATCGGGCACCGCTATCACAACAGCGTCAATATCCTTTCGGTCGAGTATTTTCCTGAAATCATGATACAACTCGCAACCGGTAAGCGTGCTGGCAAAATGTTGCAATTTCGCTTCATAAACGTCAGCAGCTGCGAGGATATTTACCGCATTGGTTTTTAAAAAAGATTCCTGCAGACCTAGCGCCTGTTTGCCTGTTCCGATAAAGCCCAAATTGACTTTATCTGATGCCGATTTGCAGCCCATCACATAGCGTGGTGCTACCATGGCAGCTGAGATTAGCGATAATTGCGTCAAAAACCGCCGACGGTTAAGATGGTTTTCTTGTTGGCTCATTGTTGCTTGTTATAATTTAGGGTTGAATAAATATAGGTGATTTGTTCGAATCAAAAACTGAAGGCATTTTATTTTTTTAAAATTATACGAGCCAATCGCTG
>CAIPDP010000199.1 GCA_903863845.1 uncultured Mucilaginibacter sp. | reverse complement strand
TACTGAAACCCGCCATTCACAATTTTGTATTGGTACTGGTCATAGGACTCATCGCCCATATAAGTTTTCAATATTTTCTCATCGCCGGGAAGCATGTCGGCAGTAACGATGTCCAACTGGCCATCGTTGTTAAAATCGGCCATATCATTACCCATGCTAAAGCGGCTATAATGATTAAAATGCTTTGCCCCCGATTCAGTAAATGTGCCGTCGTGGTTATTGATATAGTAATAATCGTTCTCGTGGAAGTCGTTACCTACGTAAATATCGTCCCAGCCGTCGTTGTTCAAATCGCCTACCGCTACACCAAGACCATAACCCAGCGCGCTGCTGTAAATGCCCGATTTTTGAGTAACATCAACAAAATGCCCGTTTTGATTCAGGTATAATTTACTGCCGGCAAGGTTATTTACTTTTCTGCGCAGCGAGGTATCGCCATAGGTATCTACCGAGTGATTCGACTGGTTCAAAAGGAAGCAATCCAGTTTGCCATCATGGTTATAATCAAAAAAAACAGCCTGTGTGGAGTAACCGGAAAAATCAAGCCCATATTCTGCCGAGCGCTCAGTAAACGTTCCATCGTGGTTGTTGATGTACAATAGGTTATGGCCCTTGAGGCCCAGCTTACCGGCCACGGCACAAACGTAAATATCAAGGTAACCATCATTGTTTATATCAACCATGGTTACCCCGGTGCTCCAGTCGGCGGTACCGGCCAGACCAGCTTTTTGGGTGACATCTTCAAACTGGTAATTACCTTTGTTGATGTAAAGCTTATTGCCACCCTTTTTATTCGACGTAAAGAAAATGTCCGGCAAGCCATCGTTGTTCACATCGCCTATGGCAACACCCCCGCCGTTATAAAAATACAGGTAGTTTAAAATACCCGGCGCATCATCTTCATTTAGTTTATTATTGAATTTGATACCGGTTTTTGTGGAATCGAGCAGTTCAAATAATGCCTTTTCAGCGGTATTCTTTTTACAGGATGACAAGTTGACCAACACCAACAAAAGGAGGCTAATAAATGGAAAACTCCATACCCGGCGAACGGTGTATTTTGAAAAATTGGTCATTAATTACTTTATTTTGTGGTCTTTTAAGAAAAGATTTCACTTCACTTTTAGCCGGGATCATATTGATACCGAACACATAGCACCACATTATTTTTGCAATCCTTATAGTTTATTTTGGTTTTTAAAAGTATCGAATTATGCCGAAGATACAAAGCATCCTGACCGAAAAAAGCCTGTTTTTATACGCTGAACAAATTTTTCGTATTTTCGCGGTCTGCCTGAAATTATAAACACTAAAGATGAAAAAAGTTATATTGATAGTTCCTGTTTTAATTGTCGTGATCGCCTTATTCATACCGGCAACACAAGAAGAAACGATCACAGTTAACTCGTCATTTTTTAACGTATACCGGGTTCTTTCTACACCAGTAAAATGGAAAGAATGGCGACAAGATCTGCGCAAGATTCCAGCTGCCGATACGGCCAAAATAGTGATCAAAAAAGACACCTCCTTTTTCAATATCAACTACCCCGAACTGGAATTAAAAGTGAATATCAAAGACGGCGTTTTTACAATTGACGATCATTCGAACAACAAAAACACGCATTACAGCTTTCTGGCAATACCAGCCAAAGCACCCAACACGACGTTGATCACGGTCGACAAAAAAGTTAATTTGATCGGCTATTTATTTCAAAAATTGGATGCCGCGACATTTGTTGATACCCATATCGGCGAGCTTAAATCCTTCATGGAGACCGACAGCCTTAAATATGGCTGCACTAT
>CAIPDP010000198.1 GCA_903863845.1 uncultured Mucilaginibacter sp. | reverse complement strand
AAGGCCAGAGTCAATTGCGGCCCAACGTAACCTTTCCATATTAATGGCAATTTTGGTTACTTCGGTTTCGGGGGTTTCGTAACAGTCTTCTTTGTAAACACCCCGAAGCTGCCTCAATTTATCCTGCATGGCAGTATATTGAATTGCGTGTGGTTGAGCCATCTCAATCGCCCTTATAAATTCAACCTGCTGCCTGGCGCTTAATAAGGCAACTTCGGCATGGAATGAAGGCAGCAGCCCATCGTCTAACAGATCTGCCGAATATTGCGGGTTCAGTTTCCCATAATGTAGGTTATTCATTAGGGCAATAAGCGCATCAGTAAGCAGAATGTCGAATTTGGCTTTTTTCGCATTGCTGATCCTGGCAGGTTCTTCGATCATTGTATGCAGCGGATCGTACAGCAGCTCCCGGGGGTGATAATCGCCGGGCGTTAATCCATATTGCAAAACGCAATCCAGCAGCATCATTGCTTGCCATGTTTGCCTTGTATTGCTTTGAACTACCCAGGCAGCCTCCATGCCAAATGTACTATAGAATCGACGGACAGACTTCGGATATGCTAATAAAATAACCTTATTTCCATCACCCAGGTATTGCTTAATGAATGAGCCAACCGTAGTATCGTTTAATTTTTGATTTTTAAAACTGACAGCGTTTTTTGATGCAAAACCCAATAGTGAACACAGCATCAAAATTCCAATTAATAGAATTTTGGGAAGCCAGTTTAAGTGAGGTAGTCTGACGATAGTTTTCATCATACTAAATTTGGTAGTTAAAATTGGCGATAACTTTCCACCAAAACAATGACATGGGTCACGCTATTTGCTGACCCTAAACATCGTACCAAATTAAAAACCGGAGTAATGAAGTAAAGTAAATGTCTGGCTGCACCTTGGGAATACCTGGCGGATAACGTTGCTTGACAGGATGATTATCGGGGTTGGCTGCCGGTATGCAAAGGGCCCTGAAAAAAAGCTTAATTGAAAATTGGTGTAAAAGAATCCTTCCGAAGGGCGTTTGGATATTTGCATTAAGCTGGAAGCTTTTTATAACTTACCACGAGTTGCAAACACGCGGGAGCGGGGGGATTTAAATGGACATTCCGGAGACTTTGACCAGTATATTCCGTGCGCTCTTGAGCACCGATTTGTGTTGAAAGTAAAGAATAATCAAATTAACCATCAATATGTTAACATGGTCAATGTGTATCGGAATCACCTGTTCGACATTTCGGAATTAGGTGGTCAAGGCCTCCGTATTCTCCAATCGATGTACTATTTTCATTTTTGTGAAAAATCCTGATTTTCACATTGTAAGAACCATCTGCTTTCAAATGGTGCTTAAAAATCTTTACGCATATTGTTGCCATTTAACATTTTTAGCACGCTAAACTTTTGTGACGTATTTGTACCGGTTTTGCGTTAAATTCAACAAAAAACTGTGTAAAACTTGATGATACGACGGTCGTCATTTCAAGATATGGCAGGCACCAAAAAGTGCCTTTATGCAAAGAAAAAGCCATTTCTTAGACAAAGAAACGGCTTTTTTTTCAGTGATCCCATTAGGATTCGAACCTAAGACCTACAGATTAGAAATCTGTTGCTCTATCCAGCTGAGCTATGGGACCAAAATTCGCTGCAAAGATGCATAAATCTCTTCAAAAAATAAACACCTTTCAAACAGAGCTTGAATACGATCAGCTGCTGTTTTT
>CAIPDP010000197.1 GCA_903863845.1 uncultured Mucilaginibacter sp. | reverse complement strand
GTCCAGCCATAGGATGGTTAAGATCCACAATTACTGCATCTTCTGCTACCGAAACGATCTGGCCCTGGAAATGATTGCCATGGTTATCCTGTAAAGGTATGATACTGCCAACCGGAGGTATATCATTGCCTGCAAAAACCTCTAAAGGTAAATTAGCTACCGCTTCTTCGTCATAGTTGCCATAAGCATCTTCTGCCGAAAGCTGAAAATCATATAGGTCGCCGGTCGAAAGGGTACTTAAGTTTTCTTCGAACCTCGGGAGCATCTGCCCTTCGCCGAATAAAAATGCCAGGGGCTGCTCTGCAGTAGCACTTTCTACTAAACCTTCTTTGCCATTTTCGTCCTTTACATACAGGTCGTAGGTTAATGACACTACCGTTTTTGGTTCAATCTTCATATTTTTTTGCTGTTGTTTTTATTTGATTTGTTTAAGGGCGTTTTCTATATCGTTAACCGGTAGGCCGCAGGTTTTATCGCGACAAACAAATAACCGGGTTTCTTTTGCAAACCTGCCCTGCAGCAAAGGTAAAATTCCCTTTTTACCTCCCAAGATAATTTTGTTCGGAACGTAGTTTTTTTCAAAATTCCGACGCGTTTCTTCAAAATTTTCGCCCGTTATGGCAAGCTCATATAAACCAAATACTTCGTTCAGCATCAGGGCAGCCCAGTTTGAATACGACGAACCGTATTTTTCAATTTGCGGGGCAATATTATTTAACAATTGCAATGCGATACTGCCAAAATTTTCATCGTCAAAAAACAAACCCAGTTTCTTCAAATTATGCGCCATTACTGAATTAGATGCCGGTATCACGCTGTCCATCAGCTCGTACTTACGGGCGATCAATTGTTCATCATCCGCTGATGTATAAAAGAACATTCCCTGCTCTTTATCGTAAAATAAATCAATAGCAATTTCAGTCAACTCTTTTGCTTTGATCAGCCATTGTTCATCAAAAGTGCCCTCATATAAAGCAATAAATGCATCAATTACATTTGCGTAGTCGTCCAGAAAGGCAAAGGATTGCGTTAACTGCGATTTTTCGCTGTAAATACGCCTCAAACGACCAGCGGGATCGACCAGATCATTTAAGATAAATGCTGCATTGGTCAAGGCAATTTCCAGGTACTCCTGTTGGTCAAAGGCCCGGTAAGCATCACATAAGCCTTTTAGCGTTAGTCCGTTCCACGAGGCTAGTATTTTAAAATCCAGCCCAGGTCGTACCCGGTTGCTTCGGTAATTTAAAAGTTTTTCACGTGCAGCACTTATTGCCGATCGCAATTCTGGCATACTATTACCCAGCTTTTCAGCCAGTTGAACATCTGTATCTTTTCTAAAAAGCACATTGGTTTCTTCTTCGGCCCAGTTGCCGTCATCGGTTATATTATAATAGATACAGAAAACCGCAGCATCATCTCCCAATACGGTTTCGATCTCAGCTTTGGTAAAGGTGTAAAATTTGCCTTCTACACCCTCACTGTCGGCATCCAATGCCGAATAAAAACCACCATTAGGTGAGGTCAGTTCCCGTTTAACGAATTGGATGATCTCGCCGGCTATTTGTTGGTATAAGGGATCATAAGACCATACAGCTGCTTCGGTATATAAACTTAACAATTGCGCATTATCGTACAGCATCTTTTCGAAATGCGGTACATGCCAGCGTCCGTCAACTGAATATCGGGCAAAACCACCGCCAACATGATCATAAATACCACCAAAGGCCATTTTATGCAGCGTTAGTTTTACCTGAGCAGCGATATCAGCGTCCTGCATCAAATGCGCATAGCGCATCAAAAACTGCCAGTTATTTGGCATCGGAAATTTTGGTGCCGAGCCAATGCCACCTTCAACTTTATCAAAATAGCGTTGCCAGTTCTTGACAATCGCTTCCAGATCAGCGCGGCTGTATTTCTTCTCGTCAGTGACAGGACTAAAATTCTCGAATTTAACGATGTCATCCGTCAACTTACTGGCATAGTCTTCGGCTTCCTCCGGTTTATTCTTATAAAAGTCTGCCAGGTTGAACAGCAGACTGAGCCAGTCGTTTTTCCTGAAATAAGTACCACCATAAATAGGGCGTTGGTCGGGCAGACAGATACAGTTCAGTGGCCAGCCTCCCCTGCCGGTCATCAATTGAACCGCCGCCATATATATTTGGTCGATATCCGGGCGTTCTTCCCTGTCAACTTTGATACAGACAAAATTTTCGTTCATTACAGCCGCCACCTTTTCATCTTCGAAACTCTCATGCTCCATCACATGACACCAATGGCATGCCGAATAGCCGATACTAACCAGGATCAGCTTATTTTCATCTTTGGCTTTTTGCAAAGCTTCAGGGCCCCAGGGAAACCAATCGACCGGGTTATGGGCATGCTGCAACAAATAGGGTGAGGCTGAATTGGCGAGACGGTTCATGGGGCAATTGACGAGTTGCGAAGATGCAAAATTGGGAAATCAATTAAGTAATTTTAGTGTCTGAAATTGGCAAATAGCTACCGCTTTTCATTTTTCACCCTGTTAAATTAACAAACAACGCATAAAATTGGTTTCTTTGTCTTTGAAACACTTCAAGTAATGAACCAATTGAAACTTAAACTCTTTGCCGGGCTCTGCCTCGTAATTTTTTCGGCGATCACTGCCGGAGCACAAACTCCCGATTCTATCAAGTACGATCACCAGGAAACTTTTGGCCCGATCACCTGGCCGGTTACCTGTGGTGATACCCGTTCAGCTAATGGCGCGCCAGGTGCGCATTACTGGCAAAACCGTGCCGATTACACCATCCATGCTACACTTGATGAGGGTCAGCAGGATACAACGGTGACCGGCGAAGTAGTTATCAGTTATACCAATAATAGCCCGGATAAACTCGATTATCTTTGGCTGCAATTAGATCAGAATCTTTTTATACCCAATTCAAGGGGCTGGGCAACCACCCCGATGAATGGCGACCGTTTTGATGTAAAAGGCTTTAGCAAAGGTGGTTACCATATAGCATCCGTTGCTGTCGGCTATAACAGCCAGGTATATACCGTCGAGCCGGTTATCAGCGATGCCAGGATGCAAATCCGTTTAAAAGAACCACTTGCAGGCAACGGCGCAAAAATTGAACTCAAAATAAAATACAGCTTTGCAGTGCCTATGTATGGCGCCGATCGAATGGGTCGTAAAAAATTCAAAGCGGGCTACGTTTATGAGATCGCCGAATGGTACCCACGCATGTGTGTTTATGATGATGTTGAAGGATGGAACACACTACCTTATATGGGCCTTGGCGAGTTTTACTGCGAATACGGCGATTTCGACTACTATATTACCGCTCCGGCCAGCATGTTGGTAGTAGGCTCGGGCGACCTGCAAAATGGTGCTGAAATGCTGAGTACCACACAACAGCAACGACTGACAGAAGCACGTAATAGTGATCAAACTGTATTTATAACCAAACCGGATGAGGTTGGTCAGAATGATAAGGCCGCAGGAACCAAAACATGGCATTTTAAAATGCTGAATACCCGTGATATTTCATGGGCAGCTTCGAAAGCATTTATCTGGGATGCAGCAAGGATCAACTTTCCTTCGGGACGTAAGGGTATTTCAATGGCGGCATATCCTGCCGAGAGTGCAGGTAAAAATTCATGGGGACGCGGAACTGAATACCTGAAGTACAGCATCGAGATCTACTCCAACAAATACTATGAATACCCATGGAATTCTGCCACAACTGTTGCAGGTGTAGCCTTGGGTATGGAATATCCGGGCATTGTCTTCTGTCTGGACAACCTGAAGAATGGCGGACTTTGGGGCGATATCACGCACGAAATCGGCCATAACTGGTTCCCGATGATCGTGGGCTCTAACGAACGGAAATATATGTGGCAGGATGAAGGTTTCAATACCTTTATCAATGAATACTCTACCAAAATGTTCAATCATGGAGAGTACGATGACACGTCTGCAAGGCCCGCACATAACCTGGTTGGTTATTTAAAAATATTAAAAGACCCTTTAATGGTTGCGCCCGAAGCAATGGGATTAAATGACTATGGGCAATATTACGTGAAGACCTCGGCCGGTTTGGATATGCTGCGCAATGTAGTACTGGGTCCCGATCGTTTTGATTATGCCTTCAATGAGTACATCAAGCGCTGGGCATTCAAACATCCCCTGCCTTATGATTTTTTCCGGACGATGAACGATGCTGCAGGCGAAGACCTGAACTGGTTCTGGAAAGAATGGTTCTTTACTACCTGGAAACTCGACCAGGCGGTACAATCTGTAACCTATGTCAAAAACGATCCGGCTAACGGCGCGATCATAACTCTGGTGAATAAAGAGAAAATGGCTATGCCTGTCGACCTGGCAATTACCCAATCGAATGGTAAGACCGAGATCATACACCTGCCGGTAAATATCTGGCAACGCGCTGGTGGGGTTTGGAAATTTAAATACCCGTCGACTTCCACTCTAACCAAAGTTGAAATCGATCCGGATCATCAACTTGCTGACTTTGACACGAAAAATAATGTGTGGATGGGGAAGTGATTGGGTGATTTGAAAATTTGAAAATATGACGATTTGAAAATTTGAGGATTTGAAATTTTGAAATTTTCTGTGAAAAGGCCGGGTTCTTTTAGGAACCCGGCCTTTTTTTTGGATTGATGTTTTGTCATCCGCTGTCTGCTGCCGCAAGCCTCCCGGCTTGTGGTTTTTATAAAAGCGCTGGTATAATGTTCAGGTTGCATACCTACGGGATGCTAATCTCCTTTGCTAATTTCAGCAACCAATATTTTTCACCAACGGCGCAACTGAGAATTCTGAAAATTCTCTAATTCTGTAAATTCTGATTCAGACAGGATAATTTACGCCGATTGCTCCTGATAAACCGGGTAATCAGTATAACCTTTTGCACCTGGCGTATAAAACAGGTCTAAATGCAAATCAGTTGACAATGGCTCATTGTTTTCAAAGCGTTCAACCAGATCGGGATTATTGATGAATGGGCGACCAAAAGCTACCAAATCGGCTAAACCGCTTTCTAACAGGGCTTCGCCGGTATCTTTGGTCAGGCCGCCGGCCAGGATCAAAGTATTTTTGAATGCATTGCGGATCGCTTGTTTTATTTCAATTGGTACTGCGGGCGCTCCCATGGCTGAATGGTCAACCAGATGTATATAAGCGATATTTAATTCATTCAATTTTTCCGCCAGGTATTTATATGTAGCGTCAATTTCAGGATAGTGTGGCATGTCGCTGGCTACACCATAAGGCGACAAACGTATACCTGTTCTGTCGGCACCAATAGCGGCAGCTACATCAGCTACTACTTCCAGCACAAATCGTACACGGTTTTCTATACTGCCACCATAATTATCGGTGCGGATATTACTGAAAGGTGACAGGAATTGCTCAAGCAAATACCCGTTTGCGCCATGTAATTCAACACCATCAAAGCCTGCTTCTATTGCATTTTTTGCTGCCTGAACAAACTCTGCTTTGGTGCTCTGAACTTCCGCGGCGGTTATAGCCCTTGGTGTAGGATTATCCTGCATCTGAGCCGAATCGGTCCACATCTGACCCGCAGCGGCTACTGCCGAGGGAGCCAACACTTCGGCGCCTTCCGGTAAGTTCAAAACGTGACCGATACGGCCGGTATGCATCAACTGTACATAGATCTTACCGCCTTTTTCATGAACTGCGCTGGTAACTTTTTTCCAGCCTTCAACCTGTTCCTGGCTAAAAATACCAGGAATACGGGAATACCCTAAGCCATTTGGCGATGGCGAAGTACCTTCCGTAACGATCAAACCGGCCGCGGCTCTTTGACCATAATATTCGGCTATTAAATCATTCGGAATGTTCCCGATAGCGCGTGAACGTGTCATGGGCGCCATGACGATCCGATTTTTTAAAGTGATGGCCCCAACCTTGGCGGGGGTAAATAAAAGGTTTAGTCCCATTTTTTCTATTGCTTAACGTTGTTAATTATTTCTTAATTTCAGTTCAAAATTAGAACAGTTTACAGCAGCATTTGTTTCTAATTCCAAATATGACATCCCTATGGTTTATAGATTTACTATACCTTTTAACGGGGGAAAATAAAAAACCTTTCGCCTTTATCCTTTCGCCTTTCCTCTTAAAAAATTAACTTCGCCCTGTCAGAAACGAGGACAAAAGATTGGATTATTTAAAGGGATTGAACCCCGCTCAACAGGCGGCAGTATTGCAAACCGAAGGACCGGTGATGATCATCGCAGGTGCCGGGTCAGGCAAAACACGCGTAATTACTATGCGGGTGGCACATTTAGTGGCAAGTGGCGTTGATGCCTTTAATATATTGGTACTAACCTTTACCAACAAGGCTGCCCGCGAAATGCGCGATCGTATCATGCATACGGTTGGACCGGAAGCAAAAAACGTTTGGATGGGAACTTTTCACTCCGTTTTTGCCAAACTATTACGGGTTGAAGCAGAAAAAATCGGATATCCAAATACCTTTACCATCTACGATACCGACGACAGCAAAAGTGTGCTTCGGGCGATCCTGAAAGAACTGGCACTTGACGACAAATTATATAATCCCAATTTTGTATACAACCGTATCTCAGCCGCCAAAAACAACCTGATCTCGTGGCAAGAGTACCAGCAAAATGACCAGATACAGGCCGATGATTTTTCGAGCGGACGTGGGCAGTTGGGTAAGATATATGAGACCTATGCCACCCGATGCTACCGGGCAGGGGCTATGGATTTCGACGATTTGCTGTTTAAGACCAACGAATTACTGAAACGATACCCCGATGTACTATACAAATACCAGAACAAGTTTAAATACCTGATGGTAGATGAGTATCAGGATACCAATTTTTCGCAATACCTCATCGTTAAAAGATTGGCAGCCATCAACGAGAACATTTGCGTAGTTGGTGACGACGCCCAGAGTATCTATGCCTTCCGCGGAGCAAATATCCAGAACATCCTCAATTTTGAAAAAGACTACCCTGATCTGAAAATATTCAAGCTCGAACAAAATTACCGGTCGACTCAGAATATTGTCAATGTAGCCAACAGCATCATCGCCAATAACCAGGATCAGCTTAAAAAGAACGTTTTTTCGGAAAAAGAAGAAGGTGAAAAGATAAGGGTAATGCGTGCCTTTAGCGATAATGAGGAAGGTAAAATTGTCGCAGAAGGCATTTTACAGGAACGCAGCACCAAAGGAATGAACTGGCACGATTTTGCCATTTTGTACCGCACCAATGCGCAGTCGCGTTCGATGGAAGAAGCATTGCGCAAGCTTAACATACCTTATAAGATATACGGAGGCCTCTCCTTCTACCAGCGTAAAGAGATCAAAGACCTGATAGGCTATTTCAGATTGACCATCAATCCGGCAGATGAAGAGGCGATGAAAAGGGTGATCAATTATCCCAAACGGGGAATAGGCGACACGACCGTCGACCGCATCATATTGAGTGCTGATCAAAATAAAATAACTCCATGGGAAGTGATCGTTGAACCCTCGAAATACCTCGATGGAAGAAGTTCTGCGTCGGTCGGCGTTTTTGCTACCATGATACAGAGCTTCCAGGTGTTGGTTAAAAACCAGTCGGCCTATGAAGCAGCTTTGCATATCGCCCAGCATTCTGGTATATTGAAGGATTTGTATGAAGATAAATCAGTTGAAGGACTGAACCGTTACGAGAACATACAGGAACTGCTGAATGGTATCAAAGAATTTTCGGAGCGTGAAGATATCGAAGATAAAAGCCTGGGTATTTTTATGCAGGATGTTGCTTTACTGACCAACGACGACAAGGACAAAAACCCGGAGGCAGATACCGTTTCGCTCATGACCATCCATTCGGCAAAAGGACTCGAATTTCCGCATGTATTTGTAGTGGGGCTCGAAGAAAATTTGTTTCCATCGCAAATGTCACTCAATTCACGAACCGACCTGGAGGAAGAACGCCGGCTTTTTTATGTAGCCGTTACCCGTGCTGAACGTAAGTTGAGTATCAGTTACGCAACTTCACGCTTCAAATTCGGGACGCTGATCAGTTGCGAACCCAGTCGTTTCCTTGATGAAATAGATGCCCAATACCTCGAATTAGATTTCACGGCAAAACCGGCAACCAGCAGCAGCTCGTTCTTTGATGATGAAAGAAGCGACTGGAATAAACGCAGCGACACCTTCTCGAAACCGCGCCCTGCCCCAGCCACACCGGTTAAGACAACCTCGTTATTAGCTAAAGCCCACGTGCCAAGTGCAGGTTTTGCACCCTCAGATACATCGAACCTGCAGGTTGGGATGGAAGTTGAACATGAGCGTTTCGGATTTGGAAAGGTGCTCAGTCTCGAAGGCAATAAGCCTGATGTAAAAGCAACTATTTTCTTTAAAGAAATCGGACAAAAACAATTGCTGCTAAAGTTTGCGAAACTTCGTATTGTAACAAGTTAAGCACATTTTAGGCTGATCTGCAACAGTTTATGTTTTCCAACTTTCGAATAACATTAATTCATTTACAATTGGTTAAATAATTCTCGAAATTCTTTACCCTTCGTAGAGAAAATTCCCCGTAAAATATGGCAATGATTTGCTTTTTACTTAAATCGAAAGCAAAACAAGTTGAATTACATGTTGGCACACCCTTTGGTTAATGGTTTCAGCACCTAATTAATCAAAAATTTAACATGAACGAACTAAGCAAAAGAACTGCAAACAAATCTGTAGGTAAGAGTATCAGGATCCTGCGCCATCAGCATGGCTGGAGTCAGGAAGATATCGCCAACCGATTAGGCATCTCTATCCCAGCTTTTTCAAAAATCGAAACTGGCGTTACCGACGTGAATTTATCGCGCCTTGAACAAATTGCAAACATTTATGAAGTAAGCGTAGTGCAACTATTAGCTGTTGACACTGAGAATGCCGAAGCAGCACCATCACACCTTAACCTGATACAGAAAAAATTAAGCGACCGTGAAGCTGAAATTGCCAGCCTGCAACGTAAAGTGATCGAATTGTACGAAGAGTTACGCAACAAGAGCTCGGTAGCTGTTTAAGGAGATTTTCATGGCTATTCCGAAATCCCGCATTCGGAATACCCGTAATTGACCACTGAACAAATGATTAGCGCAAGGTAAAATTTTAACGATTTTACGCTAATGATTTAAGATGAAAAGAATGCATTACAGGAAAGATAGTCCTCCAAAATATTGACCGATTTCCCCCGGTTAGTATTTTGGAGGAATAAATCTATCATTGAAACAGTATCCCTAATTCCTTTCTTAGCTTTTAATTTAATGGAACGGCCGTCGTTAACCCCAAAAAAGCGAACCACGAAGAGTTACTGTAAATCTATCAAGATCAATGGAAGCTGGTACGTTTGGGGTCGTGCAGGATATCAGTCATATCAATGATCTTTTCATCAATATCTGATACACATTTATTCATCATATTGATACATTCCTGCTGATCAACCAATCCTTCTTTTTCAAGATTCATCAGTCCTTTCAGAGTAGCTATCGGTCCGCGTATCTGGTGCGATAAATAAGATGAATACTCCGAAAGTTTCTTATTCTTAACCTGCAGGTCGCGGGTACGCTCATCAATGATCTCTTCCAGGTGATGATTGATCCGGTCGAGGTTATCTTTTTGACGTGAAACTTCACTGTTCAACTCGGTCAAACGTGCATTGGTTCTGGCCTTACGTTTTACGTTACCAAACAGCAATACAATTACCACCAGCAACAAACCAGAGCCAGAGACAGCCCACCAGAATTTTACCCGGTCGTTTTTCTGCCGTTCAATAATCAGTTCACTTTCATGTTGTTTTTCCTGCTGATCGTGCTGATCCTGCATCAATGTTAAGTCAGAAGATAAGGTCTTCTTTTGGTTAACACTATCTTTGACATATATATTATGTAATATCTCTACTGCTTTTTCAAAATTTTTGCGGTGCATCTCCAACTGATAGGAGTTGTAGTTGAAATCGGCTTCCAGTTTGTCGTCTTTAGTGATCTCGGCAAAACCTACACCCTCGTCTAAAAACTTTTGCGCACTATTATAATCCCGGCGTTCAATATAAATTGATGAAAGCGTTAAGTCGGTTATACCAATGGAAGTGTTCTGGTCACGTGCTTTAGCCTGATCATGAGATTTTAGTAACAGTTCAAGCGCTTTGTCGTATTGCTTTTCTTTGTAATAAATGACCCCAATATTTTGAAGACAGATAATAAGGGTGGTTTCATCATGCAACTTGGTAAACAATTCCTGCGCCTTGGTATAATAATTAAGCGCGAGCGAAAAGCTTTTTTTCCGGAGATAAACGTTGCCAATATTCAAGGTTGTCCTGGCGATCATATTGGTATTGCCCAATTGCTGCGCTATTGCTAAACCTTTTTCAAGAAAATCTAAAGCCTGATCGTAATCAATTGTCAGGTACAGATTACCTATATTATTGTAAACCTTAGCCTGACCCAGGGCATTTCCACTTTTCTTAAAATAACTCAGTGCATTTGAATAAGCACCTATTGCTCTTGCTTCGTTATTTGCATAAGCCTCTCCAACACCCATTATCCGGTAAGCTTCGGCAATCCCATCAATATAATTAATTTTTTTAGCGATCTCCAGTGCTTCCTGGCCTTTCTTGATAGTTTGATCGTGATCGGTCAGGTGAATTTGAAATCCCTGCCGGTTCAGTAAATTAACCTGCGCTGTGTCCTGAGCTTCGAACGCAATATCGGCACTCGCATATAAATGCGTGAATCCGAAGCACAAAAATAAGATACAGATATAAACTCTTTTCATTAAAAAGGATATTATCCACACAGCGATTAATAAACTTCGCACAGTATGATATCACCCTCTTACGTAAATAAATTAAAAATGATGCAAAAATATTTCGTTAAATAAATTTTTTATTCTCAAAAACATATTTATCTTTGTGAAAGGACTTTAGTTAACAACAGTAAGTGCCTTATTTATAGCATATTATAACCATCTACCTGGTTGCGATTTTTTGGAATAATTGAGAGTTTTTTGAAATAATTTCAAAAAACCGTTCCAAATTTTGAAATAATTGCAATTTATGATATCAAACAGGTTTATAAGTGATTACATCGCTTATATCATGTAACCTGAAATTTCAAGCGTTTTATAATGCTTATTAAGTAAGAATATTAATTAACCAAATACATTATACCATTCTAACACATTCAAAACAATGAAAAAAGTAATCTTCGCTGCGCTTTTTATGGCGTGCATCGGAACTTTGTCATCGTTCAAAAATGACACTACTTCTGTTAATCTGAACGCAAGAGGTGACAAAAAAGAACTTGGCACTGCCGACGCCGTTCGTGGTGACAAAAAAGAACTTGGCACTGCAGACGCGGTTCGTGGTGACAAAAAAGAATTAGGAACTGCCGATGCTCGTCAGCATAACGCAGCTAATGACAAAAAAGAATTAGGTACTGCCGACTAATTAAGTCGAAAATACCTGGCAATAGCATATTCACATGTTATTGCAATGGGGTTGCACATATTGGATAATTTCCAATATGTGCTTTATTCAACCGGATGAAATATCGGGGCTTTATTTTAATGACTTTTTAAAAAGAGATAAAGCAATTTTATGATTCCATTCGAAACTTATTGTCACCAATAGTGGCAATAAATAATACGCCTTTTTAAAACAGCCCTTTTCCTTTTTTTAACAGCGCCTCCCTTGCTGTAAGGTTAATCCGATTTTATTTTTTTATCGAATTATTCAATCTTTTTTAAGTTTATATTTGTTGCAAATGCACTAAACTATGCAGCAAATAAAACAATACGTTGAGCAAAATAAACAACGTTTCCTCGACGAACTATTTGAACTTTTACGATTCCCATCTGTAAGTGCCGATCCGAAATACAAACAGGACGTACTTAAAACAGCCGATTATGTTGCCCAAAAATTGAAGGAGGCTGGGGCCGATCATGTAGAAATATGTGAAACAGCAGGAAACCCAATAGTTTACGGTGAAAAAGGATCAGACCCCGGTAAACCAACTATATTGGTCTATGGCCATTACGATGTTCAGCCACCTGACCCGCTTGAACTCTGGGAAACTCCACCATTTGAACCTACTATTCGCGATGGAAAGATATATGCGCGTGGATCGGCTGACGACAAGGGGCAATTTTATATGCACGTTAAAGCATTTGAATTGATGGTGCAGCAGGGCAATCTGCCATGCAATGTAAAATTCATGATTGAAGGCGAAGAAGAAGTGGGATCATCAAACCTGGGCATATTTGTTAAAGCCAATAAAGAACGATTAAAGGCAGATGTTGTGTTGATTTCTGATACTTCAATGATCAGCATGGAACACCCTTCGCTGGAAACCGGACTGCGCGGCCTCTCTTACCTTGAAGTTGAAGTAACCGGCCCAAATCGCGACCTGCACTCGGGTGTGTATGGTGGTGCTGTGGCTAACCCGGCTACCATTCTGGCAAAAATGATAGCTTCACTACACGATGAAAATAACCACATCACTATACCTGGTTTTTACGATGACGTTGCAGAACTAACAACCCCGGAACGTAAAGCGCTAAATGAAGCCCCCTATGATGAAGCAACATATAAGGCTGATTTGGGAGTAGATGAATTATGGGGCGAAAAAGGTTATAGCACTTTAGAACGAACAGGCACACGCCCAACACTAGAAGTTAATGGTATCTGGGGTGGTTATATTGGCGAAGGTGCAAAAACCGTATTGCCGTCAAAAGCCTATGCAAAGATCTCGATGCGCCTGGTACCTGATCAGCATTCTAATAAGATCACTAAGCTGTTTACCGATCATTTTAAGAAGATCGCACCGAAAAGTGTTAAAGTTAAAGTTACTCCGCATCACGGTGGCGAACCTGTGGTAACACCAACCAATAGTGTTGCCTTTAAAGCGGCCCAGAAAGCCATCACCGAATCATTCGGCAAGGCACCCATACCAACACGCGGTGGCGGCAGTATACCGATCGTAGCCTTATTTGAAGCCGAGTTAGGCATCAAAACTGTACTGATGGGCTTTGGCCTCGACAGCGATGCCCTTCATTCGCCAAACGAAAAATATGATATCGTTAACTATTATAAAGGCATAGAAACCATCCCGTTATTTCATAAGTACTTCGCTGAATTAAGTGATACGTGGAGGTTGTAGTTGGTTGATTTGTGATTGGGTTGAGTAAGTTGATTGGGTTGGATTAAGTTGATTGGGTTGGATTGAGTTGAATTGTTTAAGATTGGTTAAATGATCAACTAATCACTACCTTTCAAAAACAACTCAATCAACCACTTAACCCATTCAACTTAATCAACTAATTAACCAATCACAAATCACTAACCAACAAACCTCTCACATTCTGCAAGAAACGATTCATCAGCATCAGCACCAATGCCTGGGATATCGGCAAGGTGTAGTTTATAGCCATCATATTTGACACCGCCGATGCATGGGTCGGCCAGGTGGCCCAGCATGCAGGTATCCATATCGTAAAATCTGATATTCGGACTGGCATAAACAAAATGTAGTTTTGCGCTCAGGGCGATGCGGCTTTCCAGCATTCCGCCCATCATGCACGCAATTCCTTTACCCGCTGCCAGGTCGTGTATTTTTTTGGCCTCAAATATTCCCCCTGATTTAGAGAACTTAATATTGATAAAATCGCAGGAATCGGTATTGATCTGCTTGCGGGCGTCATGGTGATTAAAAACACTTTCATCAGCCATTATCTTAACGGGTGATATACGTTTTAATTCAGGCAGCCGATCATCATACCAGGTGCGCATCGGTTGTTCGCAGAATTCAATTTGATATTTGCTGATGCCGTTTAAAGCTATCACCGCATCATCAAAACTCCAGCCTTGGTTAGCGTCCACCCGTATCCTGATACCTTCACCAGCAGCCTCTCTGATCAGCCTTATCCTTTCGATATCTTTTAAGGCATCTTTGCCCAATTTTACTTTAAGTATAGCAGCTCCGCTACTTACAAAATCACGCGCTTTTACTGCCATCGCTTCAGGTGAAGCGATACCAATGGTAATATCAGATTCAATTTCCCGTTTTGCACCCCCAAGAAACTTATACAAAGGCAAACCGGCATTTTTTGCAGCGATATCATACAATGCCATATCAAAAGCACTTTTAATGGTACTGTTGCCGGCGGTAAAATCATGCAGCTGCTGAAGGCGTGCTTCCAGCTCGAGCGCATCCCGGCCTTTCCAGAGTGCTGCAAATTCCCTGGCCATTACCAAACAGGTATCCTGAGTTTCGCCAACAATGACCGGAAATGCCGAGCACTCGCCCACCCCATAAAACCCTGCGTCCGTGTGTACCCGGATGAATACATTTTGCGCATGATCCATGGTACCGGTAGCAATAGTAAACGGCTCCATAGGAATACTGAATCTGTATATTTCGGTATGGGTTATCTTCACTTGCCTGGGATTTTGTTGGAATATTATATCGTCGTAAAGTTAGGAGCTTTTTCGAATTTAGTAGTCTCCGGCATTCCCATAAAACTTACGAAGTTTTAGAAACTTAAGTTTACTAGCCCCGACTACTACAACTATCCCAATAGCTATCGGGACAACCACCACAACTAATACAACCAATACAACTAATACAACCACTACAATTTTTACAACAACAACTCCGCCCAAAATTTGCACAACTGTATAAATAAATTATATTTGCACTACTTCAATAACAATTCAACTTTAGCCGCCCGCGGTGGGATCTGCGCTAATTTTAGTTTAATATCACTTTCACATTAATAAATACTGATTTTATGGCGATAGAACCGTCAAAACCATTTGATTATAATTCGACCAGGAATAAACTGATCCTGTCGGAATACGGGCGTAACGTGCAAAATATGGTAAAATATATTTGCGAACTACCAACCCGCGAAGAACGAAACCGTTATGCCCAGGTTGTAATTGACCTGATGGGTTTCCTGAACCCGCATTTGCGCGATGTTGCAGATTTTAAACATAAGCTTTGGGATCACCTGCATATTATATCTAATTTTCAGATAGATGTAGATTCTCCCTACCCTAAGCCATCCATCGAAGCCATTCACCTTAAACCCGAGCGTTTAAAATACCCGCATCAGCGTATCCGTTACAAGCACTATGGCAAAACCATCGAGCTGATGATAGAAAAGGCAAAAAGCATTGAAGAGCCGGAGCGTAAACAACATATGGTACACGCTATAGCCAATTTCATGAAAATGGCCTATGTACAATGGAATAAGGATTCAGTAGCCGACGAAAGTATTTTGGCCGATTTGCGCGAACTTTCACAAGGTGAACTTAAGCTGGAAGAAAACATCAACCTCAACAAGGTCGAGTTCCGCTCAAGTAACCCAAATGCACAAAATAACCGCGGTAAAAACCAGAACAACCAAAACAACCGCAACAAGAACCAAAATAACCCGCGAAACAACAACAACCAAAGCAATCGCAACAGAAACAGCGGCGGACCGAGGAAGTACTGATTTTTGTTTACTGATTATCCATTGTTGACGGGTATTAGTTATAAAAAAATAAGAACTTTGGCCCTGAAAATATGGTCTGCTGACCATCGACCAAACCATTTATGAATAACGCATTTGAAATTATAGGCGGCAAGCCCCTTAAAGGCGAAATCATTCCGCAGGGCGCCAAAAACGAAGCCTTACAAATATTGTCGGCTGTTCTGCTAACCCCGGAAAAGATAACCATCAGTAATATCCCTGATATTAAGGATGTTAATAAACTGATTGAATTGCTTGGTGATATGGGTGTAGCAGTTGAACGCCTCGGCCCCGATACCTATAGTTTTGAAGCCCGGCACATTGATCTGGATTTTTTCCATTCAGATGCCTTCCGAAATAAGGGCGGTAGCTTGCGTGGTTCTGTGATGATCGTTGGCCCTTTGCTGGCACGCTTCGGTAAAGCAGCCATTCCCAAACCGGGCGGTGATAAGATCGGACGCCGTAGGTTGGATACGCATTTCCTGGGTTTTGAAAAACTTGGTGCCAGATTCAATTATGATGCGGAGACCGAGTTTTTTAACGTCGATGCATCAAACCTACAGGGCACTTATATCCTGCTCGACGAGGCTTCTGTTACGGGCACCGCCAACGTAGTAATGGCAGCGGTACTCGCCAAAGGGATCACCACCATTTATAATGCTGCCTGCGAACCTTATTTGCAGCAACTTTGCAAAATGCTTAACCGCATGGGCGCCCGAATAAGCGGAATTGGCTCCAATTTACTTACCATTGAAGGAGTAACTGAATTGCACGGCACCGAGCATCGTTTACTACCGGATATGATCGAAATAGGATCATTTATTGGCCTCGCAGCAATGACGGGATCAGAAATAACGATCAAAGACGTGCATTACGAGGAGTTAGGTATGATACCTGATGTCTTCCGTAAGCTCGGTATTACCATTGAACACCGGGGCGACGACCTGTTTATACCAGCCCAACAGCATTACGAAATTGAAACCTTCATCGACGGTGCTATCATGACCATCGCTGATGCCCCATGGCCTGGATTTACCCCCGACCTGATCAGCATCGTTTTGGTGGTAGCGATACAAGCAAAAGGATCGGTTTTGATCCACCAAAAGATGTTCGAAAGCCGGTTATTCTTCGTAGACAAACTACTGGATATGGGTGCCCAGATCATTCTTTGCGACCCGCACCGGGCTACAGTTATTGGTTTAGACAAACAAGTACAATTACGCGGCATATCAATGACTTCACCCGATATCCGTGCCGGGGTAGCTTTACTTATCGCAGCTTTATCTGCCCAGGGCAAATCAACCATCTACAATATCGAACAAATTGAACGCGGCTACCAGCATATCGACGAACGGCTCCGGGCATTAGGTGCGGATATTAAGCGGATTTGATAATTTTTTAATTTGAAGATTTGGTAATTTGAAGATTTGAAAATGGGTATCAGGTATTGGGTATCAGGTATTGGGTATCAGGTATTGGGTATTGGTTGTAAATAAATTCAATTATTTTCACGATACCATTATCGAACTTAGCAAATCTGTGAAATCAAACTAATCTTCCTAAATCTGTGATTTAAAATAAAAGGCAATTAACAAGTCGAGCTTTGCTATTCTGTGAAATCAAACTAATCTTCCTAAATCTGTGATTTAAAATAAAAGGCAATTTACAAGCCGTGAAACAAGCCTTTATCCTTTCGCCTTTAACCTCTATCCTCTATCCTTTATCTTTTCTCCTTTATCTTTTCTCCTTTATCCTTTATCCTTCCGCCTCCCTCCTTCCCGTGTAACATTTTCTCAAAAATCTTATCTTTATAAAAAAGCAAGCAATTGAGTACGGTAACCAATAACGATAAGAATTTTAATGGGTTTATCCTGTTATTTGTTGCCCTTAAAATTGGGCTTAATTTGCTGGCTTTATCGCATTTTGGCTTTCAGCGGGATGAGTTATTGCATTTGGCTTTGGGTGATCATCTCGATTGGGGCTTTAAAGAAGTACCGCCATTTATTGCATTGATAGCACGGATTTCATCTACGCTATTCGGGGATTCCGTATTTGCGACGCGTATTTTTAGTACACTGGCTGCAGGGGCTATCATTTGGTTTACGGGCAAAATTGTATCAGAACTGGGCGGCAAAAAATTTGCATTAGCACTGGCCTGTCTTACGCTTATATTTTCACCCGCATTTGCTGCAAGCGACTATCTTTTGCAACCTGTGGTGTTCGACCAGCTTTGGTGGGTAATAACAGCTTATTTGGTTATAAAGTACCTTAATTCGTCTCAACCAAAATATATTTACCTGCTCGGCGTAGTGATCGGCGTTGGCCTGCTGACCAAATACACTATGGCATTTTTCGCCATAGCAACGATATTGGCCCTCCTATTGACCAAACAACGAAGGATATTGTGGAGCAAACATATCCTTATCGCGTTATTGATAGCTGTAATTATCTTCCTGCCCAATATCTTATGGCAATTCCGGCATCATTTACCGCTGGTAACGCATATGCATAATTTGCGTACCCAACAGTTAGACTATATCAAGCCCTCAGATTTTATTAAGCAACAATTACTCATCAATGGCATTGCTTTGTTTGCCTGGCTCAGCGGATTGCTGTTTTTACTATTATCACCACGACTAAGCCAATACCGTTTTATCGCTTTTACTTACCTTCTGGTTTTTATTTTTTTACTGGAAATGAATGGAAAAGATTATTACCTCTTCGGCGCGTATCCAATGTTATTTGCAGCCGGAGGTTATTGCTTCGAACACTGGCTAAAGACCAAAGCGATGCGAACGGTTGTAATAGCGTTTTTAACACTTCCAAACCTCGTACTATTACCACTGGCACTGCCCTTACTCTCCCTGGATCAAACAATTGCAGCATTTAAATTCGTACATTTGGCACCAACCTGGGAAGATCAAAAACAGCATCCGCTATCACAGGATTATGCTGATATGTTTGGCTGGGACGAAATGGGTGAAAAAGTTGCCCGCGCTTACCATAGTCTCACACCCGAACAACAAAAACATACCCAGATATTTGCCGATAATTATGGGGATGCCGGTGCAGTTTATCATTATGGCAAAAAATACGGTTTACCCGAAGTAGCCAGCCTGAACAGCAGTTTTACCCTTTGGGCCCCCGACAGCCTGAATGCCCCCTATATTATTTATGTTGACGACCAGGGAGGCGGCAATGTTAAAGGTCGGCTTGAGCCCTACGTTGAAAAATACATTAAACTGGACGAGGTAACATCGCCATACGCTCGCGAAAAAGGCACAACCATCTTTTTGTTGATCAATGCTAAACCGGCATTAAACGCCATTTACCAGAAAGAGCTGGCAAGAAAACGCCTGGAATAGCGACCAACGCAAAACAATTTTAGGGGTGTTTCATTATTAGGATAAAATTCCAACTGATGCGTAGCTTTCAAACAATCTTTTTCCTGATCATTTCCAATACCTTCATGACCCTGGCCTGGTACGGTCACCTGAAATTTAAAGAATTTGAATGGAGTAAAAACCTTGGACTTTTTGCTATCATCCTCATCAGTTGGGGTATCGCATTTTTTGAATATGTTTTCCAGGTGCCAGCAAACCGGGCAGGTTCGGAAGAAACCGGTGGACCTTATAGCCTGGTTCAGCTAAAAACAATACAGGAAGCTATCACTTTAACCATTTTTATCCTATTCACTACCTTGTTCTTTAAAACAGAAAAACTGGCATGGAATCATCTGGTTGGATTTTGCCTGATCGTGTTAGCGGTATTTGTGATATTTAAGAAGTGGTAGGCTTATCAATTTGCTACCAGAGATAGCTTTTTAGTGGACTGCGATTTCATCATGCCTGAAGAAGAAAGCGACATTACGCCCTCGTAAAAAACCCACCTGCCTTTCTCAATTGAAAAACGGGCAACAGCTTGGTGGCTCATCCTCATCATCAATTGTTGCGCCCCTTCCCCCATCGGCATTCGAAAAGTGCCCTGCATATATTCAAGGATATCATATTTCAATGTGGCTATATGTTCTCCATTGATGTTTTCAAGTGCCACAAAGGTAACCTGGTTTCTTTTGTAAGCGCTGTCACATTCAAAATATTCATCAGCAGAAAGTAAATGTACATCCAGCGCCCAGGTATCACCCACCTTTATTTTTTTTGCCGGCAACTCGAAGAAAATACTAAGAAGATTGCGCTGGTCATTTTTGGTATAAAAACTTTGAATCGAGCCGTCTTCATTTACCGCACCGCGAAGTTTTACGCCGGTGGTAAGCATACTTAATAGCTTGCCGATGTTCTTTAACGAGTCCTGAGCATTTTTGGCCTTTATTTCAGGGATGGCCTTGTCTTTATTGATAGCCATCATTTCAACTGTAAATACGCCTTTGTGCTTTTCAGTCAGCTGTGTGATCATGTCAAAATTTTGTATCTCTTTGTTGAGCTTCGACATGATCTTGCGCAAATCGGCCATTTTACTGGTGTCCTTTCCGCCAATTGACCGCCACATACCGCTCATGTCAATATCCTGGTGGTTGGCGGTATCAATTTCCCTCATTTCGGTTTTGTAACCAAGCACCTCGCCGGGTTTCAATTTCCATTTCAGAAAAACTGTCGAATCTTTAACCTGGGCAAAAGCATAACAGCCAAGACACATCAACAGGAAGCAAAGAAGATACTTTTTCAGGTCCATTGGTTCAGGATATTTGGATAAAGGTAATCAGTAGGATGCCTTAAACAAAACGATAGGTATGAGTATGAAGATTTGAATCTTGATTTTTCCTATCTTTATTCTAAATTAGCTTGAGCAGCGATGGAAATTATCTTAAAAACAAATAATGAGCATAGTATAGCGAAGATTATTGCGCTGGCAAAAAAACTCAATATCCCAGTCGAGCAACGAAAAAAAACAAAGCTTGATGATGATGAAATTGAAAACCTGAAACAGCGAATATTAAGTTTCAAAGCCAATAGTCCTACTTCGTTTCCGGACGCTGCCGAATGGGAAAAAACTGTACGTGCAGAGCGTGAACTCCCCTTTTCCCAATAACATATGCAGTTAATTGACAGTAATATTATTGTATATTCCTATTTACCAGAATACAACTACCTGAGATTACTGTTTGTAGCTGATACTGTCTTTGTATCTGCTATCTCCAGAGTTGAAGTGCTGGGTTATCATAAAATAACTTCTGACGAGGAATTATATTTTACGAGTATCTTCGAACTTATTCCAATTATTTCACCTTCACAGGAAATCTTCGATTTAGCTATAAAGAACCGTAAAAAATACAATTTGAGCCTCTGGGATAGCATCATAGCAGCTACCGCACAGATAAATAAACTATCTATTTGCACCAGGAATTTACAAGATTTCGAAAGAGTTGAAGGTCTGACTACACTTAATCCAATAAGTTAATCTAACTGCAGTACAGGGCTGCAATTAAAATAAAACTTTCTCTATTCCCTTTAACCTCGCTCACCTACCCCGATATCGCATTGATAATATCATACTGCGTAATAATCTCTATCCTGCCTGATTCATCTTCCACCAGCACCGCAATATTCTCTTTATTGATCAGGGCGGATATCTTGTCGATCGAACTGTTCAGGTCAACAAAAGGAAATGGTGCAGTAGTGATCGTTTGAACCGGGTATGATTTTAATGCGGGATTTTCAAGCAGCGCATCCAAGATATTGCTCTCCGTAACCTTACCGATAACCATTCCTTTTTGGGTAACCGGTATCTGTGAGATATTGAGCGATTTGATCACATTGATGGCTTCCAAAACACTCTTTTCACAATCGATGGTTACGATCTCCTGTCGTTCTTTCTTTTTGAGGATATCGCGGGCTGTCAATTTTTCGTCTTTCAGGAAACCACGTTCGCGGAGCCAATCTTCATTATACATTTTGCCCATATACCGCGAGCCATGATCAGGGAAAATGATGACCACCACATCGTCTTTTTTGAACCATTCTTTCAACTGCAATACGCCGGCTACAGCCGAACCTGTTGAATTACCGGCAAAAATACCTTCCTGCAAAGCGATCTCGCGCGTCATCAATGCTGCATCTTTATCGGTCACCTTTTCAAAATGATCGATCAGGCTGAAATCAACATTCTTAGGCAGAAAGTCCTCGCCAATACCTTCGGTGATGTATGGATAAACCTCGTCCTTATCAAAAATGCCAGTTTCTTTATACTTTTTAAAAACCGAACCATAGGTATCGATACCGATCACCTTGATTTCCGGATTCTTTTCTTTCAAATACCTCGCAATTCCTGATATCGTACCACCAGTGCCTACTCCTGCAACTAAATGCGTGATCTTACCCTCTGTTTGTTCCCAAATTTCAGGGCCGGTCGACTCATAATGTGCGACCGAATTTGACAGGTTATCATATTGATTGGGTTTCCAGGCATTTGGCGTCTCGCGCTCCAATCTTGAGGAAACTGAATAGTACGAACGTGCATCTTCAGGTTCAACATTGGTTGGGCAAACGATCACCTCGGCCCCAAAGGCCCGCAGCGCATCGAATTTTTCCTTGCTTTGCTTGTCGGTACTAGTGAAAATACATTTATACCCTTTGATCACCGCTGCAATGGCTAAGCCCATCCCGGTATTGCCCGAAGTACCTTCGATAATGGTACCTCCGGGCTTTAACTGCCCGTTTTTTTCGGCATCTTCGATCATCTTCAGCGCCATACGATCTTTAATCGAGTTTCCCGGATTGGTAGTTTCTACCTTAGCCAAAACTGTTGCCGGTATATCGGCCACTATCTTGTTGAGCTTTACCAAAGGCGTATTGCCAATGGTTTCGAGTATATTATTGTGCCACATAATGCAAAGTTAGTTGATTGGGTTGAATTTGGAGGTCTATTTCCTGATTACCTATGAATCAAAAAATCGATCAGAAAATAAGTTTTAAGGATTGAAGATTTGTGAGAACTACAACTTTATCCTGCCAAAAGCACTATTCGCCAAATTTCCTGACTTGTAAAAGCCTTTAACCTTAGCGTTTGCAAATTATGTGCCCCCTCTGCAATTGATCCTTTTTGGCCCGGTTAATGACGCTGGTATTGCACCTTTCTCGTTGCATACCAAATACCTGTAAATACGCCTGCTTCTATTTTTTGTTGATCAATTACCCTAACCATTAACAGTTGTTTCCGTATAAACGAATTACGACGTTTTATTTGCGTTTAAACTATTCAAATTAACCTGTTTAATAACCGTATCTAAATATTGAATCATGAAGATATTAGTAGCTGAGGATGACCAATTAATGGTAAAAATGCTTGAGTTCCGACTTAAAAAAGACGGCCACGATGTGGTCATCTCGCACGACGGAAGAGAAGCTGTTGGTAAACTGGATGAGTTTAAACCTGACCTGGTAATAACCGATATCATGATGCCCTATTTATCAGGTTTAGAAGTAGTGAGTGCGGTAAAAAAGAAATATCCAAAAGGTACACCGGTTATCATATTGTCCGGAATGGGTCAGGAAAATGTAGTTCTTGAAGCATTTCAACTTGGTGCCGACGACTACATGACCAAGCCATTCAGTCCGAATGAACTTTCTGTGCGGGTACGACGCTTTGACCTGACATTGGCGAAATAGATCTATTGATTTAAACAAAACTACTGTGTTAACCATTAAAACACATTTATACTCCTCCTTCATTATCTATTGGGATATACAATCAATAGCTCTACTTGCTATTGTGATCTTGATGGTATGCCTGTTAAGCTTTATGTTATTGTACCTGCTTGTTAAAGCAGGTCACGAAAAAAAGCATACCTACTGGAGGTCGAAATCCGACACCCTGATCCATAAGGCCGTATTTGACGATGAGGAAAAGATCGATGATATGTTCATCGAAGAAACCCTGGGTTCTGATAACTTAAAAAAGAACAGGTATTTCAGAAAGATATTAACGGAAGAAATTATCTCAGCCAAGAAGAATATCAGCGGGGCTGCTGCCGATAACCTCATAGATCTGTACCGCCTTTTTGAACTCGACAAATACGCTATCAGAAATTTAAATCACCTGAAATGGTACATTAGAGCGAAAGCTATTCATGAACTGACAACTATGCAGATTTCTGAGTTGGTGGATCATCTGCACCTTTTCATCAACGATCCTAATGAATATGTGCGCATGGAAGCACAATCGGCACTGGTGCAGTTCAATGGTTTTGAAGGTTTGTCGTTTTTAGACACCATTGCCTATCCGATATCCGACTGGCAGCAAATCAAATTATTACAGTTACTTTCCCATTTGCCTCCATCTTCTATCGATACCACACCCTGGTTTGAGTCAAAAAACAGTAGTGTAGCGGTTTTTGCATTAAAACTGGCCCGTAATTACAATAGGTTTGAACAACATGATGCGATAGCAAAGTGCCTTGACCATAGCGATGCCAAAGTGCGACTCGAAGCTATTCTTTGCCTAAACGAGATCTATACCGATGAAACATCCGACCATTTGATAGGTCGCTTTTTGAAAGAAAGCCTTAAACATCAGCTGGCAATGATCAGGGTGATGCAAACACTTGGTACTGAGCGTGACATATTATTTTTAACCGATTTGTTGAATCATGAAAGCGACCAATTGAAATTGGATGCGGCCCGTGCTTTGGCACATGCCAGCAATAATGGCATGGCTGCTTTAGAAGCCTATTCGGAGCAATCTGAACAGGATATAACAGAAATAGTAATGCACATTAAAAGAGAAATGTCTGTATGAGTTGGCAAACCTTCCTGTTACACGTTTTTACTTATGGTATCCTGGTTTATTCGATGATACTATTGACCTTTTATTTACTCATAGGGGCTTTTTCGATATTGGAAACCAGATCGTACCTGCACAAAAATAGTTTTACCGACTACAGGATGCTGGCCTCATCGACAGAAGCACCAACGATGAGCATACTTGCTCCGGCATACAATGAGGGCCCAACGATCATCGAAAATGTGCGTTCGTTGCTATCGCTACACTACAATAACCTCGATCTAATTGTGATCAACGATGGAAGTAAAGATGATACGCTTGAACAACTGATAAAAGCCTATGATCTGTACAAGGCAGACTTTTATGTTACCCAACTGATAAAAACTAAAAAAGTAAATGGCATATACCGTAGCCATAATCCGGTATACCGGAAACTAACCGTTGTCGACAAAGAGAATGGTGGCAAAGCAGACGCCCTTAATGTGGGCATCAATATAGCCCGCAGCGATTACTTTGTTTGTATTGATGTTGATTGTGTATTAGAACAGGACGCTATTTTAAAACTTGCAAAACCTTTCCTCGAATCGTCAACACACCGGGTAATTGCAGCGGGTGGTGTTGTTCGGGTTGCAAACAGTTGCGAAATTGAAGGAGGCAGGCTGGTAAAGGTACATTTGCCTAAAAAGTTTCTACCGCGTATCCAGACCTTAGAATATATTCGTGCGTTTCTGCTTAGCCGTATGGCATGGACACGCCTCAATGGTTTGTTGCTGATATCAGGTGCATTTGGTGCATTTGATCGCGAGATCGTGATCAACTGCGGAGGTTACCATACCGATACCGTAGGAGAAGATATGGAACTGGTTGTAAGGATGCGCCGGTATATGGAAGAACGTGAAGAACCCTATAAAGTTGGCTTTATTCCCGATCCGCTTTGCTGGACAGAAGCGCCATCCAGTTACCGTATTCTTGGCCGCCAGCGTAATCGCTGGACCCGCGGCACTATCGAGACGCTCCGCTCCCATAAAAAAATGTTTTTCAACCCCAATTACGGCATACTGGGTATGTTAAGCTATCCGTATTGGTTCTTCTTTGAATTTTTGGCGCCTATTATCGAGTTTTTAGGTACAATAGGTATCATTATTTACTTTTTTACCTATGCCATCAATTGGTCGGCAGTAGTTATCATGATCGGGGTTATTTGTATCGGTATCCTATATTCCATTTTTGCTATATTAATGGAAGTACTCACCTATAACCAGTACAAACAACGAAAAGACATCCTGAAACTGGTATTAGTAGCTATTCTTGAGCCGTTTATTTTCCACCCGTTTGTTGTCTGGTCGGCTGTACTCGGAAATATCAGCTTACTAAGAAAACAAAATTCATGGGGCGAAATGACGAGACAGGGATTCGCTGCCAATAAAAATCCCAGGTAACAGGCGGACAAATGGAAAATAAAAAACCTAAAGCAAAAAAGCTATCGTCGAAATTTAATCCGGCGGCAAATTCATTTGCTTCTCTCTCGCTTACCTGGCTGATCCTGGTATTTATTCTCAGTTTTTTCGAACTGATCTATAACGGGTTTGTGCACGAGTTTCCTCAAAATTTTGGCAGTATTTTATTTTGGGCATTTGTAAACGATATACTATTCTGGTTTAAAGAGCTTATTTTCTTCTTTGTTGGATATATTATTTTGTATTTCATCAGTCCTAAACTAGCCCGTATAACCTATATCATTGCCATTGTTTTACAAGCTATACTGCAATTAGGACTGATCTCGTATTTTACCACAGCACTGGTGCCGCTTGGCGCCGATCTGTACAGCTATTCACTGGCAGATATCAAGCAAACTGTTGGTGCAGCCGGTGGTGTCAGCTTTATGCAGATACTAGGATTTATATTATTGATTACTGCCACCATTTCGGCACTATGGTATTTACCTAAGCGGATCAGGATCAACTGGTTCATCGTATTAAGTTTGCCCCTGGCCTCCCTGGTAATTTTAGCAACCAATGCCGGAGCATTGATTAAACCGGGGAATTTCAAATCGGATTTTGCTAATAACCTGGTGATCAATAAATCCGACCACTTCTGGGCTGCCTCATACAAGCACTTTTTTCCCGGCAAAGAGGAATTGGATATTTATGCCGACAATTACATCAACGACTACGACAATAACGACACTAAAAAGACAATAGAATTTAAATATACCGATCCTCATAACTTCCCTTTTTTACACAGCGATACCGGTAATGATGTTCTTTCCCCTTATTTTAATCCCGCTAAAGAACCACCTCACATCGTCATCATTTTGGTAGAAGGTTTAGGCCGAGCATTTACCAACGACGGCGCATACCTGGGTAACTTTACACCATTTATTGATTCGCTTTCCGGCAAGAGTTTGTATTGGAAAAACTTCCTGAGCGAGGGTGGCCGTACGTTTGCAGTATTACCATCTATTTTAGGTTCGCTCCCCTTTGCCAAAAACGGCTTTCTGGCGCTTGGTGATGGCATGCCGAACCATTTGTCGCTGCTCAGCCTGTTAAAATATAATGGCTACCATACATCTTTTTATTATGGCGGTGATGCCAGTTTCGATAACATGGCCACCTTTTTGCATAAAAACTCGATCGACGAGTTGAACGACCAAAAATCATTCCCTGCAGGCTATGTTAAGTTACCTGCTCCAAATGGCTTTTCATGGGGATATAATGATAAAGAACTATTCAGACACTACCTGGTAACACGCGATCAAAATGCCGGTGCACCACAGTTGAGTGTCATCCTCACGGTATCAACTCACAGCCCATTTGCAATCAACGAAGAGACCAAATACCTTCAGCGCTTTGAACAGCGCATGACCGAGCTCGGTTTTAACGATACCAGGAAAGCCGAGTGCCGCAATTACAAGTTGCAATATGCCAGTATATTGTATCTGGACGATGCCTTGCGCGGTTTTTTTAATGAATACCGCAAACGCAGTGATTACAATAATACGATCTTCCTGATCACTGGTGACCATCGTATGCCTGAAATACCAATGAGTGATAAGATCGACAGGTATCACGTGCCGCTCATCATCTATTCGCCCCTGCTTAAACGTACCACCCAAATAGCTTCGGTTTCTACCCATTTTGATATCAGCCCAAGTCTTTTAGCCTACCTGCATCACAACTATAAGATCAAAGGCCCATCATTGGTGAGCTGGCTTGGCCAGGGACTGGATACTAATCGTAATTTCGAGAACGTTCATAACTATCCCCTGCTGCAGACGAAAACCGACTTGATCGATTTCATCATGGGTGAATATCACTTAAATGGAGATAACCTGTTTAAGTTAAATGCCGAATTGGGTGAAGATCCTTTACAGGACGACGATAAACTGAACCAATTGAAGAATGCCTTTGAGCAGTTTAAGCGTAAGAATTCGATCATTAGCAGTGGCAGTCATATCATCCCCGATACGATACATCAGCAATACAGTCCTGTACATTAGCAGATTTATATAAAGTATTGCTCTAGTCCGATATACATTGCTTCATTCCGGTAAATTTCATGCCCTTAAGAATACTTGAATTACTGATCAACCTAAACTAAGTGTTGAACAATCCACAAAGGATATCCCTGTTGGTAATTGTCGGATTTTCTATCCTGCTATCCGCTTTAGAAAGGATTCTAATATCCGAATGATCAAACCAAATTGTTTAACCCAAAAGATGATCTCGAATAGCAGTTTGGAAAACAAAAAAGAAAGCCTGTTTGAGCTTTCTTTTTTGTATCCGGTACAACGGTAAATGTTGGATTATATCTAAAGCCGGGTTTTAGCGATGCATAGTTTACATAATAAACACGGGTCTATTTATGGTTAGCAGCGTTCTCACTCAATATATTAGTGATCATAGGGCGATAGAAGGTCCAGAAGAAACTACTCCGTTCAACCGGATCATCGCTGTTATAGAACATCCAGCGAAAATAACTCACCCCTTTAAAGTAGGAAGTAAACATAGAGATTGGGTTATCACAAAAATCGCCGGAAAAATAATAAAACTGGTAATCAGCTCCTTTGTGCATGATAATTGCCGGAAAGGTAGTTGGTATACCATACTTTTTCAGCTCTGCTGCTCCCCTGTCATTTAATCCCAGGTCAAAGGTCGACACGGCGTGGTTTACTGAAAGTGAGGGCTCAATAACATCAAACCAAAAAGGGTATTTCATCCTTTCCGGCAGGCCCAGGTTCTTTTGTCCGTACTGAAAAGTAACAATATGGGGTATCGGATCTCTTAAGTGCGTACTGTCTTCCAGTATCACGATCTGGTCGTCGTTACTTACAAATGCGAGGCCGGCTTTATGAAATGGCCATTTTTGATCGTGTTGATTCTTATAATTTTTGATGAGCCAGCGTGGCAGCTCTTTATTGCGTGTGGTATCAAAGCTATCAAAAAAGCGGGCGGTCCAACCTGTCCAGTGCATACCAAACATCTTTTCAAACTTGTTCCGGTTATCAGCATTGGTAGGTGAGCCGATCGTATTGAACTCGGTAATAATAAGTTTATGCTTCTCCTTCATATCCTGCAGGAATTCGACATCCTGTGCGCTCAGCCCTCCATATAGAACGCCCGAACGTGCGCCATCAGTTTTATGACTGTACCACTCGTTCTTGTAAACACCATAGGTATCGGTAAAATAGGTCAGATCGGCATCATTGCTCAATTGCTTGAGTTGCTCTGACGAAAAGCGCTCCAGGCCTTTAACCCTGAATTTTTCGTCTTCTTTCGGAAAAAAACCGAAGTAATCATTAGCGATCGTATAACTCTCATCGGCCGTTTTAGTGAATCGATTATGATTCAATATCCAGGTCAATGAGATATGTTCCTGGCCCGACTGATCGAGCGATGTCTTATCAACTATGGCAACAACCAGTTTTGACTTAGGTTCAAAAACCCAGGCAAGCCACATGATCAGCGGAAAAAGCAGGACCAGCGGGATCACATACATTAAAAAAACTTTTCTGATTCCTCTCATTAAAATCTCCTGATATAGCCTACACCCAAATCCAATTGATTTCCCCAGGTTTGAAATTGGTATTCCTGGTGATCGAGACTAGCGGTCAAAAAGAAAATATTCAACCGTTTGAAGGAATGCCAGAAAGCCGCCGAAATATTATTTGAGCGCAGTTTATAATTGTTGCCGTTGTTGAGCAAAATAACGTTCTTCGGATCATCAGGAGAAACTCCGGTGCCCAAACCTAAAGAAAGGTAATCATCGGCTCCACCGGTATAATACCTGGCATGGAATGAATACGACTGCGAAATTGAGCTATTCGAGGGTGTTAAATACGTACGGAAGTTAAACCAAAAATTCTTGTAATATTTTCCGATCGAGGCAGTATATATCCAGGTATCGCCGGTAAAGTACAAGTATCTGAAACCGGCTTCGGCCTCAAAACTTGCCGGTAAATTAGCATACAGCGAAAAGCCAGACCTGAATTTTGGAAATACACCTTCATTACCGGAATAGCCCGCACTTACATAAGCATAAAATGTCTTAGAAATATGGGGATAAGCGTCGACCTCGTATTGTACACCATCGCTGTTAAATCGATTTGCATAATTTACATAAGCAATGATCGACCCGATATCTGTCTGGCGCCCATATTCAAAACTAACCAATTGCCAGGGTGCATTAAACTGTTTGTCAAAATGAATATAATCATAGCTAAGGCCAATTTTATTTTTGGCGGCATTATCCTTAACTCTTTCGTCTAAGGCATGTGCTTCGGTATTGGTCGGGTCGGTCTTCAGCAGGGTGTCTATCGTGGTGCTTGCGTCTGTATATTGTTTCAGATCATTCTGCACTTTTGCTTTCAATAGCAACAGGTCCTTTGCTTTAGGGTGGTATTTTAAACCATCATTAACAAGCTGCAGAGCCAGGGGCGAGTTATTATTCCAATACTCCAGGCTACCGTAGGCTAAAGAAGCATCGTCATTATCGGGATGTTTAGCCAATACCAGCTTAAATTGGGCACGTGCACTATCCAATTTGTCAGACCATGCATAAACACGGCCAAGGAAGATATGAATATCAGCGTAGTCGGGGCTTTTTGTCAATGCCTGGTTACTCAATTCTATTGCATTCTTATAATCTTTCTGATCGAACGCTGCGGTGCGGGCCTGTTGAAATAACTCATCTGACGATACCGATGTTTGGGCATTAGCCGCACCAAAAATCACTGAAAGCAAGAGTATTATAGGAAATAACTTAAAGTTCATACGTAACAATACCTAATGGTAAATTGATAAGGTATTTCTACGTTATAAACCCGTTTCAAGTTGTACTTATTAAGCATTGTTGTTTTAACTAATCCAGGGTTTAATAAAATTGCAAGTATTGTGCAATGAACTAAAACATTATCTCGTGATTTTGCTTGCCTTTAAAAGAACATTTACCCAATCCTAATTCAGAATGACGAGAAAAAATAAGCGAAGTCACAATTGCGGCTGATTATAATCATATCTCCTTAAAGATATTGCCTTTTATTTGTAGCATGAATGCATTTAAACACAAAATTTAAACAACCGTTTAAAACATTTGTTTAATAAAAATATTCATTTTAGATTTGTTGTGAAATTAAGATTGAATGGCAAGGAACAACACAATTACCGATATAGATAATTCGACTGAAGAAAAAATAAAAAAAGCAGCCAGGATAGTATTTACCGGTAAAGGATACGCAGCTGCCAAAGTGCGCGACATAGCAGCAGAAGCCGATATAAACGTGGCGCTGGTGAACTATTATTTCCGCAGTAAAGAAAAGCTGTTCGAGATCATTATGGACGAAACCATTAAGAAGCATGTTGAAAAAATTCAAAATGTTATTAATGATGAATCGTCAACATTAGAAGATAAGGTTGAAGCGATAGTGGAGCATTATATAGGGTTACTGATTGAGAACCCTGAGCTCCCCTATTTTTTTGTCAATGAGATCATGTCTGGCTCGAATAAGTTACCAAAAATGGTCAGTGAAAATAAACTTTTCATGAATTCCTATTTTCTTAAACAACTGCAAGCTCGTCAAAAAAAGGGTAAAATGGCTTTTCACCCGGTCAATATCCTGGTGAATATGCTTGGTTTGATTGTATTTCCATTTTTGGCCCGACCGCTGCTTGTTCAATCTGGCACCATCCAGGAAGATGAATTTAAACAGATTATAGAAGAAAGAAAAAAACTGGTTCCGATATGGTTAACGCAGATCATGAACCAATAAACGAACGATATTTTGAATTAATATTTGGCCTAACACTATGACTATAAACAATTTCAATCATAAAAGATGGTTAAAGGGTACAGTTGTATTCCTTTTAACTGCTGTTTGTTTACCGGTCGCCCGCGCGCAGTCGCCCTCATTAACCATCAGCACATGCTACCGGCTGGCGCGTCAAAATTATCCGCTGATCAAACAACGTGACCTGATCAATAAGACAAAAGACTACACGGTCTCCAATGCTTCCAAAGGTTATTTGCCTGCGCTATCCATCAACGGGCAGGCAACCTATCAGTCGGCAGTAACCAATTTTCCGTTCAAGTTACCGGGCCTGACATTTCCCCAATACAGCAGAGATCAATACAAAATGTACGGCGAATTGGATCAGGTGATTTACGATGGCGGGGCCATAAAAAATCAAAAAGAAACTGCCGAAGCTAACCAGGTTATTCAGCAGCAAAGCCTCGAAGTTCAATTATATGCTTTGTACGACCGGGTAAACCAGTTGTTTTTTGGTGCGTTAATGGTCAATGAACAATTAAAATTAAATGATCTGCTCAGGCAGGATATCCAAAACGGTGTAGATAAAGAAAAGGCGATGTTAGCTAATGGCGTAGCCTATCGCAGCAGTGTTGACGAACTTTCGGCCCAGCTATTACAGGCCGAACAAACGCGTGATGAACTGAAGGCTACACAAAAGGCATACCTTGATATGCTTTCGCTATTCATCAACAGTAAACTGAATGAAAATACGCCGCTTGAAAAACCTGTTGAAGTTCAGCCCGCTGCTTCCGAAAATATCAGCCGGCCCGAATTGCAATCATTTGACTACCAGAAAAAAACTTACGACCTGCAGGATAAGTTATTGACGACGCAATTACTGCCCAAATTAGGGTTTTTTGCACAAGGCGGCTATGGACGACCCGGTTTGAATTTCCTGAACAATAATTTTTCATGGTATTATATCGGCGGCTTAAAACTCAGCTGGAGCCTGGGAAGTTTATATACCCTCAAAAACCTAAAACAGCTGCTGAATATCGATAAGCAATCGTTGGATGTACAAAAGGAAACGTTCCTTTTTAATACCAGTATCACGCAAAAACAACAGAATGAAGACATCGAAAAATACAATGCACTAGTAAAGAAAGACGATGCGATAATTGAACTGCGCGAATCTGTTAAAAAAGCGGCATCAGCTCAGCTTGAAAATGGTGTTCTGAGCGCCCACGATTACATCAACCAGGTAAACGCAGAAGACCAGGCACGACAAAACCGTACCCTGCATCAAATGCAGTTATTGCAAGCCGAATACAGTTACCAAAATACGGTAGGTAATATCAAGATCAACAATTAATTAAACGCTTAAAAAAACATAAATGAAAACCCGTTTTTTACTATACATCGCCCTGCTGCCCGTTTTGCTGTCGGGCTGTAGTTCAAATAACAACGCTTCCGACGCCCAGGGGACCTTTGAGGCCGATGAAGTGATCGTTTCATCAGAAGTTCCGGGCAAGATCAAATCCCTAAATATCGATGAAGGCTCTGTCCTTAAAAAAGATAGCGTCATTGGTGTGATCGACTCGGTCCCACTCGAATTACAGAAAGCCCAGCTGGAAGCCAGCATCAATGCGCTACACCAGAAAACCATGGACGTTGCGCCTCAGGTAAAACTGTTGAAAGACCAGATAGCGGTACTTAAGGCACAACTCGACAATGCGATAACTGAGCGCGACCGTACAGCCAGGTTATTAAAATCGGATGCAGCCACCCAGCAACAGCTCGATAACTGGAACAACCAGGTTGATGTTTTAAAAAAGCAGATAGCTGCTAACACCCAACAAATACAGGTGCAGGAAACTACTACCGGTACCCAAAACAGCACGGTATTAAGTGAAGCCAAACCACTCAGCAAATCTGTGGCACAGATCAACGACCAGTTGAAACGCACCTTTATCACCAGCCCCATCAACGGTACCGTGTTGACCAAATATGCCATGGCCGGTGAAGTTACCGCGACAGGCAAAGCACTATATAAAATAGCCGATCTGTCTGTCATCACGCTAAGGGCTTATATTACCGACACCCAATTGGCACAGCTAAAACTGGGTCAAAAAGTTAATGTGCTGGTTGATAGTACGGCGAGCAGCTACAAAACCTATCCGGGTGTGGTTTACTATATTTCGGATAAAGCAGAATTCACGCCCAAAACCATACAAACCAAGGATGAACGGGCGAACCTGGTTTATGCAGTGAAGATCCACGTGAAAAATGATGGCTATCTGAAAATAGGCATGTACGGCGAAGTACAATTCAATCAAACGAAATGAAGCCTATAGTTGCCGAAAATATCGTCCAGAACTACCCGACCAAAAAAACGGTGGTTGAAGCCTTAAAAGGAATCACTTTTTCTATAGAAAAGGGAGAGATATTCGGTATTATCGGTCCGGATGGTGCGGGCAAGACCTCCTTGTTCCGTATCCTTACTACCCTGTTGCTGGCCAAAAGTGGCAAAGCCTGGGTAGATGGCTTTGATGTAGTTACCGAATACGAAGAGATAAGGAAACATGTTGGGTATATGCCGGGTAAATTCTCGTTGTATCAGGATCTTTCGGTACAGGAAAACCTGGAGTTCTTTGCGGCTATTTTCAATACCTCCATTGAAGAGAATTACGACCTGGTTAAAGATATCTATCAGCAGTTAGAACCGTTTAAAACACGCCGTGCAGGGGCCTTATCGGGTGGAATGAAGCAAAAGCTGGCACTATGCTGCGCGCTGATCCATAAACCAACCATTTTATTTTTAGATGAACCAACAACCGGTGTTGATGCGGTTTCGCGGAAAGAATTCTGGGAGATGCTGCATCGGCTAAAATTACAAGGCATCACTATATTGGTATCCACCCCCTATATGGACGAAGCCAGTTTATGCGACAGGGTGGCACTATTGCAAAAGGGCGTGATACTGTCTATCAATACACCCAAAGGAATCATTAGCGAATTTGGTAAACCCCTTTGGTCGATCAAAGCCAATGAAATGTACCCCTTGATGAATGCTATTAAAGCCGATCCTTTTGTGCAAAGCTGCTACCCCTTCGGGCAATACCACCATGTTGTTTTTAAAACGCAGGAAAACAGCAAAAAGCGGCTTGAAAATATTGCAGCGGCTGGAAATTTTAAAGACGTAGAGATCGCACAGATCGAACCCAATATCGAAGATTGCTTTATGGCTTTAATGACTGATTAAATGGCACTGATAGAAAAAGTTATAACGGCAAATAACCTTACCAAACGTTTCGGCGACTTTATCGCGGTCGATCAAATCAATTTCGACGTGAATAAGGGCGAAATCTTTGGCTTCCTGGGGGCAAATGGTGCCGGCAAAACTACGGCAATGCGTATGCTTTGCGGCTTATTGATGCCGACATCCGGTGAGGCTACTGTCGCGGGTTTTGATGTATACAAACAAACCGAGCAGATCAAGAAAAACATAGGCTATATGAGTCAGAAATTCTCCTTATACGAAGACCTGACGATAGCCGAAAACATCCGGTTTTATGCCGGAATTTACGGCCTGAATGATGCGCAGATCAAAGAAAAGACAGCCATACTGATCAAACAACTGCACCTTGAGGGGGAGGAAAAAACACTGGTACGGGCCCTCCCGTTGGGATGGAAACAGAAGCTGGCTTTTTCAATAGCGATCGTACATGATCCGGCGATTGTTTTTCTGGATGAGCCAACAGGCGGTGTCGACCCGATCACCCGCAGGGAATTCTGGGGATTGATCTACGAAGCTTCAGCCAGGGGTATCACCATTTTTGTTACTACCCACTATATGGACGAAGCTGAATATTGTAATAGAGTGTCGATCATGGTCGACGGTCGCATCGATGCGCTGGATACGCCGGCTAACCTGATGAAAAACTTTGCGGCCGATTCCATGGATGAGGTATTTTTACAACTGGCAAGAAAAGCGGTGAGGACGGGGGATTGATTGGGCATTGGGCATTGGTCATTTGTCTTTTGTCTTTAAGCATCAGATTATTTGGGCGTTATTAAAAAAAGATAAAATTGAAACAGTTTTTGATTTTTGTGAAAAAGGAGTGGCTCCATATCTGGAGGGATCCGCGTACGCTGTTCATCCTGATATTTATGCCAGTGGTGCAAATTATTTTGTACGGCTTTGCGCTGACCACCGAGGTAAAAAATGCCAATATTGCCATATTCGACCAGTCAAAAGATGAGGCGACACTCGAAATTTCGCATGAAATTGCAGCGAGTCGCTATTTTAACCTGGTAAAGAATCTCAATTCCTACAAGCAGATCGGTGAAACCTTCCGGCAGGGCAATACGCGGATGGTGATCGTTTTCCCGGCTAATTTCCGAAACGATCTGCTCCATACCAATAGCGCCCAAATACAACTGATCGCTGATGCATCCGACCCGAACACGGCCAATACCCTTACCAATTATGCATCATCCATCATTAGCTATTACCAGCAATCGCTCAACAATAATGAGCAGCTCCCCTATACCATCAAAGCCCAGGTTAGGATGCTGTACAACCCCGAATTAAAGGGCGCCTACAGTTTTGTGCCAGGTGTAATGGCCCTGGTATTGATGCTGGTTTGTGCGATGATGACCTCCATCGCCATCGTCAAAGAAAAAGAAATGGGAACGATGGAAGTGATATTGGTTTCGCCTCTAAAACCTTTTCGCATCATCATTGCTAAAACTGTTCCTTACCTGCTGGTTTCATTAATGAACATCATTACCATTCTGCTATTGAGTATTTATGTCCTTGATGTACCCATCGTGGGCAGTATCACCCTATTAATGGTTGAAAGTATCTTATTCACCCTAACATCACTTTCAGTAGGGATATTGATTTCCAATTTCGCGCAAACGCAGCAAACCGCCATGTTTACGGCTATGATGAGCCTGTTTCTGCCTACGTTGCTGTTCAGCGGCTTTATGTTCCCTATAGAAAATATGCCCTGGCCCTTGCAGGTGATCTCCAATATCGTACCGTCTAAATGGTATTACATCATCGTAAAAAATATCATGATCAAAGGTTTGGGCTTTGAAGCAGTTTGGAAAGAAACTTTGATACTGGTAGGTATGACCGCAGCCCTATTTGGCATAAGTATTTACAAATTTAAAATCAGGCTGGCATGAGGATGTTAAAATTTTTATTGCAGAAAGAGCTGAAGCAGATATTCCGTGATCCCGGCATTATCCGTATCCTTTTTATCATGCCGATGATCCAATTGCTGATCTTGCCATTGGCTGCCGACTACGAAATAAAAAACATCAACCTGGGTGTGGTCGACCACGATCATTCGGCTTACTCCCGCCAATTGATCAATAAGATCACATCGTCGGGTTATTTCAGGCTAAAAGATTACAGTCCTACATTTAACCAGGGTATGAAAGCGATAGAATCTGATAAAACCGACCTGATCCTGGAGATACCCACCCATTTCGAGCGCGATCTCGTCAAAGACAATCAATCAACCCTGTTTATTGCTGTTGATGCCATTAACGGCGTAAAAGCAGGACTGGGTGGTGCCTATATACAGCAGATCATCGGCGATTTTAACCAGCAGGTGCGCATGCAATGGATACAGCAACCCAAATTGAATCCGCAACCGACGATCGATGTTACGTCGTCCGACTGGTATAACCCCAACATGATCTATAAGGTGTTTATGGTTCCCGGTATCCTCGTGATGCTTGTGACCATGATCGGTTCTAACTTTGCTTCCAACAATATTGTACGCGAAAAAGAACTGGGCACTATTGAACAGATCAATGTAAGTCCGATCAAAAAATGGCAGTTTATTTTGGGTAAGCTTATCCCCTTCTGGATGCTGGCCATTGGTGTACTGACCGTAGGACTACTCATCGCGCGATTCGTTTATGGGATAGTTCCGCTCGGACACTACGTAACCATCTACATCTTTGCAACCATTTATCTGCTGGCTATTTTAGGCCTTGGGCTGTTAATGTCGACTTATGCCCAGACACAGCAGCAATCGATGCTGGTATCGTTTTTTGTAACCATGATCTTTAACTTGCTCAGTGGCTTATACACCCCGATCGAAAGTATGCCTTACTGGGCACAGATCATCACCAAATTTAACCCGGTATCCTATTTCATCCAGGTAATGCGCATGGTGATGCTCAAAGGCAGCGGACTGGCCGATATCAAATACCAAATACTGGCATTGATTGGCTTTGCTATTTTTTTTAACGGCTGGGCGATTTTGAATTATAGGAAGAGGACGGCCTAAAGGAGACACTATTTTTGAACACGATTCTCGGGATTTTTTTTAGATAGACAGGATTTTTTAGTGGATAGGGTTACCCTGCACAAAAATGGCGGGTGTGTTTAGCACTGGCAACGCCGTGAACAGTAATGACAATTCCCGCTTTTTGTCCTTGCGAGGAGCCGGCGGGGTACCGTGCCGTGGGGGGCGACGCGGCAATCGCAAGGTATGCCTTTAGTAAAGTAACATCACCCTACGTCTCCACCGCGAAAATTACTATAAGCTACTAATCCCTGATTTTAATAATCACCCGCTGATACCTTGTCAATGCCGGTACACCATTGTCTGTTGCTTCGAATATAATGTGTATCGTTTGACCAGGTAGCGCATCCTTTGGAATAATAATTTTAGTTTGCAGCGCAGCCGGATCCGAAATAGCAATCGTTTTGGTATAAGTACCTACCTGAAACTGCCACCATTTAACGCTTACGGTATTGCCATCGGGGTCAGCCACCTTTGCGGTCAGTTTGATGGTTTCCCCGGGTGAGGCCAGCACATTCAGGGGCCCTTCTATCACGACCAATGGGGGATGGTTGGCATCCGCATAATTGGGGCTTACCGACCATTTCATCCGGGCGGCGAAATCCTGCTGGGCAGCCGGGAAGAAATCAGGGTAGCTGTTAGCTTCTTTGATTCGCTGGGCATTAGCCGAACTGATGGCTGCAGCCAATACCTGTTGCGAGGTATCGCCTGCAGGTAAGGCAAATACCGAAGTCGAATGATCATTGACAACGCACCCACCCCAGCCGCCGTAAGTACCATCTTCATAGGCCCGCAAGCCATTTGCCGGCATATTCATATAGGTAAAATCGTCGCCCTCTCCTATCCACGAACCTTTTTCCTGCAAGGGCATCCATACTACATAACCCATACTTTTCAATTGTTTCATAGTATAGCCTGATAAGCCAAAGAAGTCGAGTTTATCTCCCTTTACCATTTGTTTGCCATCGCCCCATACCCGGTATAAGGCACCCAAAGGTCCCCGGCTCGAAACGTTTGCTTTCATCCAGGTCGCCGTAAAATAAAGCGAATCAGCCGGTTTTGCATGTAATTGGGCCCCGAAACCGTAATTGGATCCGTTTTTAAATTCCCGGTATTCGATATCCGGCCAATTGGGTTTAATGTATTTAGCATAGGTATCATCCTGGTCGCCCGATGGCAATAACACTACTTTCCTGGCAATCTTATTTTTAATGGCTTCCCATTGCGTGGTAAATTCATATTGCTCCTGTATTGATTTAAGCGCGCGGGCGATTGTACTTTGTCCGCCCCAGGCCGTGATGTATAATTTACCGGGCTGGTCATCAAGTATCAATGATTTGATAAGATCGGAGCCCGCCGTATTTTTAGAAAAATCGCCATCAAATTCAATATTACCGAAACGGATCTTCGATTTTAAAACTTCGGGCAAAGGATATTCCGGATCGTGCACACGCAAGTTGGGGTAAACTTTGGCATAGGCTTCAACAGCATTGTCGATGAAGCGTTCATCCTTATCCCAGCGCCAGGAAGCACAGGGACAGGTATCCAAACCGAAACGGGTGTATTCCCGGCCAGGCACATACCATTTTGTTCCTTTGCCATCGCCTTTCCAGTGGTAGCCGCTACTGGCGTAGATCAGCCCCTGTACATCCAGCTCGTTACTAAACAGCAGGAAACGGATCAGCGAATTGTTATCATCCAATTCCGGGTCGCAAGTAATGACGATACGTGGTTTGGCTTCTTTGGCGATGGATTGGGCGCTGCCAACTAAAGGCAGAAAGGCAAAAATCAACAAGGGAAATGCTAAATTTCTGTTAATTAATCGCGACTTACCATGCTTTGAGTTCATAACTTAGGGTATATAAGGAATGTAAGGGATAATTGGATTCAGGCAACAAGGCTTTAAGCAATGTTGACGAACGAAAATTACTATTCTAAATTCTTATTTAAGCAAAAGTGGAAGTGAAAATTGAAAATATGGTACTTGCGAAAAGCCGCCTAAGGAAAGGATTTGTTGGATTTTTTCACAGCCGCTGCGCCGCACCAACTGTAAGATATGCCTTTAGACCTGGCTGGAGGCGTTTCAGCATGATGTTCCGCGCAAAAGGCAACCTTGATGCCAACCTACTTGCGATTGTTTTGTAGCTTGCCCGGCGCTCGGTTGCTTCCCGCTTCGCACAAGGGCAAATGTTGGGATATGGGCATAAAAAAGCCTTTTCCCGAAGGAAAAAGGCTTTTTAAGTATTGTGCGCCCATCAGGTGCGAACCGGTATCATTAACAAACTAATTATCAATTAATTAAATGATTACTTCACCGAAATGTTGCGGAATAGGTATTGAGTAACCAAAATACTTGGTAGTATTTTATTAAATTGAGTTTAAGTACTCAAAAAATAAAACTCAATAAATTGATTATAAGTTGTTTATAATGTTTGCTACCAAAGATTTGGCGCTGAGCGATCATTTTTCTTAGGCCTGCAAGTCCGGGTCAGGTAAACGGTGGTTTTTTACATAAACACACCTATCGGTTAGCCACCGCCTCTTCGATATCTTCCTTTATGTACATCCATTGCTTTTCGCGCAGACAAATGGGTTCCAAATCATCATCGCATTCAGCAAACCGTATCAGGTTTTGCAATATCAAAGGTTCATAGTGCGTCCATTCAAACCGCGCGCGATGTAAAGCGATCATTTCATTTATGGTAAAATGTTCCAGCGCTTCGTGTAAATCCCAAAAATCCTTCTTCCGGCCCCCCCTTTGCACGACGTCAATTTCCATGGCAACGATTTCTTCGGTAGTTGCCATACGTACCCCTTCTTTCTCCATCATATCCTGAAAGAACGGGTCCATCGCGTAAAAAATATCCAATTTAACCATCTGATCCTTACTGTTTCCAACCAGGTAGGATTTGCCCATGCCGGGGTTACCACCGAAATCACCTTCAACATAGTCAAAATTATTATTAAGGTAGCTTTCTATGGCGTCAAAGTCAATCCTTCCGTAAGCAGCATCCGTAAAAAGGTCAATATCAACTGAAATGCGGTGCCCGAGTTGCAAACTCAATGCGGTACCGCCCACCAGCCGAAATTCCTGAAGTTCCTCCGCTCCCATCAGTTTAAGCAGGATTTCGCGCAACATGTTATCCACCGTATTCCAATACAACATATTATCTTGATTTAGCACCGCGCATTATCGGAAGCCTGTTACTTGTAATTTCAGCACTGCCCGTGATAGACTTTACTTTATCTTCCCCGTAAAACCTTAAAATTTCCCGTTTCTCGTGATCGTTTCCCCGTTCAAAAACGCGCTGAATAACTGCTTTATATTGCTTCTGCCAGTCAATTTTAGTGATATCGGTATCCCAAAAAAGTGCTTTCCGCAACACGGTTAAGTCCGGGTGGATATCATAAATACTTTTCTGCTTTACCTGCTTTATTTCATGGTGGGCCTGCAGAACCAGCATCGTTCCCTCTTCTAAACCAAGGGCGTGATCGATCTTGAGCGATAGTTCCGGCGTAATGCCGCGTTTTCCTTTGGTAATTGCGCCCAAAACCTGTGGATATTCTTTTAAAGAAAGCGCAAAAGGCCCTTTCTTTAAATTCCGTTTTTTGAGTTCCCGATCCAATATGAAACCCGGATGAATCCCTTTATATTTTTCAATGATTGATTCCATAATCAAATATAAACAAATTTGCTTATACATAAAAATATACACAAATATTTTTATATTAAACGATGTAAGACAGATTTTCGAATGCTTATATTCCCCTTAGCGCCAAACGTTAGGTTTATATGTGTAGCACCGTCAATACAGGGCTCAGTAAAAGCAGTTTTGCTTTTTGCCCTTTGCGAGGAGCCAGCTTGTTACTGTGTGTTGGAAGCTAGGTACAAAATGTAAGATATGTTCTAGACGGGGTTTTTGGCGTTTCAGCAAGATATTCCGCGTAAAAGTCAACCTTGATGCCAACCTCCTTGCGATTGCTTTGTCGCTGCCCGGAGCTCAATTCCTTCCGGCTCCGCGCAATGACAAAAGTGGGATGGGGCGATAAAAAAAGCCTTTTCCCTGATGAAAAAAGGCTTTTTGAGTTTCGTGCGCCCACCTGGGCTCGAACCAGGGACCAAAAGATTATGAGTCTTCTACTCTAACCGACTGAGCTATAGGCGCTGAAAATATCGTGTTATTTTCGGCTGCAATATTACGGATTAGTGGGCGGATTTCAAAAACGTTTTCTTTGTTTGTTAGATTGGTTGTATTAGTTGTAGTGGTTGTATTAGTTGAATTGGGACAAAAAACTTCTCAAATTAAGTATCTACTACCAAAATTTTACAGATCCAGTACAACCAATTATACGATCTCAATAGCTACCGGGGAAACTACTTCAAAAATCCCGATAGCTGTCGAGACAACCACTACAACCACTACAACCAATACAACCACTACAACTAATACAACCAATACAACCAATACAACATCAAACCCTATTTCCCCACCTCAATCACATGGAACGACCCGGGAACCATCGGTGCGCGTGGACGCGGGTTTTCGGTGGTTGCGGCGGGTGCGGTACCAAATTTTGCGGTTGGCAAATACAAATGGTGAGTTACCAGGTCGATGCCAATGGTTCGGGCGCCAGGCTCAGATTGAATATTTTCAATCAGCTCAAACATCTCTGCACTGATCTCGCGAACTGCAGTAATAGTACCCTCACCGTTTGAAGCATAAGCAATTTTCAGTTTAGGGTCGAATACCAGTCCATCTGTACGGCCGATCGGGAAGGTGCTTACAGTTTTACCGTTTGTAGCATCCATGATCACCATCGTTTTGCTATCGCCACAGCCGATGAACAAACGATTGGTCTTGCGGTCGATATCCAATCCTGAAGGCGAACTACCACCATCAATTTTATAGCTGGTAATCTCTTTAAGCGTAATAGCGTCAACCACATGCACGTCGCTGTTGTCTTCGCCGTTTACGTAGATCTTACCTTTACCATCCGAAACCGCAGTTTCCAGTTTCTCGCCCAATTGCACGGTACCAACAACTTTTTCAGTTGCCGGGTCGATAAAACACAGGTCGTGACTGCCGCCATCACAGGTGATGATCTTTTTAGAAAAGTCATCATAAAAAATAGCATCAGGATTTTTAACCGGCAGGGTAATTTCTCCTGTAGTTTTTAAAGTCTTCAAATCAAATACCGTAACCGAATTGGACCTGCCGTTGCTGGTAAAACCTTTACCAAGTTCGTTTACCAGCGCTATGCCGTGTACACCAATAGTTTTAGGAATGTAACCCAGAGAATCGCCTTTGGTGCTGATCACATTTACCTGAGAACCATGCGAAACATATACCCGTTTATTGGCCCCATCAACCAGGATATAGTCCCAACCACCCGGACTGTTGATCTTAAAGTCGTTTAACACTTTAAAACCGGTAGTTTTTTGTGCCGATACTTCATAGGGAGTAACAGCAGCAATAGCGCAAGCCATCGACGCTGCGAAAATTAGTCGTTTTAATTTCATGTTCTTTTTAAGTTTACTTGCGAGTTAGCAAAAGATTCTGGAATAAAATGGGAGAAATTGTTAAATCAGGATCAACATTATAATATTTTTTACAAAGCTTATATCCCGCTTTCCTGCTCGCTTAAATTCTGCATATTTGCTTTATGCAAAACATCAAAAACATCATTTTCGATTACGGCAACGTGATCTTTATGCTGGATTTTCAGCAATTGAAAGAAGGCTGGAATCGCATAGCGATCAGTGGGCCAGATGCTTTTTTTAGTCACGGTGTGCAGCATCCTATATTTGACCAGTTTGACAAAGGCCATATTACTGAAAAGGATTTCAGGGATTTTATCCGTGAAAAATCGGGCAAAGCCGATCTCAGTGATGAAGAAATTGATGCCGCATGGAATAGTTTGCTCCTCGGCGTTGCCGATGGAACCCATGAGGTTTTAGCCGGACTTAAACAGAAATACCGCACATTTCTGTTGAGCAATATCAATCCTATCCATTATAACTACATCATGAATTACCTGAAAACGGAATTCGAATTTGAAAATAATGACCATTTGTTCGAGAAAACTTATTATTCGCACTTCGTGGGTTTGAGGAAACCTGACCAGGCAATTTTTAAGAAAGTTTTGAGCGAAAATGGCTTAAAGGCCGAAGAGACCTTGTTTATTGATGATATTGCCGAAAATCTGGAGCCAGCCAAAGCGCTCGGGATACAAACCTACCTGATGAAGGCTCCGGATACGATACAGGAATTCATCAAACGGGAAGGTTTTTTATAAATAAAACATAAAAACCGTTCAGTGGAAATCGCTCTAGGTTTATGATCGTAATTTCCTGCGTTCTCTTTCTTTAAGGATAAGGCTCAATTCGCGACTCATCTGGCCGGCAATGGCCGTATTTTCCTGGGCACGTCTGAACAAATAAGGTAAAACTGCTTTTACCGGTCCGTATGGCACATATTTAACTACGTTATACCCTGCATCAGCCAGGTTAAAGCTCAGGTTATCACTCATCCCCAGCAATTGCGAGAAGTAAACATTCGGGTGATCAAAGGCTATTTTTTTTGATACCAGCAGGTCGGCAAGCAGCCTGCAGCTTTGCTCGTTATGGGTTCCGGCCAGCAGGGCAATGGTCTCAACATGGTCAATACAAAAACTAACAGCGGCATCATAATCCCTGTCGGTTGATTGCTTATCGGGTTGAATCAAGCAGGTATAACCCAATTCAGCAGCGCGTTTGCGTTCCTTTTCCATATAGGCGCCGCGTACCAGTTTTGCACCCAAAGTGAAGCCTTCTTTAATAGCTATGGCATGGTCATCTTTTAACGACTGCAATTTATCATGCCGGTACAACTGATAGGTATTATATATGATAGCACGCTCCTTATTAAACCTGCGCATCATATTTAAAGCTAACAGATCGATGGTATCCTGTATCCAGGTTTCTTCCGCATCGATCATCACCGGCACACCGCTTTCATAAGCTTTCGTACAAATAGCCAGCACCCTGTCCTGCGCATGGGCCCATTCCGTTTCTTCAGCAGGAGTTAGCGCCTGTTTGGCATCCAGTTTCTCCAGCAACCCAAAACGGATAACCCCGGTAGGTTTAAACACCGTGATCGGGATCGCTTTATCGCCTTTTGCGCGTTCGATGGTTAATTTGATCTCGTCGCGGGTATGGTCGAAAATTGCATCTTCTTCCTCCCCTTCAACCGAATAGTCCAGTATCGTACCTACTTTACCTTCGTATAAATTGTAAATGGTGCGATCACATTCGGCAATTGCTTCGCCACCGCAAAAATGCCTGAAGATAGTAGCCTTGATGATACCCCTTATAGGCAAACCGATCTTCATTGCAAAATTGGTTATCGGAGGTCCGATCTTAACGAAAAAGTTGATATTGATCATACTGAACAGCCAGTAGGCGCGTTTCAGGTCGGCATTGGAGGAATGGCGAAATGCGATCTCGGTATTGTCGAATGAGAGTGTTCCCTTTCCGGGATCAATAACTTTTTCCTTATTGGGCATGGTGCAAAATTAGAAAATGCAAAGCAAATAACTCATTATCCTTCGAATAGTTTATTTTTGCCGACCCATGACAGAATTCAAACTCCAGGGCGATTTTATCCCGATGATACAACTCCTTAAAGCTTGCAACCTGGTGCAAACCGGCGGCGAAGCGCAAATGGTTGTAGCTGAGGGTGAAGTGAAGCATAATGGCGAAGTGGATTACCGCAAACGCCTTAAATTACGCGTTGGTGATATCGTTGAATTCCGTGGAATTAAGATCAAGATCGTTTAATATGAATACGCTGCAGAGCATCAACTACCCCATTTATTTTGAGAATACGCTGGCCGAACTGGTGAATTTTATCCAAAAAGGCAAGTATTCACGCTTTTTTGTGCTGACCGACGAGAATACCGGTGCCCATTGTTTGCCCTTGCTGCAACAGCACATCGACGTACTGGGTAATTTCGACCTGATCGAGATCAATGCCGGCGAGGAAAGCAAGAACATTGATTTTTGTGTTGGCGTTTGGAAAATGCTGATCGATTTTTCAGCAGACCGCCAGAGCCTGCTGGTCAACCTCGGCGGCGGCGTCATCAGCGACCTTGGTGGTTTTGCAGCTTCAACTTTTAAACGGGGTATCGATTTTGTACACGTACCTACTACCCTGCTCTCACAGGTGGATGCTTCTGTTGGCGGCAAAACCGGGATCGATCTGGATAATATCAAAAATATCATCGGCACCTTTACACAACCCAAGGCAGTATTTATCGAACATAGTTTCCTGTTTACCCTCCCACCCCGGCAGATCTTGTCGGGCCTCGCGGAGATGTTAAAGCATGGGTTGATAGCAGACGCAGGCTACTGGAACCAATTGAAATACAGCGACCTGGAGAGTCCATCTGCAGACTTGGTTTATCACTCTATCGAGATCAAAAACCGGGTGGTAATTGAAGACCCGCATGAAAAAGGCATCAGAAAAAGTCTGAATTTTGGTCATACCATCGGTCATGCCATAGAAACCTATTCATTAATGAATGATCAGAACCCATTGACCCATGGTGAGGCCATTGCAGCAGGCATGATCTGCGAAGCCAGGTTGTCGGTAGTCAAAACTGGTTTAAGTGAAGAGGAATTGACTGAGATCACCGATGTAATTAGCGGTCTTTATCCAAAATACCCGCTGAAACCTGATTGCTACGAAACCCTCTTTGGTATTATGCTGAAAGATAAAAAAAACCAAAGCGGCAATATCAATTCGTCCCTGTTAACACGTATTGGTGCATGTAAGATTGACAACATCTGCACCGAAGAAGAGCTATACCAAAGTTTAGATTATTACCGATCTTTATAAAATGCTTTACTCTGCCCTTGTATGCCGGCTCAAAACACAGCATCTGGCTTTTGCCGAGATCATCCGCAATTTGGATGAAGTTAAGCTCAACCAGCAGCCTGAACCTGAAAAATGGAGCATCAAAGCACAAGTGGCACACATTGTCAGCTATCAACCGGTTTTTATCGGTCGTGTGCATCAAATACTAAAGGGCGGCACTCCTTCATTTAGTTCCTACCGTGCCGATGAAGAGCCAGATTTTATTCAGGCCTGCGAATTGCCGATATCTGAATTATTAAACCATTTGCAGGGGCAACGCCGGCAATTATTGGAGTTGATTACCAACCTGCCCGATAGCGATCTTTTATTAAAAGGGTTGCATCCCAAATTTGGCACGATGACTATCGTTGAATGGACGGAATTTTTCCTGCTTCATGAGGCACATCATTTGTTTGCGATATTCAGATTGGCGAAGGCAAACAGCAAATAATATTCTGCCCCAACCCTGCTTTTTACAAAAAATTAAAATTTTCTATTGACAGAATAAATTTTTCGTGTACATTTACGCCAACAAAAAAACAATGAAGTTTAACAGCGCATATTTTTATGGTTACTACTTTTACTTTAACAGTAAGAGCCGGGACTAATATGCTTGAACAACATATAAGAAAAAACTGAAAAGTCCCGGCCATAAAGCCGGGACTTTTTGCTTAACAGGGATCATGAAGGATAAAAAAACAAGAGTAGCCATCCAGGGCATCCGTGCTTCGTTCCACGAAGAGGCAGCTTTCCTGCATTTCGGTGAAGATATCCAAACCATCGAGTGTAATTCGTTCAAACAAACATTCGAAACACTGCAGGCTAAAGAGGCCGATTACGTGGTAATGGCGATCGAAAACAGCATAGCCGGCAGCATATTACCCAACTACTCGCTGATGATGAGCTATAACTTTCCGGTAGTAGGAGAAGTTTACCTGCCGATCCAATTACACCTGATGGCTTTGCCGGGAGTAAAATTCGAGGATATCAAATATGTAACCTCCCACCCGATCGCCATTCGTCAATGTGTTGATTTCTTCGACGAGTACCCTCACCTGAAAGTAGTTGAAAGCAGCGATACTGCGGCTTGCGCCAAACGTATCCGTGATGAAAACCTGACCGATACCGTTGCCATAGCTAATACCCTGGCTGCAAAATTATACCAGCTTGACATCCTGGAGCGCCGCATCGAATCGAACAAGAAGAATTTCACCCGTTTTCTGATACTTACCCATCATGATAACGTGGAGAAGAAAGATAATAACAAAGCATCGTTATGTTTCCAGGTAAGCAATCAGGTTGGTGCGCTGGCTAAGGTGTTGCAGATATTTGCCGAGCAAAATGTTAATATGAGCAAGATCCAGTCGATGCCGGTACTGGGTAAGCGTAATGAATACAACTTTTACGTAGATATTGAATGGGATAACAATAAACAATATGATACTGCCATCAGGCAGGTGTTGAAATACACCCATAACTTTAACATTTTGGGCGAATACCAGCGTCACGAAGACGAAAACCTGCAAAGTGAACGCGAACAGAAGTTCAGAGCCCAGGAAAAAATTAGTCGCAAATATATCAGCGTGAAAAAACTAGTAAAGTAAGGGAGGGTTGAAATGTTGGAATGTTGAAACGTTGTAAGGTTAACCCTAACGGCTAATAAAAACTCAATACAAGACAACATTAAAGCATCCCGATAGCTATCGGGAAAACATTCCAACGTTCCAACATTCAAACGTTTCAACAAAAAAAAGACAACATTCCAACGTTTCAACAAAATAAAGACAACCAACAAAAGACCACAAAAAAAGACATGAAAATAGACCTGAAAATAGAGCCGCTTGAATCATGGATCCAGGCGAAATCAAACCCCCTGCTGATTGCCGGACCTTGCAGTGCCGAGACTGAAGAACAATTGGTAGCAACAGCTCACCTGCTGGCACAAACCGGCAAAGTTAGCGCCCTGCGCGCCGGAATCTGGAAGCCTCGTACCCGTCCGGGTGAATTTGAAGGCATCGGCAGCATCGGCCTCGAATGGCTGAAACGCGCTAAAGCTGAAACCGGTTTACCGACAGCGGTAGAAGTTGCCAATGCCAAACACGTTGAAGAAGCCTTAAAAGCTGGTGTTGATATTCTTTGGGTAGGTGCCCGTTCAACAGTTAACCCGTTCACCGTACAGGAAATTGCTGATGCCCTTAGGGGTGTTGACGTTCCGGTAATGGTAAAAAACCCGGTAAATCCCGACCTGTCATTATGGATCGGTGCATTAGAGCGTATCAATGGTGCCGGTATTACTAAACTGGCTGCTATCCACCGTGGTTTCTCCTCACACGAAAAATCAGCCTTCCGTAACGAACCTATGTGGGATTTGGCCATCAATCTTAAAACGGCTGCGCCAAATCTGCCAATCATTTGCGACCCGAGCCATATTTGCGGTAACCGCGAACTATTGGGCTATATCGCTCAAAAAGCACTCGACCTGGATATGCAGGGCCTGATGATGGAATCGCATATCGACCCAAGTGTTGCCTGGACCGACGCCAAACAACAGGTTACCCCTGCTGCCTTAGCCGAGATCATAGACCGTTTGACGCAGCGTCAACCAGAGGTTAAAGGTGCTGCTAAAGATGTAATGGCCGAACTTCGTGCCCAGATCGATAAGATCGACGATGTGGTATTCCAGAAAATGGGTGAAAGAATGCAGATCGTTGAGAAGATTGGTAATTACAAAAAAGAAAACGGTATCACCATTTTACAGGTTGGCCGCTGGGACGAGATTTTGAACAAACGCATCGCCTATGGCAAGGCCTTGAAATTGAGCCCTGAGTTTGCCGAAAAACTGTTGGAACTGATCCACAGCGAATCGATTCGCAAACAAACCGAGATCATGAATAAAGAACAATCGCAGCCGCAGGAAAAATTGACGCACGCGTAGGTAGGTATTGGGAATTGGGTATCGGGTATCGGGTATTGGTTATTGGATATCGGGTATTAGAAATTGAAGAATAGTAGTTTGGTTTCTTAGCTACTATTTCTTCTTGATTAAAAAAACAGATGAAGCAGGATATCATCCTTACAAAGAATAACAAACTATCCAACGGCACCATTCAGCTGACCGGCTCCAAAAGTGAGTGCAACCGCGCACTTATTATTGGAGCCCTTAGCGATGGCCTGGTGAAGGTGGAGAACATTTCGGATGCGGCTGATACGGTGACTCTTGCGCATGTGTTGGAGTCCGTCCCGATAGCTATCGGGAGTGGGGAGTCTGAAAGCAACGACTCCGGACTCAAGACTCAAGACTTAAGACTAATCAACATCGGTCCTGCCGGTACGGCCATGCGCTTTCTGACTGCCTTTTTAACACTGGGCAAGGAAGAAGTGATCCTGACCGGCAGTGAGCGTATGAAACAACGTCCGATCGGTATCCTTGTCGATGCTCTGCGCGGAATTGGCGCCGATATCAGTTACGAGGAACAGGAAGGCTTCCCTCCTTTGCGGATCAAAGGTGGTTTTGAGCAATTGAGCGATACCATCACTATTAAGGGAGATATCAGCAGTCAGTATATTACTGCCCTGCTTTTGATCGCTTCACAATTGCCACAGGGTTTAATCGTACAAATTGAGGGTGAGTTAACCTCGCGTCCCTATGTTGAAATGACATTGGCCATGCTGCAACAAGCCGGTATCCGGCATCAATGGGATAGCAATAGTATTCAAATTGCACACCAGGCCTTCAAAGCAACATCGTTGTATGTGGAGCCCGACTGGAGCGCTGCCTCTTACTGGTATGCGATTGCGGCCCTGTCTGATGAAGCCGAACTTTTCCTGCCCGGTTTAACCGCCTACAGTTTGCAAGGCGATAGCGTGATCACGGAGATTATGGCGAATTTTGGTATCACCTCACAATTTAAAAACGGTGGTGTGTACCTAAAAAAAGAGGCAAGGGAACTGGTAAGGAAAATTTTCGATATGAAATCATGTCCTGACCTGGCACAAACCGTTATTGTAGTATGTGCCGCTTTAGGTCACGATGCCACATTTACCGGCCTCGAAACCCTCAAAATAAAGGAAACTGACCGTGTGAACGCATTACAGAATGAGTTGGCCAAGATCGGCGTTAAACTAACAGAAAAGGGACAGGTTTATAAGCTGGACTGCTCAGAAAAACACATCCCGGAAAAAGTTTTTATAGAAACTTATGATGATCATCGAATGGCAATGGCTTTCGCACCCCTGGCATTGGTAATTCCTGAAGTTGAAATAGAGGACTACAAAGTGGTTGAAAAATCGTACCCGGCATTTTGGGAGGACCTGGAAAAAGTAGGCTTCTCTTTCAAATTGAAAGGATAAAATCACCCAAAAAACAATCGGTGTAATCACCAAAAACAATTAATATAATCATAAGCAAATATGGCAGGTAACTCATTCGGGCAATTATTCAGGATAACAACCTTTGGTGAATCACATGGTGAAGCAATCGGCGTCATCATTGATGGTTGCCCGGCTCAATTGCCTGTCGACCTGGAATATATCCAATCTGAATTAGATAAACGCCGTCCCGGCCAATCCAAGATCACGACACAGCGT
>CAIPDP010000196.1 GCA_903863845.1 uncultured Mucilaginibacter sp. | reverse complement strand
GGGAATAATACCATTGATGCGAACATCCGTTCCTGCGAATGCCGGTCGCCAAGTGAATCCAGCATTTTTTGGGTAGCTGGATCTGGTAATTTACCTGTGTTTACCGAAAGGTCGGCCCCGATCAATGTAGCGGCCTGGTTATCGATATCTTTTTTCAGGTTGACACCAAAAGTGTAAATGGCTACGAGTGCGGCGATACCAAATACAATGGAGGATACAAATAGCAATAAACGGGAACGGTTTTTACGACTATCGCGCCATGCCATGGCAAAAAGCCAGGGAATATTCAGTCTTCTTTTGTCGTTTGATAAGTTATTTTCCATGACCACTTAGCCGTTGGTTTTGTTATCAGAAACCAGTTTCCCGCCTTTTATCCTCAAAATTCGCTGAGTTTTGCCGGCAAGCTCAAGGTCGTGGGTTACCAGCACCAGCGTTGTGCCAGCCTCTTTATTGAGGTCGAATATCAGTTTAATAACTTTTTCAGCAGTTTCAGCGTCCAGATTTCCGGTTGGTTCATCAGCAAACAATATTTTCGGACGATTGCTAAAAGCCCTTGCCAAAGAAACCCTTTGCTGCTCGCCCCCTGATAATTGAGCGGGATAGTGATGTCCGCGATCGGCCAGTCCTACTTTATCCAATAAATCGATGGCCCGGGTGCGAATATTTGTTTCGCCGCGCAATTCAAGCGGCACCATGATATTTTCCAATGCTGTTAAAGTGGGGAGCAATTGAAAATTCTGAAAAATAAAGCCAACGTAGAGATTTCGAACCTGGGCACGCTTGTCCTCACTTAAGCTACTCAGATCGATACCATTTAAGGCAACTGATCCGGTACTTGGCCGGTCGAGCCCTGCGCATAAACCAAGCAAAGTAGTTTTGCCGCTTCCGGAGGGGCCAACTATAGCGTTTGTTGAACCCGTTTCAACATCGAATGAGATGTGATCCAGCACCGTTAAGATTTTTCCTGCACTTTGATAGGTTTTGCCGAGGTCTGATATTTTTAGAATAGATTCCACTTGTGCGTTTTATTTTGGTGTTTGATTTAGAAGGCTGGTAAATGTTACGTCTGATAGCTGTTGTGCGCATACAAAAATAGGGTATTGACAGCCCTATGACTTTCAATACCCTATATATAGTTTCTTACCAGGTATAAAATCTTGAGATAAACCTGAACTATACGCCCAGGGCGCGCAGGTTCTTGTAACTGGTACCCAAACTGGCAAATGCATCAGCCGGCATATCATGTTCAACGAAATAGTGTTTAGCACCGGCTAATTTTACGTGTGCGAATACGTCTTTGAAATCGACAACTCCTTCACCAACCGGCTCGAGTGTTTTAAAATCCTGACTGATATCCTTCACGTGCAACAACGGGAATCGGCCCGGGTGAGCTTTGAACAGATCAACAGGTTTTATGCCAGCTTTTGTAGCCCAGGCCAGATCGAGTTCCATTTTTACCAGTTTTGAATCTGTTCCCGACAAAAGCAGATGATAAGGTATCTGACCTTCTACTTCTTTAAACTCCATGTCGTGGTTATGGTAGCAAAGCTGTATGTTCACTTTTTTACAGGCTTCGCCGGCTTTGTTCAATATTTCGGTAGCTTCCTTAATTTCATCGATCGTACCGGTTGGTATATTTGCGCAAACCAGGTAACTAATACCGCCTTCAGCTGCTTCGTCCACCAGTTTCTGGGTATCTTCCTTCAGGTTTGCCATGTGTGCCGGCAGCGACATTGGTTTGCCATCCGGACCATTTGGCATTTTATAACCTTTAGGTAATTTAAATGCTGCTCCTAATACGTGGTGCGACTTCCAGGATAGGCCAAGTTCTTTACAAGTAGCGGCAAATTCCTTAGGACTCTGACCATAATAATTGGGCAGCTTGCTGAAAGCAGATTCGATCTCGGTATAACCCAGGTCGGCTATTTTTTTAAGGTTGCCCTTTACGTCATTTTCAATTACGCCAAACAGCGTAAATAGCTGAACACCTAATGGATGAGGTGTGGCATCTACAATAAATGCTGAAACAGCCTTCGGCAAGGCTAATACACCCAGGGCGGCAGCCCCCGAGCCAATCAGGAATTTTCTTCGGTTAAGCATATTGGTGTGGTTTTAAATTGATTGTTGAAAGATAATCAATCATTGCGTCAATAAAACACAATCATAAATTTAATTTTTTTTGACATTCTCGACATGGTATAAATTACCCTAAAAATTTGCGTAAAAACACGTGTCCGTTTCAGTGCCAATACTTGTTGGTTCGAAGCTTGTGTTTGTCATTTTTGCTATGGGTAAATTAAATAAACTTTATCAGCAGAACTGCTAAATCCGGGATAAAATCGCATCATCAAACTTTACATTTAATTGGTGTAAAGTGAAGGATTTTGAAACGATGTATCACTCAAAAGGCGAAGCGGTACTGTTATTGCAAACAACAGGATTTTGATTGGGTCCAAAATTCTGCTTGAACAGGAAGCGGCCGCTGCGAAAGCAACGGCCGCTATACTGCAAATATTTTGTGTTTCTTATTAACCTCTCATCGTATCATTTGTCCCATGTCCTCCCGGACACTCCTTTGTCGAAAAAAGTAAAGGGACCGATGGTTAATAGTTAGTTTAGTTTAGTGGATAATCGGTCGTTGCGCGAGGCAACGACTGTGTTTCCGTCGTCGGGTGCCCTCACCGACGACATTCGTTTTCCCGTCGTCGGTGCCCTCACCGGCGACAATCGTCAACAGCGAAACTAAACTTAATTAGTGTCAGCACTTGGACCACCCGGACCACCGCCTCCCGGAGGGCCACCACCACCCGGACCGCGGAAGCCGCCCGGACCACCCATCGGCCCTTGAGGGCGCTGTCCGGCGAATTTCTGCAACCTTAAGGTGAAAGTAAGTAGATAATACCTACCCAAACGATTAACGTTGCTTTGTGATATTGAAGTTGCAGTTTGGGTTGAAGTGAAACCAGTGTTTTGGTTAAACACGTCGTTTACCGAGAAGCGCAGCGTTCCCACATTTGCTTTCAAAAAGCGGCGCTCAACATAGGTATTAAAAATATTAGGGTTGGTTGCGCCTTTGTAGCCTTCATAAACCGTTTTCGTATAGTCGTAGCTAACTGTCCAATCTTTCCACAGGTAGTTCTTTCCATTCAGCCCAAATGTGATCGTTTGGAAATTGCTGTTCACATTGGCTTGTTGTATCGAATTTGTACCGTGGTTAACACTATAGCTAGTGTTGGCTTCAGCGTCGATCACGTCAGTAATATCAACCCTGAAACGGGCGCCTTGAGTTAAAACAAGGTTTTTGTTGATGTTCTTTTGCGTAGTTTCATTAGCCGCAGCCGTCGTATCAATATTGCTGATGTAGGAAACACTATTGGCATAAGTAATATTGCCGTTAATAAACAAAGTGTATTTCCTTTTATCCCATGGTTTGGCAAATAAATAAAATGCCGATCCCTGGTAGTAGCCCGATGCATTTTGGTAGGCGGTCAGAATGGTACCGGCAAGCTTTGGATCCTTGTAATTACGTGGGTACGAAACAGTATTTGCGACTATTTTATCATTGGTTTGCGTAAAATTCAGGTTCGAAAAGAATACATTACCGGAAGCAAAATCAAATTTGTTATAGCGCAAACTGAATACGTTGTTGTACTCAGGCAGGAGGTTAGGATTTCCCTGAACCGGGTAGGTTGAATTCGAAAAGTCGATTACCGGTTGTAGTTCGTAATAAAGCGGCGAATTACTGGATCCCGAATAATTGAATGTTAGTGCCTGGGTGCGTGAGAAATTGTATATAAACCTCGCTGTCGGAGCGAAATACAAATTAGTTATATGAGTAGCCGGATTGACGGTTGAGGAACCATCCAACTCGGTTGGTAATGCGGCAATGCCTAAAATGTAATTATATTTTTTCTCAATGAAACGATAATTCAAACCAAAACGGTTTGTGATAAAATTGAAAGCATAGTTATTGCTCAACAAATCATATTGATTGCTTACACCTGCGTTTGTCAGGGTATCGTTTACCTTGTTATCGGTTGTATGCGCATTGTGATAGGCATAATTGAATTCAAGGTAGGATAATTTACTCAAAGGTTCGATGTATGAGATCGCGGCACCAACGCTATCTGTCCGGCTATCAGTATTGATCATTTGATTTACAGGAGCATTTGCTTTCCCCGCCAAATAGTTATATACCGGGTTTTGAAATTGGTTACTTGTTGTAGTACCTGCGGTTAACAATACACTAAAATTGCGTCCATGACTGTTGAAACGGTGGTTATATAATACGCTACCACCAAAATTTGGAGCCGATGAGTGGCTTAATAGTGCAAGGTTATAGTTTGATACAGTGTCACCGGTTGCCAATAACAAACTTTTAGCAGTTTCATTGGTGTGGACACCGGCGAACTGGTAAGTTGGTATAATTTTAAAGTAATTCATCGTATCGGGCCTGTATTCGATATTAAAGTTGAATCGATGATTGACCTTTTGATCCGTTTCAACACTATTTGTGTTATTTAACGTTGGATTGTTGACTGAAATGTTGTTCTGTGAAGCTGAAGTAACAGTATAAATGCTATTATCAGAAAAGCTGTAGCTACCGTAAACTGTTATTTTTTTACCCCAGCTATCACGGTAATTAAAGCCCAATGAACGAGCTGTCGTAATACCATTATTGTTGCCGCCAAATAGTCCCGGAGGGCCACCGCCGCCGCGACCACCCGGGCCACCGCCACCACCAAAATTGAATAAATTGGTGTTGGTATTATTAAGATTACCTGAAACAGCTATCTGTCGGCTATCATTGAACGTAAAAATATTGGTCGATGCGATGAAGCGGTTTCCGTCTTTGGCACCATCAACCTGGGGAATAGCGTCTTCACCGTCGCCAAGGGTGCCCTGTCCGAAGTAGCCGTGGTTTTTATCTTTCCGAATATTAATATTCAATACTTTTTGAGGTTCGCCGGTTTTTATACCGGTAATGTTGGCCTGATCGCCGTAATCGTCTACAACTTGTACACTCTGTACCAGATCGGCAGGCAGGTTACGTGTCAAACTGGTAACGTCGCCGGCCATATAGTCTTTGCCATTTAAACGAACTTTTGTTACGCTTTTACCCTGTGCCGTGATATTGCCGTCTTTGTCAACATCCATACCGGGCATTTTCTTGATCGCATCTTCCACTACAGCCCCATCACGTACCTTATAGGCGGCAGCATTGAATTCTACCGTATCTTCTTTTATTTTCACCGCATTGACATCGGTTATAGTAACTTCCTTCAAAGCAATAGCGTCAGTCTTTAATATTATTGGTGCTAACATTATTGGCTTTGTGTCGGCCGCTAAAATAAAGCGGCGTTTTAGTGGTTTATAGCCAACAGAAAAAACCAGTACACTAAATTGGTTTACCGTTACACCCTGAAACGTGAATTGCCCATTGGTATTGGTAGTGGTTTGCAAACTATCTTTGCCAAGATATAGTTTTACCGCTGCCCCTGGGATAGTGATACCGGTACTGTCTTTTACAAGCCCGGAAACGGTGCGCCCTGTTTGGGCAAACCCGCGAGTGGCTATCAACAAAAGGAGTAAAGGAAATAGGTATTTAATTTTCATATATGTTATATTTCGATGGTGCAAAAGAACAATAAGATTTCAAACCGCGAAAATACAATAGACAAGGGCATATTTAATATAGACGGAAGCATCAAATTAGCCTATAAAAGCCTGTTTTCAGGCCAACTGATGGAAATTCACGTTTAAAAGATCAGAATAGCCTGTTTGTCGGTAAATATCACCCGATCAGCGGTTTCAATTTGCAGCATTAATTCGAGGTTGTAATATTGTAACCATAATGTTGCAGAATGAACCTGAAATGGTTGTAAATTGAACCTGAAATGACGATGCTGAGATCTAAAAGTAAACTGATAACCATACTGATACATGTGCTGGTATGGGGCGTTTTTGGCCTGGCGATATTTTTTTATCAGCCATTTTTATCAGATATCGATATTCCATACCAATTCTGGATCAAACAGATTATCGTTTTGGGAATGCTGGTTGCTGCGTTTTATCTCAATGCATTTGTGTTGGTGCCTAATTTGTTGCTCAAAAACAGAACGCAATATTATTTACTCATCATATTAAGCCTTGTAGCTGCGATCGTGCTTTTGAGCGGATGGGTCGACCGCTCACTTAATCTTCACCAGTTATTCGAAGCCGCATTTCATAAACATGGACAGGAACAAGGCTATAAACACCATGGGCCTCCAAAACCGGGTACACGCGGCGGGATAGTAGATACACTTACCATTACCATCTGTGCTTTAGTGATTGGGATCAGCACCAGTATGACAACGATACAGAAATGGCAAAAAGATAAACAGGAACGTGAAGAACTGGAAAAAGACAAAGTGACCTCGGAGTTGTCGTTCCTGAAAGCACAGATCAATCCGCATTTCTTTTTTAATACACTCAATAATATTTATGCGCTAACCGTAGTAGATGCCGAAGTAGCAGGCAAAGCTATCCACCAATTATCGCGGATGATGCGCTATTTACTGTATGATACGCAGCAGGGGCACACGATGCTGAGCCAGGAGATCGCATTTGTAAAAGATTATATCAGTTTAATGCAGCTCCGCCTGACGGATGTGGTAAAGGTAAATATTGACACGCCCGCAAATCTCCAGGACGTAGCATTGGCTCCGATGATTTTCCTGCCTTTTGTTGAAAATGCCTTTAAACATGGCGTTAGCGCGACTCAGCAAAGCCATATTGATATCATCATTTTGCAAAAGGAGAAAATACTTGATCTGACGGTCAAAAATTCGATAATGAAAGATAATAGTGTTAGCTTAGATACCAATAGCGGCATTGGGCTCGTAAATACCAAACGCCGGCTCGACCTGCTCTATCCCGGCAAATACCAATTGGAGATCAGCGAGCTTAATGCTGATAATGAGTACACTGTACACCTAATTCTCGATCTGTCATGACACTTAATTGTATTGCTGTCGACGACGAGCCGCTGGCGCTGGGGCTCGTTTGCAAGTTTATCGAACAAACTCCTTTTTTGAACCTCGTTGGCCGCTTTTCAAGTGCCGTAGAAGCATTAAAGGCGATTCATGCACAAAAAATTGATGTCATTTACCTTGATATTCAAATGCCCGACCTGAATGGTATTGAACTGGCCAGGGTACTTGGCAAAGGACCCGGAACACCACGTATCATATTTACTACCGCGTATAATCAATTTGCACTGGAAGGTTATAAAGTTGATGCGCTTGATTACCTGTTGAAACCGTTTAACTACGAAGAGTTTTTACGCTCGGCCACAAAGGCCCATGCCTATTACGAATTGGTCAATAAGCCAGCAGCCCCGGCTACTGTTGTGGTTGAATCAGAACATGCCGATGATCAGTTCTTGTTTTTGAAAGTTGAGTATCAATTGGTTCGGATCGCACTGGATGATATCCTCTACATCGAAGGATTGAAGGATTATGTGAAAGTTCACCTGAAAGGAGTAGAAAAAGCTGTCCTTTCCCTCACCAGTTTAAAAGCACTCGAAGAAAAACTGCCCTCAAAACGCTTTATGCGTGTACACCGGTCATTTATTGTTGCCCTGGATAAGATCACCTCGATGACCAAAAACTCGGTGCAAATCGGCAAAATGATCATTGCAGTAGGCGATCAATATAAGGAAGCCTTTGGTCAGTTTGTTGGTAAGTGGATTTGAGGGGGGATTGGGTTTCAGGTATCGGTTATTGGGTATTAGGTATCGGTTATTGGGTATCTGTTATTAGTTATTAAATTATAGTTATTTATCAGATAAAAATTTATGAAGAAGTTATTTGTTGCCTTTGCGATTTTTTTGGGGCTGGGAGTTGGCGTTTTTGCTCAGTCTAAATCTGGCTATCACATTAGTCAAAGTTTTCCTATTAAGAGTAATGGTGGGTATGATTATATTACCGTTGATAGCCTTTCGGAACGACTATACGTATCGCATGGTACACAGGTTAATATTATCAATAAAACTAATGGGGATTCAATTGGCTATATACCTACGGGCAAAGATGTGCATGGTATTGCCCTGGTGCATGCGCTGGGCCAAGGTTATATTACCAATGGAGGTGCTAACAGTGTGTTGGTCTTCGATCTTAAAACAAATCAAATTTTGGGGCATGTTCCTGCCGGAGAATTTGCTGATGGTATTTTGTACGACGATTTCTCGAAAAAAATAATCTCCTGCAATGGCAAGAGTAAGAATTTAACGGTGATAGACCCGGCAACGGACAAAGTTGTTGCTACCATCCAGTTAACAGGTTGGCCCGAAACTGCTGCCAGCGATGGAAACGGTAGGATTTATGTAAACAATGCTGAAAAAAGCGAGATCGATGTGATCGATGCAAAAATTTTCAAGATCGTAGCTACATGGCCAATTGCGCCGGCTAAAGGTCCATCAGGTTTAACGATCGATCGGGCGTCGATGCGTTTGTTTGCCGGCTGCGATAACAAACTTTTGGCAGTTGTAGATGCACGTTCCGGAAAGCTGATCACAACTCTGCCGATTGGCAACGGCTGCGATGCAGTAGGGTATGATGTGAAATTGAAAGCAATTTATTCGTCGAATGGCGAAAGCGGAACACTGACGATAGTAAAAGAGTTGGGTGCTGATAAATACTCAGTTGAAAACTTAAAGACAGAAATTGGAGCAAGAACGCTGGCAGTCGACCAAAAAACCCACAAAATTTATTTGCCGACTGCGAAATTTAAACCAGCTACAAAAGAGTCATTCCGTCCTCCGGTTGTGCCGGGAACCTTTAAAGTGTTGGTGGTTTCAAAGTAAAACCGGGCCTGCGAAATAAATCCGATCGGAGCAGGCTTTCCGATAAGGGTATCAAAATAACGAGTGCCCTGTTAAAAGGGCGTTTGGATACTATAAATAGTTCAAAAAACGCTGCGGTTCAGAAGCTGTTTAGCCTGATAGTTATCGATGGTCATTTTTATTTACCTGTTGGCGTTGGAACAGCAATGTGGGTGAAAATAGAGATCCCGGCTTTTACGAGCTGCCGCATGGGCGACGTTTCGCCGGTAATACTGCACTTTATCCAGGCGGTAGTTGTAAGTAGTAATGTTGAAATTTTCTTTGACTTTTACCCAAATGCCACCCCGCACTGGATTGCTCATCCTTTGCCTATCGGTATGATACCAAAACGGTTACCTGTCAACAAGCGGCGGTTTTGCTTGCTGACAGGCACCGGGCAGATGCCGGATATCTGGTGCCCGAAGATTTAAGTTTGAAATAAATAACTGGTAAACCGTTTTACTGTTTCCACAAAAATCTGATGTCCAATCCCCAAAATGGGGAACTCTTAGGTTTGTTGTGGAAATATTTCTAAATAAAAAACGGGTTTGCAGTTAATGAATTTGTGGCCTCAATTTTGCCTTACTATTTGCAAATAAAAAAGGCCATGTTGTACGTTACCTTGTTTTTTTTGCTGGTTGCCATGATAGGCATCATTACAAACCGTTTAAATGAAAAACCTCGCTGTGATCATCAATGGGAACACGACCAAAATTCATTTAAGTGCTGTAAGTGTGGTAAAAAAATCCCTGATTACCTCCAGGCTCAAGATGAATCATTTATTGAAGCAGCCTAAAGCTGTGTAGTTTATTTATTCTATCCAACCATTTAGGTTGAATCTCTGGCTATCAATTTATCGATAAATATGTGTTTACTGCGGTTAATCAGTATGTAAACGCTCTGCTATTTGGTCGACTGTAAATTCGACGTATTTTTTCGCTCGTTCTAAATAATCCGGACCTTCCTCAATTAATTCTTCCAGTATTGACTTGCCGTTTTCTTTTTCTTTTGTCAGGTAATAAATGCCATAACCGACAGCGGCACCGATGGCCATAAATTTTAAAATGCGCATAGCGATACTTTTATGAATTATAAAGTTACAAAAATGATAAACGTAAATGGAAGGTTAAATTAAATAATCAAAAATGCAATTTATTCTAAAGATAGCTGGAATTACAAATTCAGTTTTTTTAGTAATTTTCGGCATCAATACCCTTGCTACAAGGTGTGGTTTTCCAATAAAGGCAGTTGAGTTAATTTAAAATATTTAAGTGGCAGACAAGAACTACAAAACAACAAAATATGCAGTGACCATAAAGGTAAAAAAGCCTCGAGGCGAGGTATTTTATCACCTTTTGAATAATGTAGCTAAATTTTGGCCCGAAGACTTTAAAGGTCAAAGTTCAAAACTAAACGATGAATTTGAATTTCGTTCGGGTGGAACCCATTATTCAAAAAATAAAGTCATTGAACTTGTTCCGGATAACAAACTTGTTTGGCTGGTGACGGAAAGTTTCCGCAAAGACGACAATTTTGACTGGTCGGGTACGAAAATGATATTTGAACTGGCAGATGAAGGCGAAAATACATTATTGACATTTACCTACGACGGTCTGGTTTTCGAAGATGAATACGACAGGCTTGTGATGATATGCGATAAAGTGATAGGTGAAATATTATTTAACTATTTAACAGAAAGTGGTACCATTTAAGTTGTATAACCAATGCACGACAGCAGTTTTACACTAAATATTGAATTAAAGCAAAGCCCTGAAATAGTTTTTGGTCATATCATAAAAGTGCCGGAGTGGTGGACGAAAGATTTTGAAGGGAGCTGTGCCAATTTATTTGATGAATTTGTGATATGCCATCCCGGTCAGCATTATTCAAAACAAAAGGTCATACAGTTGATATCCTTCAAAAAAATTGTTTGGCAGGTGATCGACAGCGAACTGAATTGGCTCGAAAACAAAGCAGAATGGACCGATACAAAAATGATCTTTGAGATCAGTAAGAATGGCAATAACACGGTGCTTCAGTTCAAACATGAAGGCCTGATACCCACAAAGCAGTGTTATGAGCGTGTTGCCCAGGGCTGGGGCATTGTCATCACTCAGGGATTATACAACTATATTACACAGGCGACCACAGCCTAATTTCACCGCCTGGAATTAATATCGCCCGATTATTTTACTGCCCACTCGTGTACACCTGCTGAATTATCAGTTGGCAGCTGTAATTCAAGTTTCAAAGCAGTTGTGTTTACAGGCTCGAATTTTAGTACATTAGATTTATCCTTGCTGATATCGTATGGTGTGGTATTTTTTACGGGTACCCATTCACCATCCTTTTTGTAATAAACTTTATAAGATAATGGAATGCGGCAACCTCCCCAGGGCCCATCGTCGAACCAATAGACTTTTGATTCCGAAACGGTATAGGGTTGATCGAAATCATATTGGATAAACTCAGTACTATTTTGTTTGGGCCACCAATGCAGGAATGGGGCGCTGTTATCTTTGGAGTCCTGGGGTTCATATTGGTCATTCAAAGCGCGCAACATGCGTTTATTGTCAATAGAGGCTGATACATGGCTTTTACTGGCAATGGTTGGTGCAGGCTGAGGTCGGGATGCAGACGCTTTATACGGGATCCATACGGTCATTTCACTTGGCCCGCGGTTGGCCCAGGCATAGTACGGGATGGCGGTAACTTGCTGATCCGCTTCAAGCAGCGAATCTGTATTTAATTGCCGGCGTGTGCTTTTACCAGCTGCCGTTATCACTTCAACGCCATTCAGCTTATTCGCGTCGAAAGTTGTGCTGGTAAATGCCTGCTCGTTGATTGTAATGTTTTGTACCAGGCTATCTTTATTGTCAGGTCCTTCAAGGCAATAAACTATTGGTCCACGTTGAAATGCAAAACGATCCTGGTCGTCCTTCACCAGAGGATTAGCGAGAACTTTCTGTACTGGCATCGGCAGGATAAGCGTAACCTCATCGCCTTTTTTCCAGCGGCGGGTTATTACTGCGTAACCTTTTTCTGTGGTATACTTATAGGGCTTGCCATTGATGGTCAGCGTAACGGGTTGAGATTTTGGATCAAGGAAGCTGTATAGATTTCCATCTATCGGTTTATCCTGAGCCCAACCTGGGATGCGAAGTTTTAGCGTAAAGGCAAATGCCTTATCGGGATTGAGTGTTAAGTCGACCTTGCCCTTCCATGGGTAGTCGGTCGTTTCAATGATATTAAAATGCCCATCCTTTAAAGTGATATCGCCGGCATTGCTCATGTAAAGATTAACATACAGGTTATTCTTGTCAACGGCATATACATAGCCCGGTACTGAAGGCATAAACCGCGCCATATTACTGATACAGCAGGCACAACTGAACCATGCGCTACGCTGATGCTGGTTCATAGACGACAGCGGGTTGGGGTAAAAAAAACGGTTGCCGCTAAGTGAAACGCCGGATAAAAGCCCATTATAAAGGGTGCGTTCCAAAATGTCGATATATTTTGAATCGCCGTGGAGCAAAAACATGCGACTATTCCAATACACGTTTGCGATGGCCGCACAGGTTTCAGCATAGGCCGACATGTTGGGCAATTGGTAAGGATCGCCAAAAGCTTCGCCGGCATTGGTGGCACCAATACCCCCGGTGAGGTATATTTTTTTGTGAGCAACATCGTTCCATATATCGTCTATGGCATGTAAATACTGCTCGTTGCCAGTAAGAGCCGCAACGTCAGCCATGCCAGTATACATGTAGGCTGCACGTACGGCATGACCTTCTGCTTCGTGCTGGTCAACTACCATTTTATCTGCCTGGTTGTAAGCGTCGCCTTTTGGGCCTCGTATGTCAAGGAAGAATTTCGCCAGATCGAGGTATTTTTTGTTGCCCGTTATACGGTATAATTTAGCGAGGCCTATCTCTACCACCTGGTGGCCGGGATACTTTTCTACCTTCCCATACCCAAAGGTTCTTACCAGCAGGTCTGCATTTTTTATCGCGATGTTGAGTAATGTTCTTTTGCCGGTTGCCTGGTAATGCGCTGCCGCTGCTTCATAAAGGTGCCCTACGTCATAAAGCTCGTGACTTAAAATTTCCTCATTTTCCCAGCGTTTGCTGCCAATCCATTCATGTGGTTTTTTTGCGTTTACCGTACGAAAGGTGTATAAATAGCCATCTTTTTCCTGTGCAGCACCAATAATATTGATCAGTGTGTCGATGGACCGTTCGAGTTGAGGATTTTTCTTTACCTCCATAGCATATGAAGCTCCCTCAATGACTTTATAGATATCACTATCATCAAATGGAAATTCGCTCATTTTATCCCCGTCGAGCAATTTTGCTGCTCTGAGAAAATTATCCACCCTGCCATTGGCTTTGCATTGTGCCAGTACATAAGGGATAGTGACTGTCGCATTTACCTCCATTCGTGGTTCCCAGAAATTATCATTCACATGAACACGGGTAAATGGTACGGGTTGGATAGGGTAATCGCGCTGTTGTGCCAGGAGCGGGGAGCCAAACATAAAGCCCAGCAAAACGGTCAGTACCGGTTTAAAATTTATCGATCTCATCTGGGTATAAATTTAACAGTTATTAAACTTTAATTTATCGATGTTTTTTGCAAATACTGCCTGTATTTTAGCTCTTACCCAACGTCCTGCTAGCTTTATATCACCGTTTTGTTGCAATATATTAACCTTTATTCTGTTGAATGATGAATTTTATGGTAATATTTGCATATTTATTGGCTATGAAGGTTTTGCAGTTTACTATACCGGTTGCGCATGATAAAAGCATTATTACGCAACAAGAAGAAATGGCCCATTTCTATCCTCACCTTCATCGCCATAACGAAGCACAGGTTACCTGGATACAAGAAGGAGAAGGTACATTGATAGTGGGTAACAACATGCACGCTTTTCATGCCGGAGAGATCTATTTCCTTGGTGCCGATCAACCGCATTTATTTAAAAGTAATCCCGAATACTTTTCACCCGATAGCAAAAAGAAGATCCGTGCGCTGACAGTATTTTTCGATCCTGTGGGGCGTCTTGCATCCCTATTTGAATTGCCTGAACTAAAAAGCCTGCGTGATTTTGTTTCACATAGCCGCCATGGTTTTAAACTGCCGGCCGACTACCTGGGAAAGGTTTCTGCCTTGATGCTTGATATACAAGCAGCTTCAGGTGCCGATCAAATGATCCTTTTTTTGCAATTTATGCGGGTTTTGAGCAGCACCGGCAACAAACCCGAACCACTGTCTGATTTCAATATCTCACCCGGTATAAATGAAGCCGAAGGTATTCGTATTAGTAATATTTACAATTATATATTACAACATTACAGCAAGTCAATAACGCTGGATGACGTGGCCCGCGAAGCCTGTATGACCCCGCAGGCTTTTTGCCGCTATTTTAAAAAACATACCCGGCATACCTTCATCTCGTTTCTGAACGAAATGCGGGTCAATGAGGCATGCAAAAAACTAACGGCCAACAAATATGAAAGTATTTCGGTAGTAGCTTATAAATGTGGATTTACCAGCATTACCAATTTTAACCGGGTTTTTAAACATGTTACCGGAAATTCGCCGAGGGAATATCTCGAAAATTACCTTCAAAAGGTAAATACCAGTGATATT
>CAIPDP010000195.1 GCA_903863845.1 uncultured Mucilaginibacter sp. | reverse complement strand
TACCCATTTTTGTGTTCCCCCTACTATACCATGATAGGTGAAATTTAACCCGTTGATATTTTTCAAACCATCTAAAACGCTATTTAGTTCCGGACCGGTACCATATAAATGAAAACTAAATTCATTAAAATAATCTTTTAAATGTTTAAACGCTTCCAGTATCACAAATACGCCTTTTGAGTTAACGACTCTGCCTAAAAAACAAATATTGATCTCGGCGTTAAATTCTTTTTTAAAGCTGGCCAGATCTACAACATCAACACTGTTCGGAAGGGCAAAACAATTGTTAAATTTATAGTTACTTTTCAAGACCCTCTTTTCTATATCACTTAATACGATAACTACGTCGGAGTTTTTGAGAATAGTCCGAATAATATAATTCAGAAAGGTATGTTTCTTTGGTGGAGCCATTAAATAATATCCGCCATGAGCATGAAATATTACTTTTTTTCGAAGTATATATTTCGCAAAAAAGAAAATTGCAAAATCCCTGTGTAATGAAGCAGATTCAAAACCTGTATTTAAATGCACAGCTTGAATATTCAATCTTAAGATATTAGCAATGAGCCTGGGTATTAACAGTAATTGGTCGATCAACCATGAAAAGCTTCTTTTCTTCTTATCCTGTTTTCCAACTTTAAAATGAAAATACTTTATTTGACTGCCTGAAAATTCAATAATGTTTCGAACTACCGTAGAAATACCACTGACATTGAATTGTTCATCAAGTGAAGGTGCAGTTATAAGGACCGAATAAGTTTCCAAAATATAATTATCTAGTTAGTGGTAAAAAGTTATAAATTGATCATATTATCGCGATAACTGTTGTAAATCTCTATATAAAAGTTTAAACATGTATTAAGTAAATAAAAAAATACTACAATTTATCCCAACTGGCTGTATTGTATTTTCCGTGCCAAAAATTGATAATATATTTTGCGATAATACCTGGTTCATTGCTTTTTTTATTGATTATCTCAGGTAAAGCTTTCAATAATATACTTCCCATTACTTCATAACTCATAGAGTTAATTATTTTTAACGAATTCTGGGACATTTGCTTCTTGGTTTCATCATCCGTATTTAAATAGGTAAGAATTTTGTCAGTCATTTCACTGATGCTTAATGGATTAAAGCTAAAGCCATTAATACCTTCTTCTAAGAGACTTTCGTTTGCATTGATACGCTTACTTAGTAGCACCGGCAAACCTGCTGCCATGGCTTCATTTACCACCAATCCCCAACTTTCAGATAAACTGGGTAATATGAAAGCGTTCGCATTGAAAAAATAGGTTGGGATATCGGTATTCGGTATAGCTCCAAGAAATAGTACCGTTTTTACGCCCAGATTGGTACCCAACTTATTTAATCTTTCAAATTCAGGACCGTCACCTATTATCACAAGTTTATAATCAGGCACTCTTGTTTCAACAAGTTTCCATGCCTTTATTAAATTATTAAGATTCTTAATTGGGACGAAACGTGCAACGCAGATGATCACCTTATGGTTTAATTCACGTTGGCTTTTAAATTTAAAAAGCTGATTGTCAATTGTATTATAGCCGGTAAAAAAGACAGTTTTTTGTCGGTCGAGGTTTGAATATTCATTATAATAATGTTCAGAAGGTAGCCATAAGCCATCAATTTGCGTGGTAATTTGATTTTTAACCCATCTGACTATAAAGTTTCGTTTAACTTGTGAGGGCTTGGCATCATCAAACATAATAAATTTTTTATTGTGATGCTTTGCCCAGCGTATCCCAAGTGCTCCCGAGTAAAAAACAATTGACCCGGCAATGACTATATCCGGATTTATCTCATCTAGTTTATCAAAGAGAGCTTTTTCCAGATTGATACTGGAGATTTGCCTGTTACTGCTTTCGGGGAATAAGCATGTCCACCACTTTTCAACATTGTCATAGCTATCAAAAATATAAGGGGAACCTTGTCCAAATAGCTCCACTGCATAAAATTCAATGCCATTACTATTTAAAAACTCTTTTAGGTAGGTCAATCTTCCCTTCCAGTATACCCTAAAATCATTATGTAAAATTAGTACTCTCAATTAATGATTCTCCCACGGTTTAAATTTGTCCCAGATGAAGGGAAAAAAAGTTTTTAACCATAATTTTATAAATGATACAGTATAATCAGATGGAAAATGTTTTCTGATATAATACAAGTATTCCTTATAAGCCAAACCTTTCGGACTATAAAGGTATTCAATTCTCTTTTTAAGTGGTACACTTCCGGGTAACCAATTTATTCCGTGATCATTTTCACAATATGCATAAAAGCCTGGTGCAAGCCAAACTCCTATCCCACTTTTAAAGGCAGTAAAGGTATAATCGTAATCGGCAAGGCAATGGGTATAAACCTCCGGAAAAATTCCGATTTTTTTAACAGTAAATTTGTCTACTAACAAGATGTTTGCATTCGCCATATGACATGGTATGCATTTATCCGGATCTGGTTCAATACGATAATAAGCGCAATGTTTCAAATTTTTAAATAGATTCCCTCCATAACTAATTTTATTGGTTTCTTTACTTATTGTTGAACCAACCAGTATAACACCTTCCTGTTTTAAGTGCTGGTACTGCTTTACCAATTTTTCTACAGCATCTTCAAAAAGCACAATATCATCGTTAAACAAGAAATAAATATCATATCTCTTTTGAGCTAGAGCGTAATTCCAGATTGTTCGCATACCGCCTGCCCAAAATAAATTACCACTGCCTGTAATGATATTTACTTTGGGGTAAATACTATTTACGGCAGCTGTTGTACCATCAATTGAACCATCATCTAGTAAATAAACGTCTGTATTTTGTGCATCAAAATTGTTTTGCTTGTATAAGCTTTCCAGAAAGTTTAATGTTTTTTGCTTTCTGTTATGACAAGTAACTAATACTGCAATTTGATACGGTTTTATTTCTTTCATTTAAACAGTTGTCGTTACCTGATATGTATTTGCTATTTCAATTTTGGGTCTTGCTATAAAGGGCAAAAACAGGAACAACAGAACAATAGGTAGAAATAATATTGGCTCACCAAAACTTATGATCAATAAAATCAAGACACAATAGATCAGGTATTCGAATTTTTTAACGTAATCGCGGCAGAACTTTACGTAGGTATACATCAGGTACACAAATGAAAACATGCCGAATTTTGCGAAAAAATCAAATATCCCGTTTGAAATATTGACATTATAAATTTGGTTGATAATTCCGTCGTACTTATTACTTAAGCCTAAATAAAGATTATCGCCGACATTATCATACAGGAATACCATACTTGCGAAACGATTCAAGGGTATCTGATCACCATTCTTGTGATTATAGTTGCTTATATTCTTAATATGTTTCAGACCAGCCATATCGTCAAGATAAATCGCCATAATTTTATCTCCTAAAAAAGGTACGGTAATAAAAAGGATCACAAATGCAGGTATCAAAATAATAACAGCGAGATTCAGTTTAGGTACTCTTACTCTATAAAATAAAAATAATAGAATAATGAGTGCTAGATAGTTTGTTGTGGAAAAAGTAGTAATAATACCAATTATTAAAATGATCGATGTCCGGTCTAAAGTAAATTTGTTTTTAAAGAAGTTGAACAACGAAGCTAGTATAAGGAAACATCCGAATGCTCCCGGTTCCCAAACAAATCCCGAATTGCGGTAATCGTGTATGCCTTTAGTAAATGTAAAAATGATAAAATTTGTATACCCAGGAATTTTATTCTGATTTGGCAGTGCAAGAGAAGTCGAAAAATTGTAAATCTGGTCTGCAAATCCTATCAATTGCAACGCATATAAGACAAAGGAGATAATTGTTAAATGGGTAATTACTTTAACTATGTAATCCAATGCTTTTTCTCTTAAGATTACGCAATAGGTAAAACTCAAAAGGACGTATTTGAAAGGAAAAATAAAATCGCTTATCAGGTAATCCATTGGCAGGTTAGTTACCCAAATATTTCGGAGTGTTACAAATACCAGGTAAACTAACAAAAAGATCCCCAGTATTTTAAGATCTCTCGCTACCAGAAGCCTCCTTACCAATACATAGATAAACATGAGTACCAGCAATGCTGCCCATACCAGGTCAGTATTTGAAAACAAGTTTGCACTTGAAGATGTCAATAGAAATAGCAGTGTAATGACGTAATTCATTTTGCTTTACAATTTAGCGGTACCTGTTGGCAATATAATTGATCAAATATGCGAGCTGTTTTACGTTCAGTTTTTAGCTATGTTGCTTTTTTTTAAAAAACACGATAATTTATCAAACATACTATTAGTAAAATTAAATTATTATGAAGAAATAAATTGGGGCTATCCGATAAAAATTTAGTTCGCTTCAACGTAATCGATCCATTTTGCGAAATCAACTGCGTCGTAATGGTCAGAGAGGTTTCCATCTTTATCAAAAAAAGGGTGAAACATTAATTCAACTATTTTACCCTCATCATTTGACATTCCTTTTTTTAGATAACGCTCTACATTTTCAAAGATATCTGAGTAATTTCCACTTTCTTTGCTAAAATATTTATTGATATAATTTCGGTATAACGATTTCAAATAACTTCCTTCTGAGTAAGTTTGGGCTATCCTGATCTTTAAATGATGTGCTCTGGCAGCTTGTAAAAACAGTTTATAAAAGCCAGGCAAGGTATGGGTATGAAGATGTGAGTCAAGATGCGTTAATGAAACATTATTTGCCAAAGCTTTGTCAATCTGGCTATGGATTTCTTTCAAAAACTCCTGCCTGGCTGAGGAATTTAAAAAGTTGAATTTTCGATTAACTTTTCTGACATTCCAATTGCCGGCTTCATCAAGGTATTCTTTTAGTTTAAAATTGCTTACTGGCTTCCCTTCTGCAATATTGACATGCAGACCAATATTTTTAATAAATGAATTTCCACTGATCATATCAACCGCTTCTTCAAACGAACTCATATTTACCATTAGAGAAGTGCTATTGATATAACCCTTCTCAAATGAGTATGCTATTGCTTTATTAATTGAGGAATTCATTCCGAAGTCATCGGCATTGGCGATAACATTTTTACTTAGGGGCATATATTAAAAATGTATTTTCAGCTGGTTGCAAAAATTTAAACAAATTTATATTATTCCATCTTACCAAATGTTATTGACCGATAAAGATTGCTCTATTTCGTCGATAATTTTTCGAATAATTTATTCTTTTTATATCAGGTATAACTGGTTATTTATCCCAAATTCCTTTTGCTTTTTGTTCGATGATCAATCTGCATTGATAGGTGAAAAAGATATCCATTATTATCATTACAATAATATTCGCGATAACGGTACCTGCTACGCCAACTTGTTTAATTAGAAATACGGAAAGAGGTATATTGATGACGCCTGTTACTATTAAAATTATAAGTTGCATGCGTAATTTTCCGACACCATTTAAAACATAGGCGTGTATTACCTGCCAGGTTTGAACAATAACATAAATGGCGATTGAAAATGAGAGTAATGACGGAACGGTTATTGCTCTGCCTATCCAAATTTTGTAAAAAAAACCTGCAATAAAATATAAGCCCAAAGCAAGAATTGATAAAAAAATCCAAAATTTCCGCATTTTATTAACTGATCCTCTGATCCATTCCATGTCTTTTTTTGCGTAGGCGTCAGTAAATGCGCTCCAATAGGGAGTTATAATTATAGAGAATATGACGATCAGGATAGAAAAATACTTGTATGCTATGTTAAATGTAGTAACCTCTAACGGCCCTAATGTGCGAGCAATCACGATATTGTCAGTTTCATAAAGTATTAACGCCCCCATCTGGATAAAAAAGAAAGCACCGCCAACTTTCAATAAACTCTTAATGATCGCTTTGTCAATAAATTTAAACTTTGGCGCATATTCTTTTAAATCGGTACTAAACAAATAAATATTTGTCAATAGATAAACTATTACCGGAGATCCTGAAGCGACTATAACGAGCGTAATTAAATTGCCACTGGTTGTTAGTGTCAGCAAATAGATAACAATAAATGTTAAGGATTGCCCCAATAGTAATATCAATGATGATTTAAAAGGTTGATGTGTCGCTATCAAAATACTATTGATCGGCTGCAAAGCAAATTGAATGCAGAAAGCCCCCAATGTTATTATTACAACCGGCCATATGTCATAACTGATTGCACTATTTATATTTAACAGTTGATTCCAGTTAAAAAAGGACCCGATGCAATAAAAAACTAAAAATATGGTCAAAGAGATCAGACAAAGTAAAGCATAGGTGGTACTTACATATTTTGCTATATCCTGTTTTTGATTTAAGGCTAAAGCATGGGCCATTTTGTTTCTTAACCCGTTACTTAGACCGATATCAAAGGTATTCATCCATGCAACCAGCACACTGATCGTAAGCCATACACCGTATTGTACAGGATTTATATAATTGATGGTAAGGCGTACGAGTAAAAAACTGATCAGTACACTCAAGCCTTTTATTAAAAAGGAGTAAATGATATTTCTTTTTAATTTCAAGCTACGCTCATGCCCCTTATTTAAAAATATTTGAACTTTGTTGCGCAAAAAAGATATCATCTGAGCGAGTGTCTTTAATTGTTTCAGGTTGTAAAATACCCAGCTTTTATCAACCCCAAAAGAAGGTAAATTTGATATTATTGGTTTCCTTCGTTAATTAAGCCCTAGTTGGCCCCAAGGCGCCTGGTGAATACAAAACTACAATGGTTTAAACAGGTAAACGAAATGCTCAGCATATATATAATCTAAATGCTGATAGAATTCAAAAGCCGGCATATGTTTATTTGTCATCAATGTAATTACTTCATAGCCCTGGGTTAGAGCGAATTCTTCTGCATGGTCGAGCAATTTTTTACCGTAGCCTTTCCCGCGGTATTGGGGCGATACAAACAACTCATCAATATAAATAAGATCATTTGTCCACCATGTTTTAGCATGCCCCAATGTGGCAGCCACAATTTTGTCATTTTCAATTAGTACAAAACCAACGAACCTATTTCTGTCAACATATTCCTGCAGGTATATTTGAGCCTTTTCAGTCGTAAATTTATAGTTCCAGGGTGCACAGTTATAAGCTTCAAGGTAAACTTCCGCGCATTTTTCGATGTCGTCTTTTGTCAGCGGCCTGATATTCATTTTATATTCTTCATTCATTGGATTCTGATGTCTGCCTATTGTGATGGTAAACTTAACTTATGTGCTTTCTGAAACAAAAATTAAACGACTTCATCCAAAACTTTTTGAACTACCCTGCCCAATTCTTTAACATTAGGCGGCACCATCATTGTTAGGTGATTACCCGGAACCTGATATCTTTTCACCTCTTTAATTGTGTATTTCGGCCAACCCAGGTAAATATCATCATTATTGTAATGATCATTGAAATCTGCCTTAAATAAATGAATATCAAAGTTTACAGGCTCAATTCTATGATGATGAAGGGCGTCAAAATATTTTTTGGTCAATTTATCCAATAATGTATAATAAGCATCAGTTTCGCCTTGCCCATGAAAACCGAGTTTTTTATTCACCTTCAATTTTCTTTCTCTGAATACATAAATTATCTGCTCTAAAAGCGATTTCTTTCCGCCCATAAATTTGGGCAAATAACGTTTGATCACTTTAGGGGTAATAACGTACCAGGGCTCCATTTCGCGGCAATTGTCGGCATCAGTGTCAAAGATGGCCAGTAATTTCACTTCTCTCCCACTCTGCTCTAACTGACGCGCTATTTCCAATGCTATAAATCCTCCGATCGAATATCCTCCTAATGCAAAAGGTCCATCAGGATTATGTTTTATTAGTTCTTCAAAATATTTTTTAGCAATATCAGAAATGCTTTCTATTGCAATGTCTTCACCGTCCAGTCCAAAACCCTGCAATCCAAATACAGGTTGATCGGGACTAACCCGAGCAGCCAGATCATTAAAAGTCAACACATTTAAACCCGCACCGTGCACAATATAAAATGGAGTTTTACTGCCTGATTTTTTAATTGGAACGATTGATTTCCATTTAATATTTTCTTTGTCTTCTTTCGTTATAAAGCCACTTAATAAAGAAACCGTAGGGTATTGAAACAGTTTGGCAATTGGGATTTTTTTGCCGAGTTTTTTTTCGATTCTCGTCATAATTTGAACCGCTATCAACGAATGGCCTCCGATGTCGAAAAAATTATCCTCAATTCCAACACGATTGAGTTTCAATACCGATTGCCAAATGTCTGCTACTGCTTTCTCTGTACCTGTCCTCGGTGCTACATAGGTTTCTTTTATTTGTTCCCCTGCATCAAAATCAGGCAATGCTTTTTTATCGATCTTATTGTTAGAGGTTAGGGGAAGCGCATCTAACTCCATCCAAAGCGTAGGTATCATATACTCGGGTAACTTTTCCTTTAAAAAGTCGATAACCGCGTCGCGATGGTAGTTTTCATTGCCTACAACATAGGCTACTAATCTTCTTTTTTTGTCCTGGTCGGCTTTTGCCAAAACAACGGCTTGTTCTACCAAATTGCATTGCCGCAATACACTTTCTATTTCACCCAATTCGATCCTGAAACCGCGGATCTTAACCTGATCGTCTTTACGACCTATGAATTCCATTGTATAATCTGGCAACATCCTTCCAAGGTCGCCCGTCCTGTACATTCTGCCACCTGCATGGTCACTGAATGTATCCCTTACAAACGAATAATTCGTTTTTTCTGCATCATTGGCATAGCCTCGTGCAACGCCAACCCCACCAATATATAATTCACCCGGCACACCTATCGGCTGCGGCTGCATTTGCTCATTAAGGATATAGAAAAAGTTATTTGCCAGCGGCCGACCGTATGGAATACTCGTCCAGCTTTTGTCAACTTCTTTTATCGGAAAATAGTTCGACCAAATTGTTCCCTCCGTTGCTCCCCCCAGGCTTATCACCTGAGCATTCGGAAAATACTTCCTGATCCGGTCGGGAAGATTTACAGGTATCCAGTCGCCGCTCAAAAAAACTATTTTTAAAGTTTCCTGAACAAAATCCTGGTCGCGGCTTTCAAGTTCACGAATAAGATAGTCCATTGTGGTTGGCACTGAATCCCAGAAAGTGACCTTATCATTGAGCATCATTTCTTTAAGTCGTGGAATGTCCATCAACTCATGTTGTTCTACAATAATAATTGATCCTCCGGTTGCTAATATTCCAAAAATATCATAAACAGAAAGGTCAAAACACATCGACGTAATAAACAACAGTCTGTCGTTGCTGCCGATTTGATATTCCTTATTTACCCAATGACATAAATTAACTGCCGAATGATGTTCTATCATTACACCTTTTGGCCGCCCGGTTGATCCCGATGTATAGATAGTATAGGCTAATTGCTTACTGTCAATTTTAACACCCGGGTTTTCAACTGATACATTGCCGAGATCCAGTTCATTTATTTTGATAAAATCAGCGGCCGGCACCAGGCTTTTTAAAGGGTAATCATTGTCGGCAATTACTTTTGCCGTTGCAGAATTATCCAAAATGTACTCTTGCCTTCCGATCGGATATTCGGGGTCAATGGGTACATATGCACCGCCTGATTTTAATATCCCAAACATTCCTATGATCATTTCGAAACTACGGGTAGCTATTATGCCAATATTATCGGCAGGTTTTGTGCCTGCATCAATCAGGAAATGTGCCAGTCTATTGGCTTTTTGATTCAATTCAAGATAGGTCATAGTCCTATCATGCTGCCGTAATGCTATGGCGTCAGGAGTTCTTGCTACTTGGTCTTCAAAAATATCTACAAGTGTTTTTTCGGCAGGATATTCAGAAAGTGTATGGTTGAATTTTACTAAAAGGTTAAATTCTTCGTCGTTACTGAGCAGTTTCAATGCTCCGATCTTAGTGTTCGAGTTTTTGATTATATCCTGCAATAACTTCAGATAATGTCCGCCTAATCTTTCGATTGTTTCGGTTTTGAATAAGTTTTTATTGTAAATAATTATTGCCGAAAATGCTGCCGCAGTTGGTACAATATTTAGTGTAATATCACTTTGCGCAATTATGGTGTCAAATCTTTTTCTATCAAAAACATTCCCGTAAACAAACAAAACATTGCAAATCGAATTTAAAGTTTTGCTTTCACCTGAAAAATCGATGGATATTTTTTCGAATGGTACTATTTGATGATTAAAGCTTTCTGTTATACTATTTTTAACCCTTTTTAGTAGATCACCAAATATATCTTCACCATTTAAGTTATTTCTTATCGCAATTAGATTTTCCGGAAACGCGTTTTTTCCAAGTGATGCCTGTATTGAATTAGATGCAGGTATACATCCCAAACAGATATCTTCCTGGTTGCTGTAACGAAATAATAGCACTTCAAAGACAGCCAGAAAAACGTCAAAAATGTTGGTATCGGTGTTGCTGCTTAACACTTGCAATTGCCCGGTAAGTTCTTCGCTGATAGCAAAATCTATTGAGCTTGTCTCATTTGTTATAAACGCAGTCTTACTGAAATCATTTGGTAACGTAACAGGTATTACGCCCTGGAGCTTTTCTTTCCAGTAAGCTATTTCAACCTCGTATGATTTTTCGTCTTTAATAATCAATTGCGACATTATATAACTTTAGCTTAGTAAGTTTAATTAAATTAAAAATAAATAAAATAAGTCGGTAGAGCCAATTTACCAGTCGATTTGGCTTTACCGAAACTTAGTTACGCTGCTGCCCTATCTCAGTTATTTTACAATTTTGGATTTTATACGAGTTTCAAAAAAAAATGCCGCAAATTTTTGCGGCATTTTTCAGATTTTAGAATAATCGCCTATTTTTTGCTCAGCAAAGCCGCAGCATCATGGTCCAAAAACCATTCCAATTCTCCGTCGTTTGGTTTTATAAGCTGTGCGGGGTAGTTCTCAATATCTTTTTTGTCTTCAATTACATGATGCACCGCTTCTGCTTTACCAGCACCATATACCAGATAAGCAATATGGTGGGCTTTGTTAATTAATGGTGCAGTCATGGTGATCCTATATACCTGCTGGTCTTCCAGAAAAACTGATTTTACAGATGCGGTTTTTTCAATTAGGACCGGCGTATGTGGGAACAGCGAAGCGGTATGTGAATTGTCGCCCAGCCCCCAGAAGCACCAGGTCAAAACAAGGCTCGACCCCAGCAAAATATAGTTTAATATCGTTTGTATACCTTATAGCTGCTTCATCCGGCGATACTGAGGTATTGACTGGAAATATTTGTCTGTAACTCAATTCCAATGGCTCTAACAAAGCCTTCTTGGCCATCAGATAATTGCTTAGCGGACTGTCATGTGGTACATAACGCTCATCCCCGAAAAAGAAGTGTACCTTTTTCCATTCAACCTGGCTTTTAAATTTGGGCGATGCCAATAACTTATAAAGCTTTTTTGGTGAATTTCCGCCAGAAAGCGCCACAGAAAACTGTCCATGCGCTGCTATCGATTTTTTTGCAGTATCTACAAAATAATTGGCCAGGCCTTCCAGAACTTCATCTTCGGTATTAAAAAGGTTAATTTTCATGGTTATTAATTTTTAGCGTTCACCGGTAAGGTAAACCAATTAAATCCATCCCTCGCGATCAAAGCTTCCGCTGATTCAGGACCCCATGAATCGGCTGAATAATTCGGGAAGTTCAAGCTCTTCTTATGCTGCCATGTATTTAAAATAGGCATTACCAATTGCCAGGCTGCTTCCACCTGGTCGCCTCGCATAAATAAAGTTTGATCGCCGAGCATGGTATCAAGGATCAACGTTTCATACGCTTCAGGAGCCTGTTGGGTATAGGTACCTTTGTAATCGAAAACCATATCAACAACATTCAAAACCATATCGATGCCCGGCCGTTTGGCCTGTACCTGCAAACGGATACTCATTTCGGGTTGTATACTAATGATCAATCGGTTCTGTTGCCAGCTTTCGGCTGCTTCTGTAGGGAAGATTAAATGGGGAACGTCTTTAAACTGAATGGTAATTACCGATGAAGACTGATGCATCCTTTTGCCAGTTCGAACATAAAATGGTACACCCTGCCAACGCCAGTTGTCGACAAAAAATTTTATGGCTGCGAAAGTTTCGGTATTGGATTGCGGGTCAACTTTTGGCTCATCCCGGTAGGCCGGTACTTCCACCCCTCTCATCCAACCGGTTCCGTACTGTCCTCTTACAGCAGATGTACGTACATCGTCCGGTGTGAATTTTCTCATCGCCCTTAATACATCAACTTTTCGATCGCGAACTTCATCTGCATTAAAGCTTACCGGTGGTTCCATCGCAATATGGCAAAGCAACTGCAACAGGTGGTTTTGGATCATATCACGCAAAGCACCCGAACCGTCATAATAGTCGCCGCGCTCTTCAACGCCCAATTGTTCGGTCACCGATATCTGCACATGTTCAATATAATTACGGTTCCAAAGCGGTTCCATAATTGAATTGGCAAATCTAAATGCCATAATATTTTGAACCGTTTCCTTGCCGAGGTAATGATCTATACGGTAGATCTGACATTCATTAAATATGCCCGATAATAATTGATTTAACTCCTTGGCAGTATCCAAATCGTGACCAAAAGGCTTCTCAATAACTATTCTGGTTTTATCCTTATCCTCGGCAAGCTTTGCCTTTGCCAAATTTGACGCAATGATTGGAAACAGGTTTGGTGATACAGCAAGGTAATAAATAACGTTCGCCTCTGTTTTCCACTCCGCATTATGCTCTTTAATTTTTTTACCAAATTCTTTATAAGTTTCTGCGTCTTTTACGTCAGAAACCTGATAGGAAATGCCTTTTGAAAATATCGCCCATTGATCGGGATTGGCTTTGCCACTACGCGAAAATTGGTTAATATCATCTAACATATTTTTCCTGAATTGTTCATCGGTCAGTTGAGTACGACCGGTGCCAATTATTGAAAATTGCTTCGGCATCCATCCGTCAAGGAAAAGATTATAAAGCGCAGGGGTAATTTTTCTGGCGTTAAGGTCGCCGGTGCCACCAAATATGATAAATATTGTAGGTTCTGATGTTGAATTTGAGCTCATTTTACGCTTCGTCAATTAATTAATCCTTTTTTGTCCATTGGGTATGAAACACGCCTTCTTTGCCGATCAGTTCATAAGTATGTGCCCCAAAATAATCGCGTTGCGCCTGTGTCAGGTTTGAAGGCATTCTTTTATTACGGAAATTATCAAAATAGCTTAAAGAGGCTGCAAATGCAGGTACTGCTATTCCGCTGGCTGTTGCAGACGAAACAACCACCCTCGCTCCTTTAATCGAGTCGCTAACCAGGTCTTCTACCGCACGATCCAGCAAAAGATGTGGCAACTCTGAATCATGTTGGTAGGCATTGAATATATCATTCAGGAAAGCCGAACGAATGATACAACCACCGCGCCAGATTTTAGCGATCTCGTCAAGCTTCAATTCGTATTTATACTCTGCAGAAGCATTAGCCAACAGGTGCATTCCCTGTGCATAGGTAATGATCATACTAAAATAAAAAGCCTGCTCCAATGCGACCAGAAATTCCTGGGTATCGGCATCTAATGAGGGTTCATCGATACTATAAATTGAGGCAGCCTGCTCGCGCAATTGTTTATATTTCGATAAGTCGCGCATAGAAACCGCTGTATCTATAGTAGGGATAGGTGCCTGCAGATCCATCGCCACTTGCGAGGTCCATTTTCCAGTACCCTTAGCCCGCGCTTCGTCTTTAATATCGTCAATTAATAAATGATCGGTACCCGGAGCATTAAATGCAAAAATATCCCGGGTGATCTCGATCAGGAACGATTGTAAACGGCCTTCATTCCAACTGGTAAATACCTGACCGATAGCGGCGTTATCTAATTTAAGCCCCTTTTTCATCAATTCATAGGACTCAGCGATCAGTTGCATTAAACCATATTCGATGCCATTATGTACCATCTTAACAAAATGGCCCGATGCACCGGGGCCGATATATGTAACACACGGCGAACCATCAACTTTTGCAGCTATTGATTCAAGGATAGGCTTCATTACATTGTAGGCATCTTTATCGCCGCCCGGCATCATACTTGGACCACGGCGTGCCCCTTCTTCCCCACCTGATACACCCATACCAAAGAAATGAAAACCTTTGGCTTCCAACTCTGCTACACGGCGGTTTGTATCTGTAAAGTGAGAGTTGCCCCCATCGATCAGAATATCGCCCTGATCAAGTAAAGGCAATAGTTCAGCAATTACATCGTCCACAATTTTACCGGCAGGAACCAGCATCATGATAGCGCGTGGCTGATTCAAACTGGCAACAAAAGGTTCAACTTCGCTAAATCCTTTCAGGTTACCATGTTCATCCTCTTTTTCCAATTGCTGCCCTTTTGTAGCATCTTTATCAAAGCCTGCTCCTTTTACGCCATGGTCGCCCATATTCAATAGCAAATTGCGACCCATTGTGCCTAGGCCGATCATGCCAAAATCGTATTTTGTTGATTCGCTCATTTTCTTTTTGCGTTTTCTTCTTTAATTTTTTCCAGTATTTCTTTAGTAGATTCAAAGCTTGTATGCTGATAGGCCCGGATACCTAGTTTCTGCGCTGCCAGGGCAAACATTTTACGGTCATCGAAATAAACGCATTGTTGTGGCAAAGCCTGTGCAACCCCCATCGCTAACCTGAAAATCTTGGGATCAGGTTTTCTGATACCTACTTCACAGGACGATATAAAAGCATCAAAACATTGGTGCAGTTTGAATTTCTTGACCCGGTAGTCATTGAGCTCCTTTCCTTCATTATTGATAGAAATGATCCTGAAACCACAATCTTTTTTCCATTCTTTTAGCCAGGCCAGCATATCCGGTAATTCTTTCGACTGCTCGAACATGAATTGCTTGAAGTCTTCCCTGGCAAAATCGCGCGGATGGTTAAAAATAACTGTATCAAGGTATTCATCCAGGTCGACACTACCTGCTTCATAAACGTTAAAAATAAACGTGTGCAGATCGTCAACTTCATCGTAGTCGAGCCCGAACCTGCGTGAGGCTTCTTCCCTCGATTCGTGCCCCCAACCGTTTGTTAACAGGATTCCCCCTACGTCGAAGAAAAGAATGTTGATACCGGTAGCTTCCACTCGCTTATTTTATTTTAGCTTTTTGATCCTCAATAGCCTGCAATAACTTTTCGAATGGTTTATTGAATTTTTCGATGCCTTCGTCTTCAAGTTGTTGTGTGATCGCATCGATGTCTATACCAATCTCCTGCAATTTAGCCAGCGTTGCCGTTGCTTGCTCAAGCCCTGTTTCTAAAGTGTTTGCAGCTACACCGTGGTCACGGAACGCTTCTACAGTTTCTAACGGAACCGTATCAACAGTTTCCGGACCAATTAATGCTTCTACATATTTTGTATCCTTAAATGCAGGGTTTTTGCTGCTGGTGCTTGCCCAAAGTAAACGCTGTGGTTTTGCGCCTTGCGCTGCTAGTTTCTCCCAACGCGGACCACTAAAAACACGTTTGTAAATCTCATAAGCCTTTTTAGCAGAAGCAATGGCCACTTCGCCTTTTAATTCCGGAGCACCTTTTTCGTCGAGTAGTGGGTCAACCAAAACGTCGATCCGACTCAAAAAGAAGCTCGCTACTGACGAGATATGCCCGATATGATGCCCAGCCGCTAAATGTTGCTCAAGACCTTCAATGTAAGCCAAAGCAACTTCTTCATAGCGTGGCAATCCAAATAAAAGGGTAACATTGATGTTAATGCCTTTTGCGATCGAATCGCGAATGGCGCTTAATCCAGGTTTAGTACCTGGTATTTTGATCATCACATTTTTGCGATCAACTTTTTCCCAGAGTTCTACAGCCTGGGCTGCCGTTTTTTCGGTATCGAGAGCCAGAAACGGCGATACTTCAAGGCTCACGTAGCCATCTTCACCATTTGATTCTTCATAAACACCTTTAAATAGATCTGCAGCACTTTGAATATCTTTTACCGCAACACCGAAAAATATTTCTTCATTGTCGGCGGTTTTTTCTGCCAGTACACGGATGTCCTGATCATAGTCGGAACTGCTGGTGATCGCTTTTTCGAATATTGCAGGGTTAGAGGTTACCCCCCTGATACCATCTTCATCGATGAGTTTCTTTAATTCGCCTGAGTTGATGATACTGCGGGCAATAAAATCCAGCCAGATGCTCTGACCAAAACTATGTATACTTTTAACTCTGTTTTCCATTTTATGATAATTTGAAATTTTAATGTTTTTTAAGCAACAATGACCTCTATATGATGGTCGATAAACAGGCCGCTTTCAATTACTCCGGTTATGCTTTTGATCTTTTTTTCCAGATCATCTCCAATTTCGTCAAACCGTGCATCCAATATCAGATTACCGTTTTCAGTTATTACCGGGCCATCTTTGCCCTTAGCCGGACGAAGTTTCAATTCAGAAACTCCTAACTGTTTTAACTGAAATTCTACCTGCAATAATGCCTGTGGAAAAACCTCAATTGGAACTGGAAAATTGCTTCCCAATTTATTGACCAGTTTACTTTTGTCAACCAATATATAGTTTATCGGGCTCGACATAATCATCAGTTTTTCCTTGAACATTGCTCCACCCCTGCCTTTGATCAGGCTATGTTTAGGATCAACTTCGTCGGCGCCATCAAATAACCAATCCGGGCGAAGTTCATATAAAGTTGTCAGCGGGATACCAAGTTCGGTACAAGTCAACGCGATTTCAATAGAAGTCGGTATCGCCTTAATATTTAGCTTTTCCTGTTTGACTTTTTTTGCAATCGCCAAAAGTGCCAGATAAGATGTCGATCCTGACCCAATGCCGATAACATCACCTTCTTTAACCTTTTTTGCGATCTCATCTGCAACCTTTTGTTTCTCTTCCCTGTTGTTGATGGTGTCGGACCACGCAAGATTTTTGATTATATCGCTATCCCAGTTCATGCTGCTGCTTTAAGATTCGATTTCCCGGTAAAAAGCTGTCAAAAATTACTTCACATTTTTGCGATCACCCAAACCTGGCGCTATTTCAACAATGCCTTGGCCTTTTTTACCACGTTTTCAACGGTAAACCCAAACTCTGCAAATAATTGTTCTGCAGGTGCTGATTCGCCAAAACCATTCATGGCTATAACATCACCCTTATCGCCAACATATTTATGCCATCCCAATGGCGATCCGGCTTCAACTGCGAGACGTTTTTTGACTGATTTTGGAAATACCTTTTCCTTATAAGAATCAGATTGTTTATCAAATAACTCCCATGATGGCATACTCACCACACGGGCTTCAATACCCTCGGATTTGAGTTTTTCCTGAGCCTGTAAGATCAGGGTCACTTCCGAACCGGTTGCGATCAAAATCACATCTGGTTTTTTCTTTGAATCTGACAAGATATAGGCACCTTTTTCCAATTTCGAAGCTTTGCCATATTTCTCCTGATCAAGAATTGGCAATCCCTGGCGACTAAACACCAATATTACCGGGCCATCTTTATGCTCCAAAGCCACGCGCCATGCCTGTGCTGTTTCATTGGCATCAGCAGGACGAATGACCAAAGTATTAGGTATAGAACGAAGAGATACCAATTGTTCAATCGGTTGGTGGGTTGTACCGTCTTCACCTAAACCGATACTGTCATGGGTATAAACAAAAATTGGTCTGATCTTCATGATCGCAGCAAGGCGGATCGGTGGACGCATGTATTCTGAAAACATCAGGAATGTCGCACCATAAGGTATAATTCCCTTTGTTAGTGCCATACCATTCAATGCTGATCCCATCGCATGCTCACGAATACCGAAATGGAAGTTACGTCCATCGCGATTTTCAACAGTAAATGATTTATAGGCCTTAAGGTTAGTGTCGGTTGATGGCGCCAAATCGGCTGCACCACCTATTAGGTTTGGCAGAGCGGCTGCTATAGCATTTAATACCTTTCCTGAGGCCTGGCGGGTAGCCATTTTACCATCTGTTGCGCTAAATACCGGTAAGTTGGCATCCCAACCTGCAGGTAACTCGCCGCTGATAGCCTGTTCGTATTCAGCTGCCAATTCAGGGAATGCTGCTTTATAGCTGGCATACAGTTCGTTCCATTTTTGTTCGGTAGTGGCACCCCTTGTACCACTTTCATGGTAATATTTCAACACTTCCTCCGGAACGACAAATGATTGCTCTGGATCGAACCCGAAGAATTTTTTTACAAGTTTTATTTCATCAGCACCAAGCGGTGAACCATGTGCACCGGCAGTATCCACTTTATTAGGGCTACCGTAAGCGATGTGGGAGCGTACTTTTATGATCGATGGTTTGCTAATCTCTTCTTTTGCGTTCTGTATCGCATTGGCTACAGCCTTGATATCGTTTGCATCATCAACTACCTGAACGTGCCAGCCATAGGCGCGGAAACGTTCTGCTACATCTTCATTAAAAGTGATATCAGTATCACCCTCGATCGAAATATGGTTATCATCATACAAGTAAATGATATTACCCAATTCAAGGTGCCCTGCCAAAGAAGCGGCTTCCGAAGCTACGCCTTCCATCAGGTCGCCATCGCTGCAAATTGCATAGATCTTATAGTCGAACAAATCGAATCCGGGTCTGTTGTACCTCGCGGCCAGGTATTTCTGTGCAATAGCAAAGCCGACACCATTTGCAAAACCTTGTCCTAACGGACCGGTAGTAACCTCGATACCATCAAGTAAGCCATACTCGGGGTGTCCGGCAGTTTTACTATGCAATTGGCGGAAGTTTTTGATATCATCCAGGGTTAAATCATAACCCGTAAGATACAAGAAACTATATTGGAACATACAGGCATGACCTGCAGACAGGATAAACCGATCGCGATTTGCCCAATGTGGATTTTTAGGGTTATAGTTAAGAACCTTCGACCAAAGAACATGGCCAATTGGCGCTAGTGCCATCGGCGTACCCGGGTGTCCTGAATTAGCTTTTTGAACAGCATCTGCAGACAATATCCTTACGGTATTGATCGCCAATTGTTCTATATCTTTTTGTTCTGATTTTTTTGCAGCCATTTTTGCCAGTTACTTTTAATGTGATAATTAATTATTCGACCAGTGTTGGTATAGAAGTGATCAGGTTATGGCGTTCGTCTTTAAGCCAAAGCCTCGAACCACCTTTGATGCCTTCCTGGTTTGTTACTATTTTGATATTCTTTTCTAGTTTAAAGTTCAATTTGTCGGAATTACCGCCACCAACGTAAAGCGTATCGTAATTAACAACAGTTTTTAAAACCTTTAACACTTTTTTCATACGGTTGTTCCATTTTTTTACGCCTTCTTTTTGCAAGGCTTTGTCACCGATATATTCATCGTAATCTTTCCCTTTCGAAAACGGATGATGAGATATTTCAAGGTGAGGCATTAATTGTCCATCAACCAGCAATGCAGTACCGAAACCAGTGCCTAGTGTCACAACCATTTCTAAACCTGTACCGCTTACCAAACCAAGTCCCTGCATATCAGCATCATTTACCACCCTTGTCGGTTTACCCAATTCTGTATCGATGCCTTTGCTCAGGTCGAAATCTTTCCATGCTTCAGTACCAAGGTTTGGTGCAGTTTTAATTATCCCGCGTTTTACATAACCTGGAAAACCCACTGAGATCAGGTCATAAGCCGGGAATTCCTTTACCAGTTTCTTTATCGCAGCGATCATATTTTCGGGCGTTGAAGGCATTGGTGTCGGAAATTTCTGATACTCCATCTGCAGTTCCCCCTTTTCATTCAATATGGTGGCTTTGATGTGTGATCCACCTATATCGATGGAAAGAATTTTTGGTGAGGCACTTTTGATTTTTTTCATGAAATAATTAATAGAGGTCTATATTGGTTGGTGAGTATTTCTAAAAAGATAAATCCCTGATTGTATGCAGCAAAATTAAAACAAGTATCGGTTTACAAAAGGCTGTTTCATTACGTTTTTTTCGATTTTTGTGATATTTAAAAAATCACAAAATAGCTAACTGGAATTCACCTGTTTCTACTATGCAATAATAAGTAAATTAGATTTTTAAACAACACCGGTTTCGAATTTATATATAACTCTATTTGAGGTATTTTGAACCGATATTATCCGAAGGAAATACACTTTCGGTATAATTGAACAGGCAATTTTCAAATAAAAAAGCAGAAAGCCTGCTGCGTAGGCCGTGGAATTGTGTCACAGCATTTTGCTCAGCTTTCTGCTTTTTTTGACGTCGGGGGCAGATTCGAACTGCCGTTAAAGGTTTTGCAGGCCATCACCTATCCGCTCGGTCACCCGACTAATTAATACCCTGCCTGAACAGGGTATTGCACTAATTAAAAAAAAACTAAATAAACACTATAAAATAGTCCTTGTACCTGTTATCGAAGCTATTAATGCTTCAACCGGTATATCTTTTGAAAAATCCCAATCAACGTAATCAAATAAGATTTCACCTTCTGATGAGATCACATAGGTAGAGAGCAGCGGTACGTTTGTATCAATCCCTGAAAATTTGTCCCAAACAGGATCTTTATCCGAAAAAATTCCAAATTTTTCTGCGATAACATTTTCCGTATCATAGTAAAAGCTAAGCGAAAGGCTGTTATTCCAAACGATGTTTTCAAGTGCTTTTTCCTTTTCAGCACTCACGATCAAAATATTGGCATTCGCGGCTTTGATGTCCTTATTCAAACGGTTCAGCTGCAATAATAAATTCAAAGAATGAGCTTGCCATTGTGCCGAATAAAACGCGATGATCAGCGGAATGTTAAGTAATTGCAGCAAATTTATTGTTGTAGTTCTTTCCACTCCATTGACGAATTGCTGCCACCGGAAATTGTTTTTCTCGAAGCTGAAATTTGGCACCTGTTCACCTTTACGCAGTGGTTTCAATCTTTTCTTACTGGTCACACCAAACTCAAGTTCCTGAATGATCTCTGACATATCGAAAAGCGGATATCTGTTATAATTTAAAGCACCTGCCATTATTGTTTTGTTTTCTTAAGCAAATGTATATAAATACTATAGATTTAGTAGTATAATATAGAAAAAATATAATAATTTTTAATAAAACATTGATTTACAATGAAATAATTTATTCCACTCCTCTGGTTTTCATACGTAGAACGTATACTGCCGTGGTAGCAGTAATAAAAAGTACATCCTTATGAGGTCCTGAAAAACATAGATTTGAAGTCCATGGCTCTGAAATGCTAATATGGGCTATTTGAATGCCCTGAGGCGAAAATACCGTTACCCCTTTTCCGGTAAGATACACGTTTCCTTGTTCGTCCAGGGTCATACCATCAGAACCCAGATTGCAAAACAACTGCTTGTCTGTCAATTTGCCATCTGAAGCAATGGTGTATTTATAAGTCTTATTCCCTTGTATATCTGCTATATATAAATATTTTCCATCAGGGGTTCCAACAATACCGTTTGGCTGTTGCAGATCGTTGATCAAATCAACAGGCTTGTTACCGCCTTTCTTCAGAAAATAAACATCCTGGCCTTTCAGATCAGGTTTTTTGCGGTCCCAGTAATCTCGTTGATAGTAAGGGTCGGTAAAATACATATTACCATTAGGTGCCACCCATACATCATTAGGACCATTAAGTAACTTTCCTTCAAAACTACTGACAAGCACTTTTATTTTCTTTTTAGGACTAATTGCTATCAATTGTTCATGTTCGTCGGCACAACTGATGAGGTTACCTTTGCTATCAAAATAGGTACCGTTTGAACGATTCGTATTTTGCATCCAAAGTGTCAATTTACCGTTAATATCATACTCCCAGATCTGGTTATTGGGCTGATCAGTAAAAAACACATCACCCTTATTGTCGACCGATGCACCCTCAGTAAAACTGAATTGGTTAGAAACCTTCTGCGGCGTCTCATTCGCGTCAAATAATCCGCCGGTTTGCGGTGTATCTATCACTGCTTTTGCCTGGCAAATAGCTGTAAGGCAAACGATAATAAGGGTGGCAAGAATTTTCTTCATCTTATGGCGTATGGAATACAGGAGCTGGCAATTGCACTTTTTCAACATAAAGCCCAAAATCACTCAGAGCGATGCAAACCGGCGCTTTGGTTATCCGGAGCCGCACTTTTGATGTGCTGATACTTTTGGCAAACCGGATAAGGCGGTTAGCGCCGATACTTATGGCAGTCGCTATCTCGCTCCATTTACCATCTTGCCATACATCAACTGCAATAGCGTCTATTCGTTGTCCCAATTTTATATTTTCACGTAAACGGATAACGTTAAACCATGTTTTTTTATGCAGATCCAACACCAATTCAGGTGTGTGAATTTTGTCATCGGTTGCCCAATAGCTGTAACGATCGTTATCCAGCAAATGTGCGGGTCCAAATTTAGCCAGGTTCCCTCCTCTTACGTTACTTGCTTTTAGCGTTGCACCTTTAGCCAGGTTATGCGCAAAAGTAGCTCGAAGCATATCACCAAATGCCTTCAGTTTACTGACATCATCATCATTGATCCGACCGCGTTGATCAGGTTCAAGTCCAAGGTCGAGGCAAGCACCCCGACCAACACTTTTATAATAAAGGTTGAGTAATGAGTCGGCAGACTTAGCCTTTCCATCCTGACTCTTATGATAAAACCACCCCGATCTGAAAGGCACATCGCATTCAGCAGGCATCCAGTATTTGCCATCCCTATGCCCCTCAGTCCCTTCATAATCTTTCGTATAACCATTGCCTGGCATTTTGCCGCTATCGGGTGCGTGAGGTGTATAAGTTGCCCAACTGGTTTCACCGGCATGGCCTTCTTCATTTCCTACCCAACGTACATCGGGGCCCACATCACCAAAAATACAGGCATTAGGTTGCAAACGACGAGCAATTCCCCAGGTTTCATCCCAGCCGTAATAAGTTGAACGGTCGATTTTTCTAACCTCTCTGGTACCTCCATAATAACCATCCCCTCCATTTGCACCATCGTGCCAAACAATAAACAGGGGTCCGTAATTACTGTATAATTCTTCAAGCTGCTTGCGGTAAACATCGGTTACGTATTCGGGTTTTCCATAAAGCGGACTATTTCGATCCCATGGCGAGCAATACAGTCCCAGTTTCATCCCCAATTGTTTACAGGCATCGCGGTATTCACCCACAATATCACCTTTCCCGTTTTTATAGGGGCTTTTCGAAATATTATGCTCCGTAGTTTTTGTGGGCCACATACAAAAACCATCATGATGTTTGGCAACGATCACCACACCTTGAAATCCGCCTGCTTTAGCGGCACCTACAATTTGCAAGGCACTAAATTGGGTAGGGTTAACAATTGACGGGTCTTCATCGCCAAAGCCCCATTCCTTATCGGTATAGGTATCGGGCCCGAAATGGATGATACAGTACATTTCCGTTTCGTGCCATTGCAATTGCCCTTTTGTAGGTAAAGGACCATAGGGTTTTGGTGCGGATTGGCTATAAACCATTGAGATTGGTAAACAGCACATGAACAATACAACTAGTTTTTTCACAGAATTCGGTTCAATTGATAGGCTAATGTAACACTTTTGCTCACGATTTCAACCCGAATACCGACGCTGGATTTTATATTTGTTGCAGACACACTAATGATGGACAAGCCAAAAAAAATATTCCTTTTGCTATCGCTTTGTTTAGCAGTGACATTCCTAACTAATGCGCAGATACCAATTTATAAAGACGCCGGCAAGCCGCTCGACGAGAGAGTGAACGACCTGGTTTCAAGATTGACGTTACAGGAAAAGGTTTCATTACTGGGTTATAACAGTAAAGCAATTCCGCGCCTTGGTATTCCGGCCTATAACTGGTGGAATGAGGGTTTGCATGGCGTAGCTCGTGCCGGAGAAGCTACCATCTTTCCTCAGGCAATTGGTATGGCAGCAACTTTTAACCCCGATCTGGTAAAACAGGTTTCAACAGTAATATCCACGGAGGCTAGGGCGAAGTATAACCTTGCGATAGCTCAGGACAGGCACCTGCAATATATGGGGCTAACTTTCTGGACACCCAATATCAATATTTTCAGGGATCCGCGCTGGGGACGTGGGCAGGAAACCTATGGCGAGGACCCCTATCTGACGGCAACGATCGGAAGCTCATTTGTAAAAGGACTGCAGGGGGATGATCCGCGCTACCTGAAAGCATCTGCGACAGCCAAACATTTCGCTGTCCACAGCGGGCCGGAGGCTGTGCGCGATCATTTTGATGCGCTGGTGGATGAAAAGGATCTTCGAGAAACTTACCTATACGCATTTCACGCTTTGGTCAATGCCGGCGTCGAGTCGGTGATGAGTGCCTATAACCGGGTTAATGGTGTGCCTAATTCCGTTAACAAAAGGTTGCTTACTGATATACTCCGCAAAGAATGGGGTTTTAAAGGCCATGTAGTGACCGATTGCGGTGCTCTGGATGACGTGTTCGAATCACATAAAACATTGCCCAATGCCGTTGAAACTGCTGCTGCTGCCATTAAAGCGGGAATCAACCTTGATTGCTCGACAGTATTACAGGAGGACGTGATCAAGGCGATCGATCAAAAATTGCTATCGGAAAAGGAAGTCGACCAGCGTTTATTTGAACTGCTCAGAACAGAATTCAAATTGGGGTTTTATGATGATCCCATTAGTTTACCCTATCATATTTATCGTGCTGATAGTGTACACAATGCTAAGCATGTCGCATTGGCCAGGAAAGTGGCGCAACAAAGCATGGTATTGCTAAAAAACAATAATAACATCCTGCCTCTTGATAAAAGCAAATACCCCAGCCTGATGATCATCGGTCCGAATGCGGCTTCTTTTGATGCCATGATCGGCAATTATCACGGTGTTAGCAACAAGGTTGTAAATTTTGTAGAAGGTATAACTAACGCTGTGGGCCCCGAAACCCGTATAGAATATGATCTGGGTTCGGATTATACCGATACCACTCACTTTGGCGGCACCTGGGCTGCGGGAAACGCAGACGTAACCATTGCTGTTATCGGTCTGTCACCAGTATTGGAAGGTGAAGCTGGTGATGCTTTTTTATCCAAATCAGGAGGTGATAAAAAGGACCTGAGTTTGCCATTGAGCGAGGTTAAATTTATGAGGGAATTGCGTAAAAGTGTTGGGAAAAAACCGGTCATTGCCGTAATTACTGCCGGTAGCGATGTGGATGTATCGGCTATAGAACCTTATGCCGATGCCATCGTATTTGCCTGGTACCCCGGCGAGCAGGGCGGCAATGCCTTTGCTGATCTGCTATTTGGCAAGGTTTCGCCCTCAGGACATTTGCCGGTCACTTTTTATAGGTCGATCAACGATTTACCTGATTACGAGAACTATGCGATGAAAGGCCGTACTTACCGTTATTTTAATGGTCCCGTTCAATATCCATTTGGGTTTGGGTTGAGTTATACCTCGTTTGTATATCAGTCTAACCAATCGCCATTGTCGAGCTACGGATTGAAAGACACGATCTCTGTTACCCTAAATGTTAAAAACACTGGCAAGATTGCCGCAGATGAAGTTGTGCAAGCCTATATCCAATACCCTGATATGGATAGGATGCCGGTAAAAGAGCTTAAAGCTTTTAAAAGAGTAGCTGTCGTACAGGGTGGAGCGCAAACGGTAACAATAAAAATTCCGGTAATTGACCTTCAAAAATGGGATCTAAAGAAAAACAATTGGTTATTATACCCCGGTGAATACCAATTAGTATTGGGCAGCAGCTCGCAGGACAGTAAACTCAGCTATAAATTCAAGCTGGAATAATTTCATAATACTGCTGTCCTCAAATCGCTTTTACTGAAGCAACTTTGCATCGATCATGTATGAAAATTCGCCAAAGTCAAACACCCTCGCGCCAAAATCACCAGGTTTACCTTCCACTTTTTTCGATACGATGCGGCTGAATGCATTCCTTGCTTTGATCACCTCGGATGGATCAACCACGGGAACGTTATGAGCAGGCAATACCCATTTTGCTTTTGCTGCAAATACCGCCATCCTGCCAATGCTATGATGGTAAACTTTTAAATCGGTAGCTTCATCAAATAAAAAGATAGGACCAAGGTAAAAACTATCTCCGGTCCATAAATAGCCGGTTTTAAGCTCAAACAGACAAATAGCATCAGGGGCATGACCAGGCGTGGTGATCACCTGTATTTTACGGTTTCCCAGATCAATGATATAATTATCGTTAATGAATTTACTTACTTTGAAGGGATGTGTGTAATAATTAGCAGTGTCTAACTGTGGTAATTGGGTCTTACAAAATGCCTCTGGTGTAACTTCATTCCTTACTTGCAGGTGCGTATAGCCATTTGCAGCGTTATTTCTGGTATAGGAGGTATTCATCGCCAGTATATCACTAAACTCACGATTACCGCCAATATGGTCGAAATGGGTATGGGAGTTGAGTACCGTTATTGGAAGCTGCGTAAGTTCTTTCACAACTAATGAGATCGAGTCCATTCCCAAGCCGGTATCAAATAACAACGCTTTGTTTTTACCAATAATGAGATAAGCTATGGTTTCTTCATAATTATAAGGCTCGTCTATTGCAAATACATCGTTCCCCACATCATAAACCTTGAACCAGGGCCTGCCGGTTTTGATCTCCTTCAATTTCAGCAATTCGGGGCGCAATGCTTTGTCGCACCAACCTTTGCTTTTATCGGTTGTAAGGGATTGTGCTTTAATATTCACCGAACTTACTATAGTAAGCAGTAACGCCAAAATCCCTAACCAACACCCTAAATTCTTCATCATTATTTTGTTCAGATTACATCACTACTTTTACTTTGATCTGCCCATTTGACAAGGTACGAATGATCAGTTTTTCCTGCGTTGGATAAATGGCTTCAATATTAAGGTCTTTGATACTAACATCAGAGTGGATACCATTACCCATATCACGACTCATATTGGTCTGTACATTTACCTTGGTATCGGCAAGGAAACTGGTAAAGTCATAGGTGGCACGCTGACGGATCATATCGGTGATCTTGCCATTGAACATCCATTTTGCAGCTTTCAGCATCCATGCCTGGGTTTGGATATCAAATGTCAGATCAGGAAATGACAATACATGCGTCGCAGGATTATAGTTGGGTGTTGCAACCAGGTAGATGGTACCGGTTGTTGATCCTTTAAAATCAACCTGCATTACCACTTTATTACCTAAGCCGGATATTTTGATCTTATCAACAGTAAAAGTTTTACCCACAACATCAGCACTTTGCCCTGAAACCTGTTGATTAACATAATTATTCAAGTGATCGTAGCTTTCTAACACATCAAGGTAAACATTGAAGCCGTTGGCCGGGGTATATGCAGATAGGTTAGGCATTGGTTTAGTTGGTTGTGTCGTACTTGTCGTTGTAAATACAGGTTTAGCCGACAAACCAACCGAAAATGTCAATAATGATCCATTCAAACTAAAACTACTCAGCCTAACCGCCTCCGGATTAATATATACGTAGCCAATATCACCCACTTTGGTCTCTGTCGCCAGGTTATTCCATATTTGCTGCACCATTGGTTTAACATTATAGGCTGCAATTTTTGCATCCACCATTTTACCGAGATCGTTCAAAGGTCCAGTGATATATTGGATCAAACGATCAGTCACATCTATCGCACCCATTACTACATTACAACGGTCTAATGGTTTAGGCGCAGGAAATAAAACCGTTTTTGATTTCAGGTGAAAATCAGGTGTTACGTTAATGGTCGATTGGTAGGATATCTGCATATGGCGCGGTGGTTCATCACCCCAGCCACATTGCGCTGAAACCACTGGAACTACCGGCTGTGGCCCCGAACCTAATAGTGTTGCACATTTGGCACAATAAGACGCATTAAATCCATAAGCCCCAACGAAACTTAGATTTACAACATTATTTTTACCAGTGATGGCAAATGGTGTGCGGGTAAAAAGGTATTGGTACCTCAAACCCTCGCAAGGCTGCTGGTTATCCGAATATTTGGTGGGTACCGAGTTTTCCGCCTGCACAAAATAGCTTTTCAGGTCGACTGTAACCGGAACCTCCACATTGGATACGGGTTGAACAATCTTAGGGATATCGGCTGTTGCAACCGGACTTGGTGCCAGCGCTTTAGTGGTTGCACACGAGTAAAACATTACTGGTAATGCAATCGCTGTCAAAAATTGTGTAAGGTTAAATTTCATTGCCGTAAAAATAATAAAGCTTTCAAATACTACCCAAGTTTTCTCAAAATCAGTTGCTTCATCTATTAACACCACCTATAGTATTCAATCACTCTTTTGGGGCTTTCCCGCCCATTTCCTTTCTTACGGTCTTTACCGCCGCCGAGCAGAACTATTTTATAATTTCTGCCAATTTGACAACTCCACCCCCTTTGGAACAGGCATTGATAGTACCTGATTATTAAATCAATAATCCCATTAACATTATACATTATGCAAGAAAAAGGAACGATTTCGATACACACCGAAAACATTTTCCCGATCATTAAAAAATTCCTCTATTCAGATCACGAAATTTTCCTTCGTGAATTGGTTTCAAATGCGGTTGACGCAACACAAAAGTTGAAAAGATTGAGTTCTCTTGGCCAGGTAAATGGCGAAGTAGGTGAATTGCGCGTTGAAATAGCTTTTGATGAAGCAAAAAAAACCATTACCATTTCCGATAATGGCATTGGTATGACCGCTGATGAGATCAAAAAATACATTAACCAGATCGCATTTTCGGGTGCAACTGAGTTTATGGAAAAATTTAAAGAGGCTAACGATGCCAACGAGATCATTGGTCGTTTTGGACTCGGTTTTTATTCTGCATTTATGGTGGCCGACCGTGTCGACATTGAAACACTCTCCTACCAGGAAGGTGCTGAACCTGCGCGCTGGACATGCGATGGAAGTACCGAGTTTGAACTGAGCGAAGGTAGTCTGACCGAGCGTGGTACCGAGATCACGCTGCATATTAACGCTGATTCTGAAGAATTCCTTTCCAAATACCGTTTGCAGGAGATATTGGATAAGTATTGCCGCTTTCTACCGGTTCCCATCATTTTTGGTACCAAAACTGAAGAAGAACCTGATGGCGAAGATGAGGAAGGTAAACCCAGGTACAAATCGGTTGAATTACCGAATGTGATCAATGATACTAACCCCATCTGGACAAAATCCCCTATCGATTTGAAGGATGAGGATTACCTGGAGTTTTACAAACAACTTTATCCGTTCTCCGAAGAACCTTTATTCTGGATACACCTGAATGTTGATTATCCGTTTAATCTTACCGGAGTTCTCTACTTCCCTAAGGTTAAGAACGAATTCGATTTCCAGCGAAATAAGATCAAATTATACTCACGCCAGGTGTTTATAACCGATGAAGTAAAAGATATCGTACCTGAATTCCTGATGCTGCTGCACGGTGTAATTGATTCACCTGATATCCCGCTGAACGTATCTCGCAGCTTTTTACAAGCTGATAGTAACGTTAAGAAGATCAATACCTATATCACTAAAAAAGTAGCTGATAAATTGGCAGAACTATTTAAGAACGATCGTACAGGGTATGAAGAAAAATGGCCCGATATTGGTTTGTTTGTAAAATATGGAATTGTTAGTGACGAGAAGTTTTATGAGAAAGCAAAGGACTTTGTTTTGTTGACGAACACCGAAAAGAAAAACTTCACGCTTTCTGAATATAAAGACAAAGTTGCAGCCGAACAAACCGACAAAGACGGACGTTTGACTTACCTGTATACAACCGATCCGCAAAAGCAGGATGCCTTTATCCAATCGGCCAATAAAAAAGGCTATGATATATTGCTGATGAATTCGCCGATAGACAACCATTTCATCAGCGCGTTGGAGCAAAAGCTGGAAAAAACCTCACTAAAACGCGTTGATTCGGATGTGGCAGACAAATTGATCAAAAAGGATGATAATCCGCCGCATATCCTCACCGAAGAGCAATCGAAACAGGTAAAAGATATTTTCGATAAAGCGATCAACCGCCCGGCCTATAAAGTTGAGATGGAAAGCTTAAACCCCGACGAATTGCCGGTAACTGTTACCATGGATGAGTTTATGCGCCGTATGAAAGAAATGGCACAAATGGGTGGTGGCATGGGCTTCTATGGCAGCATGCCTGATAATTATAAAGTAGTGATCAATGCCAACCACAAGCTGATCAGCAAAATATTGGAATCGCCTGAAGAGGGTCAATCGCAATTAGCTAAACAAGCATTTGATCTTGCCCTGCTTTCTCAGGGTTTATTGACCGGAGCTGAACTAACAGAGTTTGTTAATCGCAGTGTAAATCTGATCTAAGTTAAATCCATACTTTTTAAAAAGCGGTAGTATCATTGCTACTGCTTTTTTTGTGGACTTTTTTTTGTATAATTTTGTGGAAAGTGTCGGCGTTATACATCTGTGAAGTATGAAAACCTTAAAGATATTCTTTGTTCTGCTGCTGATAGTCGGCATAGGAACCTTGTCGGAAGCGCAAACTACAAAAGCCAATAAAAAAGCTGTCAGGCAAGCTGCCATCAAAAAAAGTATTGATGATCGGATTTTTACTTTTGTTGCAAACCAGGCCACGCCATTGGGTAAGGGCCCAATAACATTGACCAGCACTTACGATCTGCGTATCAAAGCGGATAGTGTCATTTCTTTTTTACCTTACTTCGGCAGGGCTTATTTCGATGTAGGTTACAACCAAACCGATATGGGAGTGAAATTCACTTCAACAAAATTTGACTACCAGGTTGCTGAAAGGAAAAAGGGTGGCTGGATGATCACGATCAAGCCCGCGGATGTTCAGCATATAGCGTCGCTTATTTTGAATATTTCTGTTGACGGTTATGCTTCACTAACGATCAGCAGCAACAATCGAGATGTTATTAGCTATGATGGCTATCTGGAGTGAAGGCAAATTTCTTACTAATCATTCAATGCACCTGCGTTATCTTTTAGCGCTACGCCAGACAGTTTGCGCTTGAACGATTCCTGTACCAGGTAAAATATCTTTTTTGCTGCTTGTTTTGCGCTAAGCCCGTGAGGACGGATATTAGAGATGCAATTCCTTGCCTCGTCAGTAAGTCCCGGACGCGGATTATAAGTGAGGTATGCGCCCATACTATCTGCAGCGCTTAATCCCGGGCGTTCCCCGATCAGGATGATGGCCAGCCGGGCTCTTAATGCGGCACCAATGTCGTCGGCAATGGCCACCCTCCCCTGTTTAACAAGGCAAATAGGGGCAATGGTTAAACCGGCCGTTTGCAATTGAGGTACCAGTATTTTTAATAACCCGATAGCATTATTATTTACCGCCGTAGCCGAAAGACCGTCGGCAATCACAATAACGATGTCGCTGTGATGAAGATGACTTTCAAGTATATCTTTCGAAACATCATCCAATTGGCGGCCCAGATCGGGTCTTTGCAAGTACTGTACACGATACGCGGCTTTACTATGTAAATGCACAATAGGCAAGTCAAACTCTAAAAGGCTTTCCGCTAGTTTTCCGGTATTGAGTTCGGAGTATACTGCATCGCGGGCATGGGCATGGGCCAGGTTAAAAATCAGCGATTCTTTGACGGGAATACTCGATCCTGTTCTTCCTAAGCCGATCCTTGCAGCGGTAAACTCTTTTAGCTGAGCAAAGAAAATCTCATCTAAAGCCTTTATTTCGTCCATAGTGATTTCATTTTGTTCAGTAATTCGGCATTTCTCCTTGAATTTAAATTTCCTTTTTCATCGGTAATGCCCTGGCGGGATAACCATTGTTCAAATTCCGGAGCAGGACGTAAACCAAGTACTTTGCGTAAATAGATCGCGTCATGAAAGGAAGTCGACTGATAATTCAACATGATATCATCCGAACCAGGTATACCCATGATAAAATTACAACCAGCTACGCCCAGCAGAACCAACAGGTTATCCATATCATCCTGATCGGCTTCAGCGTGGTTGGTATAGCAGATATCTGCGCCCATTGGTAACCCCAGTAATTTACCGCAAAAATGATCTTCAAGCGCTGCCCTGGTAATTTGCTTACCATCATATAAATATTCGGGACCGATAAACCCGGCAACGGTATTTACCAGGAGTGGTTGGTATTTTCGGGCAACGGCATAACACCTTGCTTCACAGGTTTGCTGATCGACCCCATGGTTTGCATTAGCAGATAGCTCACTACCCTGCCCGGTCTCAAAATACATCACATTCTGCCCTATACTTCCGCGTTTTAACGAAAGTGTGGCATCATATGCCTCGTCCAGCAAAGCTAAATTGATTCCGAAACTGGCATTACTTTTTTCTGTACCACCTATAGATTGAAAACACAGATCGACAGGTATACCATTTCTGATCAATTCGACCGTTGTGGTGATATGCGATAAAACACAGGTTTGCGTTGGTATATCAAATTGTTGCCTTAACGCATCCATCATGATCAACAGGTTGCCAACTTCGGCCAGGCTATCGGTAGCCGGGTTTATTCCAATTACGGCATCACCGCTACCCAACAGCAGTCCGTCGATCATACTTGCAGCAATACCCCTCGGGTCATCAGTAGGGTGATTAGGCTGCAGGCGGGTAGAAAATCGCCCTTTTAAACCTATCGTATCCCTGAACCGGGTAACTACTTCAATCTTATTGCTAACCGCAACAAGGTCCTGGTTGCGCATTAATTTTGAAACGGCTGCCGCCATTTCAGGTGTAATACCAGTCGATACATTCTGTAAAACACCAGCTGTTGTATCATCACTTAACAGCCAATCCCTAAACTCACCAACCGTTAAAGTATCAATTAAATTAAAAGCTATAATATTATGATTATCAATAATTAATCTTGTAATTTCGTCACTTTCGTAAGGGATGATCGCTTCTTCCAAAAACCTTTTTAGCGGCAGATCAGCAAGTGCCATTTGTGCAGCAACGCGTTCTTCATAACTTTCTGCAGATAGACCTGCAAGTACATCGCCTGAACGGTATGGCGAAGCCTTAGCCAACAGTGTTTTCAGATCACCGAATTTGTATACTCTCCTGCCGATGGTATGCTGGTAGGCCATATTTATTTAGTGTCAATAAAAGCTTCAGCCTGGACGAGTAACACATCATCGATAATTTTTTCTTTATGCTTACCCGCTAACAGGAATAGTATAAGTGCTACCGCCAATCCGCTGAAAAAATACAAACTCAAAATGAAGTTGAAATAGATGATAGCAAACATCGAAATACCACATAAAAGAAGAGCAATTGCTGGAAAATATGGGTAAAACGGCGAAACAAATGGCCTTTCGAGGTTTGGTTCTTTTTTACGTAATATAAACAGGCTGAGCAAGCTCACGATGTACATTAAAACTGCGCCCATAACCGAAATGATGATCACTTTATCGGTAATATGTTTAAACGGGATACCCAGCAACAAAGTAGCAATACTAACTAAGCCCCCAAACACCAGCGCTATATGAGGTGTTTTGAACCGATGATTCACGCCTGATAAAAATTTAGGTAAATACCCGCTTCTCGACATTGCAAAAACCTGTCGTGATGCAGCTAAAATAATTCCGTGAAAAGATGCGATCAACCCAAATAAACCAATACCGGTAAATACTTTGGTTAAACTATTTGTATTACCCAAAATAATACTGATAGCTGCAGGCAAAGGATAATCAAGGCTACTTAATTTACGCCAGTCGGTAATGCCACCGGTAAGTACCATTACGCCTATTGCGAGTATCACCAGCGTGGATATCCCAAGTATATAACCCCGGGGAATATTTCGTTTGGGGTCTTTAACTTCTTCTGAAACCATGGCAACTCCTTCAATGGCCAGATAAAACCAAATCGCATAAGGCAAGGCTGCAAATACTCCCGCCCATCCAAAAGGCATGGGGTGACTTAAGTAATTACTCATTTTAAAACCCGGCCCGATCACTCCCATAAAAAGTAACAACTCCGCCACAGCTAATAAGGTAATAAAAACAGAAAATGCAGCCGACTCTTTGATCCCAATGATATTGATAACGATAAACAGGATATTAAATACGATCGCAGATCCTACGACAGGAATTGCCGGATAGAGAAAATTAAAGTAACTGCCCAGTGAAAATCCGATAGCAGGCGCTGCAAATAAAAAGTCGATAAGCGTAGCATAACCTGCAATTAAACTGGCGACAGGTCCCATGGCGCGATAAGCATAGGCAAATGCACCACCGGCATGAGGTATAGATGAAGTTAGTTCAGTATAACTGAACACGAAGGTGATGTACATCAGCGTAACAACCAGTGTCGCAATGAGCATTCCAATTGTTCCCGCTACGGTCCATCCATTATTCCATCCGAAATATTCGCCCGAGATGACAAGGCCTACGGCTATGGCCCAAAGATGTATTGGCTTAAGAACTCTTTTTAATTTTTCGGGGTTTTTATCAATCATTATTTATTGTGTTGCTATCGCCCTTCAAAATACCTAAAACAGCCAATAAATCAAAATTAGCGATATTATTAAATTTTAAATTGGCAAAGAGTACAAACAATACAACTTAGTTAGTGTTCAAAAGGTACTTTAAACAAAAGATATGCTCAGAATTGAAATACCTTCCACAGAATTTGACTTTAATCAACTTCAGCAATTGGACATTCCTAAACCAATTAATGGAATAAGTGAAGAGATCAACGAAAATGCGGTTTTAGCATTCGAGGACGAAAGCGATGCCATCAATTATAGTTACCTGCTTGGCGAATACGCTGACAGGCTGGATGACAAAAGTTCAGCTCAATATTCAGCAGCGCAATTCATCATTCAAACTATAGCTGATGATGCTTTTGTAGCGGCCTTTAATAAAAGCTGATCAGACTACTACTATAATACCCGAGAAAGTAAGTCCGCCTCCAAAACCCAGCATCAATATTTTATTACCCGGTTTAATTTTACCGTCTTTGCGGGCAATATCATAGGCAAGCGGTATTGATGCTGAAGAAGTATTGCCAAAATACTCGATACTGCAGAGCATTTTTTCAAGCGGATAATTGATCTCCCCTGCAACCCCTTCAATGATCCGCATATTAGCACTGTGCAGGATCACCCAATCCAGGTCATCCAATGTCATATCATTTTTAGCGAGCAACTCTTTGATCTTGGCGCTAACGGTTTGTATCGCCCATTTAAATACCACCTTTCCATTCTGGTGGATCTTGCCATTGGCTTCAATTGGCTCGCCATTGACCTCAGTTCTATGCTGAGATAAATAAAGATCCTTTCCATGGCTGCCATCTGACCCCGTAACAGCATTTAAAAGTTGCGGATGATCTGAGGGTTCAACCAATGCAACACCTGCACCGTCACCAAACAGGATACAGGAAGTGCGGTCGGTATAATCCGTAAATTTTGATAGTGTTTCGGCGCCAAATACCAATACTTTTTTGTGAGTTCCAGCAGCAATTAGTCCTTTTGCGATCGTCAAACCATAAACAAAACCTGCGCATGCAGCCATGATATCAATACAGCCCGCATTTGGAATTTTAAAAGCATTTTGCACTTGTGATGCCATGCTCGGCATCACCTGATCGGCGGTAGTAGTACTTACAATGATGAAATCAACACCCTCCAATGAAATGTCTTTGTTTTCAACGAGTAAGTTTTCTACTGCGCTTATACACAAATTGCTGGTATACTCATCTTTTTCGGCAAATCGTCGCTCCCGTATCCCGGTCCGGCTGATGATCCACTCGTCGTTCGTTTCAATTATTTGTTCAAAATAAGCGTTTGTTATTTTTTTTGATGGAGCATATACAGCGATAGCAGTTATTTTAGAATCCATTTGCTGAGAATGTGTTAGTCTAAATCAAAGATAAGAAGAGTTTGAATTGATTTAAGCCTAAGTGAAATTAAAGTAAACAATTTGCGATCAAACCTGTCCACCCGGTTTGGTGTGAGGCACCAACTCCCCTGCCGTTATCTCCATCAAAATACTCATGAAACAGTACATTATCCTTAAAATAAGGATCGTTTTGAATCTTCTGATTATCTCCAAAAACTGCACGCTTGCCGGTATCATCCCGCAGGAATAATTTGAGTAACCGGTAATACAATTCATCTGCAATCTCTTTTAAATTCATGAAATTACCTGAATTGGTCGGGCATTCGATCTTATAACTATCGCCATAATACTGGTAAAATTTATGCAAGCTATCGATGATCAGGTAATTCATTGGCATCCAAACCGGGCCGCGCCAATTACTATTACCGCCAAACAAGCCGCTATCGCTTTCTGCAGGTGTGTATTTGATACTGAAAACACGCCCGTCAACAGCTATTTCGTACGGATGGTCTAAATGGTATTTTGAAAGTGCACGGATACCACGGGCACTCAGAAATTCTGTTTCATCCAGCATCCTTTTTAATAATGCTTTCATACGATATCCGCGCAAAAGACTGAGCAGGTGTTTTCCTTCCGCATTCTTTTCATCCCAGCGGGATACCAGTTTTGCAAGATCCGGACGGTTGTTCTCAAACCATTTCATGCGGCCCTTAAAAACCGGACTATTTACTATATCATCGTCATCCAATACTTCTGTCGCAAAAAGCGGTATCAGTCCGACAATACTTCTGACCCTCATTTTTTGCACACTTCCATCCGGAGAACGCAATTGATCGTAAAAGAATCCGTCTTCATCGTCCCACAAACCTTCGTTATTTGTTCCCATATTGTCCATCGCTCCGGCGATGTAAATAAAGTGTTCGAAAAATTTAGAAGCTATATCAGCGTACGCGTGATCAAAGGTGGTCAATTCGGCTGCTATTCGAACCAGGTTAAGGGAGTACATAGCCATCCAACTGGTACCGTCAGCTTGTTCCAAATGCTGCCCGTTTGGTAATTGCGCATTGCGATCGAATACTCCAATATTGTCCAGCCCCAGAAATCCTCCTTCAAAAATATTATTCCCCTGCTCATCTTTGCGGTTTACCCACCATGTAAAATAAAGCATCAGCTTATGAAATATCCTTTCAAGGAACATTTGATCACCTTTGCCTCCATTTGCTTCTTTCTCGCGTTTATAAATGGTCCAGGTTGCCATAGCCAACACAGGCGGATTAGCATCACCAAAATCCCATTCATATGCAGGTATCGAACCGTTAGGGTGCATATACCAATCGCGCGTAAGTAGCAAAAGTTGCTTTTTTGCAAAATCCATATCAACACTGGCCAGCGCTAAACAATGAAAAGATAGGTCCCAGGCAGCAAACCACGGATATTCCCATTTATCAGGCATCGATATAACATCCTGTGTATTTAAATGCATCCATTTACTGTTACGGCCGTTCAAGCGCTCAGGTGGTGGTTTGGGTAATGATGGGTCGCCATTTAGCCATTTGTGTATATCATAATGATAGAATTGTTTGCTCCATAACATGCCAGCAAATGCTTGTCTTTGAACCAGTCGATGATCCTCGTCGGTGATATTCTTTTGCAGGTTATTATAAAAATCATCTGCTTCGGCCTGGCGAGTTTTGAATATATTATCAAACTCATCAAAAGTTTGTTTAGGATCGGGTGTCAGGCGTAATCGCAAAGTTATACTTTGATTTGCCGGTACATCTATATCATAATTTACGCTGGCTTTGGTACCTGCTTTTTTGGGATTAACTGATTCAGCACCATTTACGATGTTATCATTGATCCCATCTTTATAAAAAGCTTTGCCATCATCATATTGATAGAGACGCTTTGCATTAGTTTCGTTATCGCAAAAAAGACTGGCCGGAGCCCCCTCAGCTACTAACCATAATTGCCCCAGATCCCGGTGAAAAATATCGATCACACCCGGTGACTCTTCCGTCATTTGTGCTTTATAATCATCATAACCCCATGACCATGTGTTGCGGAACCAAATCGTAGGCAAAACATTTAATTGCGCATGCTCATCTCCTCTGTTACAAACGGTAATTTTGATCAGAATATCGTCCGGTGTGTTCTTTACATATTCAACAAAAACATCGAAATATTTATTTTGATCGAACAGACCTGTGTCTATCAATTCAAATTCCCGGTCCTGGCGCGTTCTTCTTTTGTTTTCGTCTACTAACCAACGGTAAGGATACTCCTGCTGCGGGTATTTGTACAGCATTTTCATATAGGAGTGCGTAGGCGTACTATCAAGATAATAATACAACTCCTTAACATCCTCCCCATGGTTTCCTTCCGGATTCGACAAACCAAAATAACGTTCCTTAATAATCGGGTCTTTTTTATTCCATAAAGCAAGCGCAAAACAAAGGTTTTGATTATCATCGCATATTCCGGCAATACCTTCTTCGCTCCAGCGATAGGATTTACTGCGCGCCATATCATGGGTAATATAATTCCAGGCATCACCATTTGCGCTGTAATCTTCCCGAACAGTACCCCACTGGCGGTCGCTAACATAGGGCCCCCATTTTTTCCAATGGTTATTTTTTAAACGTTCTTTCTCCTCTTCCATTAGCTTTTCCAGGTATTTTTTAAAAATCTCAACCAGTTACTATGCGTTAAATTTTCAATATCTTCATTCTGATAGCCTCTTTTAGCCATCAAAGCGGGTATCTTATGCAGATCGGTTATTGTTTCCAGATCATAAGGGCATTGTTCGCGACCAAATGCACCATCGAGATCGGAGCCTATTCCTACATGCTTTGTATTTCCTGCCAGTTGACAAATATGATCGAGGTGATCCAACATTACCTCTAAGTTACAATTCATTTCTCTGGGATTCGATTTAAATCTAACCCATCCGGGCACCATCATCCATGCGTCCAAGGCAAGTCCTATCACAGCACCTCTTTCAATCAGTGTTTTGATCATTTCATCGCTAAACTGGCGATTGTGATTAACCAGGGCCCGGCAATTATTATGGCTGGCCCAGATCGATCCGCCAAAATTGTCCAGAGCCTGCCAAAAAGCATCATCGCATAAATGTGTCGCATCCAGTATTATGCCCAAACGCTCCATCTCCTTTAACAATGCTAAGCCTTGCTGTCCCATTTTACCCGTTGAATCAGTTCCATTCGCATATCTGCCAGGCCCGTAATGTGCCGGTCCAATTGCTCTTAAACCGTTATCATAAGCCCGTTCCAGGTAATCAATATCAATAATCGAATCAGCGCCCTCAAGACTTAAGATATAGCCGATGGGTTTTGTTTCATTTTTTTCGTCTTTCCATAGATTCAAATGCCTTTCAAGCGTAGCCAGATTGTTGATCTGCACCATTTCGCCGGCTTCTTCCATCGCCATATACCAGGCAAGTTGCCCTTGTGTTTGTGCCCAGGCTTGTTCGGCAGAATGCCATCCGGGTAGGGTATTTCCGGGAGCAACATAGCGGGCTATTTGCGTGGCTACAACAAGGCCAATATTACCACGCCGCAATTCGGGTAAGGACACGGTTGCGTTACCCCGATCCGGTTTATCATTGATACCTTGTTCGCGCGCATTAATTTCTGATACCGGCTTACGCAAATCTCTGTTCCATTCCAGGGCATTCATACTTAGATCGAGGTGGGCGTCTATGGTAAACATGGTTGTATTGGTTGTATTAGTTGTATTAGTTGTATTAGTTGTATTAGTTGTCCCGATAGCTATCGGGATGGTTGTATTAGTTGCTCCGATAGTTATCGGGGTGGTAGTATCTGTTGCCCCGATAAGTGTCGGTATGGTTAGATAGACAACTTACTCAACCTAATCAACTTAATCTACCTAATCAACTTAGTAAACTTAATCCAACTAAATCAACCTATTCATTATGTATTTGTTGCCCCGATAGTTATCTGGATAGTTGGATTAAGTTGAACAGATTGATATAGGAACAATGAACTGATTTATTTATTTAAAATGTGATCATTCTATCGCGCGCAATATTGGCCCAATAACCGATTATCTGATTGTTTTCGATAGTAATCGCACGTTCGTATAATGCTACACTTGGGCATACGTGGTAGGGAATTCCGTAAAGAACATCGCCTATCGTAAATTGATGTCCTTCTCCAGCTTCAAGCACCAAATGTTCTTCGCTTTGCGACAACGTAATAAGTTCGGGTGCATTGATAAAATAGACCCGTTTGGTTAGTTCGTTCTCGGCAGAAACAGACTTATGTCCGAGATCGACGCATATCTTTGAGCTATCTGGCAACGAAATTACTCTCGAAATAAGCAATGCAGAAGGTAAGAAAGGTTGTTCAGCACAATTCAGGCTATAGCCCTGATCCCAGTATATGAAGGTTCCCGGGCTGCATTCTATCGCTTCACGTTTGGCATGGATAGGAAAAGTGGGTGAACCACCAGCTATTATGATGGGTTCGGGAAAACCTGCATTTCTGATAGCTTTTTGCAAGTCACAAACTATTGCGAATGCAGCATTACATTTTTTTGTTCTTTCGGCCAAATCTTTATCGTGTATATGGCCATCGTAGGCATGCAAACCCAAAAGTTTTATCCCTTTTAGTTGTGCGCAGGATCGGTAAAAATCAAGCGCAAATTCCGGTAATATCCCTGTACGGTTTTGCCCGATATTTAAATCGATATAAACAGGTATAATGATACCCGCATTCAGAGCAGCGTCAGAAATACTGATCGCAACATTGATGTCGTCGGTAAGGCAAGCGTATTTTGTGTCAGGATAGGCTTTAATTAGCCTTATAAATCGCTGCAGTTTAGGCCCGATGGGTTGATAGGCCAGCAAAGCTTCCGGCGCTGTTATCATACCCAGCAATTCCGCTTCAGCAATGGATGCACATTTGAATTTACTGATACCGGCATCCACCATTAACTGGGTAGCTTCCCTGCTTTTATTGGTTTTGATATGAGGACGCAGTCGCGAAATATCGCTGACCATTTTTATGAGTGCGGCAATATTATGCTTTACGCGATCAGGATAAACCACCAGCGCCGGAGTATCCAAATTTGCAATATCATTGATCTTATACCATTCAGTCATGCTGAACTGGGTTGAAATTAAACCTGAAATATGATTTGTTGAATAATCTTATTTTATTCAATTAACTCGAATAGTGCTTCTATCTCTACCGGAATATTGCCTGGCAGTGAACCCATTCCCACCGCACTTCTAACACCTACCCCGTTATCTTCGCCCCATACTTCTCTGAACAATTCGCTGCAGCCATTAATAATGAATGGATGCTTTTCAAATTCCGGGATGCAGTTTACCATGCCCAATACTTTGATCACTCTTTTGATCCGGTTAAAGGTACCCAGATTTGCTTTGATGGTCGACAAAATTGATAGCCCGACCTGACGTGCGGCGAGCTTTCCGTCATCGTCGTTCATGGTATCACCGATTCGTCCTACGATCAGGGTACCATCTTCTCGAACAGTTCCATGACCGGAAACGTAAAGGTATTTACCATCAATTAAATAGGGTTTGTAAACGCCAAGTGGCTTAGGTGCAGGCGGCAAAGTAAGTCCGAGTGCTGCAAAATTTTCGTCTGGTGTATTCATTGTTTAAAACTAAAAAGATTTAGTTATAGAAATTGTATTGCACTGAAAATAAAAAAACCGGGGATCTCACCCCCGGTTCAGCTAAATTAACTCAATCTATATTGTATGTAATGGTTTAAAATTTCAAAATCGTGATGTTATAAATATTTTTTTTTCTGATTTATTTAAGCTATCCTTTGACATTGCGAGATAAAGCGCAAGCAATACGCCATAACTTCCGCCTCTTTCAATCCATTCAAACAGCCTCCAATGCGGGTAAAATAACTCGCTGATCATTTTCCAAATGAAGAATGTCAAAACCAATGACCGTTGGGGTTTAATAAAAATGATGAAAGCAAATAAAATCTCTGACAGTCCAACCAATAGGGCTACCTTATCCGGCCTGAAAAACCCAAAGGAAGCGTATTGACTTGTCAAACTTTGCTTTTCTATTAAATTTAGCCATCCATGTCCTGCCAGTAAAAGGAATCCGGTTATTCGAACGCAAAGTAAAAATTCAGGTATCGTTATTTCCATAGAGTTAGCCGGCAATTGGATTTTGCTAAACCATTTACTCGGCTGGTTGATATCCAACTGGCACAAAATCAGTAAAGCAAGCGGCGCCCCGTAGTTTCCTGCACGCTCGATAAATTCAGCAAATGGCTCTCCGGAAAGGGGACGACATAGTGCCGTTAAAATTCCCCAGATTACCAGCCAACCAGCTACGGCGCGGATCGGGTAGAAAACTAATGAGAGCCCAGCCAGAATATCCATGGTTCCAACTACTGGCATCAAGTGTGTTCCTGCAATTGGTCCAATACCGAATACAGCAAAATAATTAAGCCATATTTTTTTACCTATAATACCGAATAAACCATGACCAATAAAACACATCGCCGATGCAAATCTCAGCGTATAGTATATGTCTTTGTAATTAACAGTCATCGCAAATTTAATGTTACTAGTTACCACTACCGGCGCCATCATTTTGACCGCGTTGAACGGCATATTGCCCTACTGCTGCACCGGTAGTCAGTCCAACTTCAATATCCTGCCTGGTATGAATTGCACCATATAAACGCGATAAAGCAGCTTGTTGTGCCAGGTCGGAAAACTTAGTGCCTCTATCAGGCAGAAGATAGGTTAGTACGGTGGCGGCTGCTGCACTGAAGTTAGAGTGCCCTGAACTATAAGATGGGAAATTCGGAATACCGGTAAGTGTTTTGATCTGGTCGTTAAACTGTGATGGACGTGGGTTGAAATAGAAATATTTGGTATCCCAGCACACGATTGCTGCATCCATCTCAGCCATATTTAATAAGGCAAAATTTCTGGCCCAGCGAACTTCGCTATAATTTTGTTTTACAAATTCATCGGCAGCAATAGCGTTCCAGTGACCGGGCGGAGTATAGGTTCCAATACCATCGGCCCAAAATGTAACCTGTTCCATGTTAGCCCTGGTAGCATGCTGACTATAATAAAGAACTTCGTCATTAGCTTGCTTAAACTCCGGTGAGCCAGTTGAATAGGGTGCTGGTGGTCTTAAAGCAACTACCGTAGTCGTATCAAATAAGAAAGGCTTAACCTTATTAAATAATGGCAACATTGGGGGCCTTTTCGGCGACTCCAAACTGATCCAATATTGCTCGCCTTTTGCAGTTGTTTGTGTTTGCAACAATGTCCAATAGGCCTGGTTACCTATCGCTGCACCGGCTTTATCAGTACGCGCACGTGCTGTAAAAAGGTCAGCTACTTGCTTTCCCAATGATTCTCCGGCATCCAATTCGCCACGAACGTTAGCTCCGGCCATTATCCGATACTGTTTTTCCTCAGCTGCCTTTTGTTCGATATACGATATTTCAGTAGGAAATAGCAATTTCAACATTTCGACTGATGCACCTTCTACAACAGCGTCTTCACTCGGATAAGAAGGCAGGCTTGATTTTGGAATCAATGCACGTACGTTAGCATCATTTACGTAGGGCGCAGACCGGTTATACAATTTCTTAAAATGGTAGGCTGTTACCAGCGCATCATATTGTGCTGCACTAACATAAGCATAAGCTCGTGCAGCATAGGGTGGGTTAGAAAAAGGAAATTGAGGGTAAGCAAATGGGTTTGCAGAGCTTGGTGCCGGATAAGAGCCATCCTGGTTTTGGTAAGGTGGCAGGTTATGTTTAGCAACAAGGTATCGTAATATTTCGTTCCAGCGTAAAACAGCGCCGGCACTCCAATATTTAATAATGGCTAATTGATCACTCGACAAGTAACGCTGATAGCCTTTAATTTCATTTAAATCGGCAACATAAGCTGGTGAGTTTGTAGCATCGGGTGCATTTACAGTAAATACTGTTGGATCAGTTACCAATACAGTCTTCCAGGTATCAGCGTTCAAATCTTCGTTTGCCGGATTTAGCGCCGGGTATTTAGCTGAACGATCGACAATATCTTTTTTGCATGCCGCTAAGCAAAGCACGAAAAATGAAAGGGTAATTAGTCTGATATATGTAGAATAGTTTTTCATCTTCTTAGTTTTTGTAATAGTTTATCTGCGGAGTTTTTTTGTCGGATTTCAGGCTGAATATGTATGATACGCCACCCATGATCATATTACTTTGCCCCATGTTTCGGCCACTGGTAACATATTGATCACTAGCAGTTAATTCGAGGTTATAAAATGATTTAAAACGATAACGAAGGTTTGCGCCTACACTAGTCATATTCATCCTGTTGCTCGGAAATGGCATGTTATTTTTTGTGATATCAAATCCACCTAGTGAGGTACTGATATCAGCAATAGCTTCTGCTATAAAGTATTTACTTCGGTAGCCTGTTCTGAAATTGTAATTACTCATATTTGGAAGTATCACCTGGTTGCTGTTGATTAGTACCGTGGTGAAATAGGAGTTTCTATCTATAGTTATATCACTCCTGTTAGTGTAAGCACCTGACCCGGTAAAAAAATATTTTCCAAAAACATAGTCAACTACTGCACGGGCAGTAAAATTTCTGCTATGACTTCCAAGTGCAAGTGGCTCATAATCCGCTGAGTAATTTGAAATTGGAGCTGAGCCGGTTACGCTTGCAAAAAATGAAAATTTACTTTTGCCGACAATTGTTTGCAATGCTTTCCATTTGATATTTAAAGAAATATCCTGTAGTCCTTTCTGACCTTCCAAGGTCCCGGCTGAGGCGTTTGTCTTAATATATGGTAATCCTGCTGTCGCAATCAGGTTT
>CAIPDP010000194.1 GCA_903863845.1 uncultured Mucilaginibacter sp. | reverse complement strand
TTGTGTTTAAAGTAAAGAATAATCATATTGACCATCAATATGGTAAGATGGTCAATGTGTAACGGAATCACCTGTTCGACATTCCGGAATTAGGTGGTCAAAGCCTCCGTATTCTCCAGGTGTTGGGATCAAAAAATAACCAAGATAATTATTTATGAAAATTAGTTTTATGAATGTGCTACCTTAGAAAAGTTAAAATCAGAATATAAATGAGCGACGAAAGTGGTCAAAAACAATTTGATAGCATCTCAATTTACCTAAAATATATAACCGAAGGGAATCTAAGAGATTTAATCGGTCAAAATATATGCGATGCAATCGTTAATTATAATATTTTCATTAATAAAATTCAGGTTGATTACGTTGAGATCTTAGAGAATAAATATGGCAAGTCCTTGCTATTCGAAAAATCGGTCTTTGCAAAACTTATCATTTTTTTACCCGACAAAAAAGTAAAAGAAATTGCTCAGGACTTTGGTCTGAAGTTTAAAGATACTGATGACGCGAGAGAGAAAATCATTACAAAAGGGTTCGGCTATAAAACATTTGAATTTTCTAAATCAATAATAGCGGTTTTAAATTTAAACCCGGACGAGTTTCTTCCAGATCCAATTGAGGTAATTGATGAATTTGAAAATAAAGTAAAACCGAATTTCAGTCTTCATAATTATCAAAAAAACATCAAAGATGTAGTAGTAAAAAATCTTTTAAATCCACGATTTACAGATAGAATGCTGGTCCATATGCCAACCGGGTCGGGTAAAACTAAAACAGCGATGGAAATTTCTTCCGACTATTTGCGCTGTAAATCTGTTTTAGGTGGATTTGATAAAAAGGTATTAATCATTTGGCTTGCCCATTCAAAAGAACTATGTGACCAGGCTTTGGAGACTTTTGTGAATACCTGGAAACTTAGAGGAGATTACGAAATTGATATCTTTAAGCTTTACGGAGATAATGACTATGATGAAAAGATATTAGATACTGACCGGGCATTTCTATTTGTTGGATTTCAAAAATTCAACGCAATGATTGCATCAAAAAATCCAATCCAAAGAAAAATCAAGGAAAAGATTTTAAACAGTATTAATTTGGTAGTTGTAGATGAAGCGCATAAATCCTTAGCATCTACATATGAGAAATCTATAAAACTACTTACAGAAAATTCTGCTGGAATTCAATTAATAGGATTAACTGCGACCCCGGGAAGAAGTTCAAATACAGAGGATGGAGAAAATAATTATTTAGCGGAATTTTTCAATTCCACCAAAATTGGTATGGTTGATGATTTTGGTATACCTATTGAAAATCCTATCAACTATCTTCAGGAATTAAAAATTTTGGCGAAGATTGATCGCGAAGTTTTAATGTCGGATGTACAGATTAAACTCACCGAAAAGGAATTAAAGGACTTAAAACTTTATGGTGATGAAAAGCTTGGAAAAATATTAAATGATCTTGCTTCCAATCCAGGCCGGAATAAGATTATTATTGATAAAATCAGAGAACTCATTGACAAAGACGAGTCAACCCTAATTTTTGCCTGTAATGTAGAGCATTGTATTATCCTTCAAACTCTACTAAAGGCAACAGGTATTGAGTCTGGTACAATTTTAAGTTCTACCGCAAAGATCGACCGCGAAAATTCCATTTCAAAGTTCAAATCGGGTGAGCTGAAAGTACTAATTAATTACGGTGTCCTAACAACTGGATTTGATGCACCTGTTTTAAATGCCTTGATTATCGCCAGACCGACCTCATCATTGGTTTTATACAGCCAAATGGTCGGTAGGGCCTTGAGGGGTACCTTTAATGGGGGGAACGAAAGAAATAAATTAATTGATGTTATGGATAATTTTCATTTGGGTAACGAATCACAAATGTTTAATTTCTACGACGAAATTTGGAACAATACTTAAACGTATAAATAATGGCTGTACATTACTTCGACCCAAATGGCGTCGATTCTTTAAGAGACAACGGTTATCGTGATACCGCTATGGCTCTTGCCGAAATTATTGACAATTCAATTCAGGCAAACGCTACAAAAATCGAAATTCTGCTTTTGGAAAAATTGTCAAAAACCGGTAAACGGGAATCACTCGTTAATGAAATAGTCATTGCAGACAACGGGTCAGGTATGGATAAAGCAACACTTGAAACAAGTCTGCGATTTGGAGGAGGTACAAGGCACGGTGCTAAGAAAGGACTTGGGAAATTTGGAATGGGTTTACCCAATTCTTCTGCTTCACAATGCCCTCGGTTTGAGGTTTATTCATGGAAAAATTTAAGTGCCGTCAATTATAACTACTTCGACTTTAAGGAAATTAAAGAAAATCAATCCGAATTTTTACCAGAGGTTCAAGAAACTGAAATTCCAAAGCATATATCTGATATTTTAAAGCCCCAATTTCCACATGGCACAATTGTTAGGTGGGTAAATTGTGATCGGTTAGTGATGCGCAGGTCAAATAAGTTGGTCCCGCACATTGTGTGGCCAATAGGAAGAATATTCAGATATTTTATAAATGAGCAAAAAATTGAGATAAAAATCCGCGTTTTTCAAGATAATGGTCATACTTTATCAGAAGTCTTTCCATTAGAGAAAATAATAAAAGCAGTCGATCCGCTTTTTTTAATGACTGACACCCAGTTGCCCGGCTCATTTAATGACAAAGCTACTAATGACCTATGGGAGGGCGGAGAATATCTGTTTCCAGACCCCAATGGAAATAAAGAGAGCAAGGCACTTTTTGAGAAAATTGGTGAATCAGTAAAATTAAAATTTTCGGTAGTTAAACCTGAAATTAAGCGAAGTCAGGGCAGTGCTAATACGGAGTCCGGCTTAGGTAAAATTTATAGAGAATTTCAGGGTTTGTCCATTGTGAGAGAAAATCGTGAAATTAAATTGGATGATTTTGGTTTTATTACAAATGTTTCTGACACGAGAAATCGCTGGTGGAAAGTGGAGATAAATTTTGAACCATCCTTTGACGGTTATTTTGGCTTAGATAATACTAAGCAAAATGTTCATGCTTTTAAGCGAATAGAGGATAAAGATTTAATCGAAAGGACGGAAAACGATATCCAGTTGGATTTTATTTGTGAACTATCAGAATTTATCGAATCTCAAATAAAAGAGATGATGAAGAACATAGAAAAAATGGATGCTGGAACGAAAGGGGGTACAGGCTTACCAGGCACGACTGGAGGCGGAACAAATCCAGGAACTGGAACCCCTGACCCTGATGTAAGTGGCCCTTTTCCCGCAGGTGCGGTCGTTGTACCATTGCCTGAACCTGGTCCAGAAGAAGAAGAAGACGTTCCGGAAACAAGTAAAGAACGAGAAGAATTAAAAAAGTGGCTACTATTAAGATATCCTGAATATTCAGGCGACGAAATGAAATTAAACCTGTCCGTTGATTGGTTCTTCGCAACTGACTATAACCAGGTTGTTGTTTTCTTACAATTAGGAGCAGCAGAATTTTATAACTACAAGCCCATCGGTCATCGCACCATCATAGAAATAAATACTGAACATGATTTCTACTTCGAATTTATTAAGCCACTTTTTGTCGAAGGCGATATTAACAAAATAGATCCCATCTTACTCTTGTTTGGTGCAATGGTCGAAGCGGAAAAAGATTTGGTTTCTTACCAGCAATATATCTCACGATTTAGAAGTTTGTTTGCTGTTAAACTCAATCAATTTATTTTGGACTGGAAAGAAAAAAAATAATGCCCCTTTTCAAAAATGGCATCGATCTGTATAATGAACTATCTGCCTTTATGGACAAAGCAGATAGTTTATATATCTATGTTCCTTATATTAAACTTGCGCAATTAACAAGCTTGATTAAAGATAACTCAAGCATCAAAGCTGTAATTGTCAGATGGGAACCACGTGATTTGATAACCGCTGCCTCTGATTTAGAAATATACCCTTTCCTTAGAGAGAAAGGAATTACGCTGTATCGCAATCCGAGAGTCCATTTAAAGGCATTTGTAAACAATGGCAAGTCAGCGTTCATAGGGAGCGCCAATATATCACAGCGGGCTTTAAACACCCCTGCATTGTTGAGATATAATTATGAGTTGGCAACGATATGTGATAATCTAAGTTTAGATGACCGCCTTTACTTCAATTTGATCGAAGCTGAAAGTGTTTTAGTAACTGATCTGCTCTATGAGCAGATCAAATCTCAACTACCTGAAAAAGTTGCCGCGTTTCCAAAAGAATCCGATTTTGAGATCGATATTCAATATCCTGATAAGAATTTTTCAATAGCCTCGCTGCCAATGACGTATAGCGTTGATACATTATATCGCATATATGAAACACAGGAAGCGCTGCATGAGGTGGAATTAAATTGTTCTTTACACGACCTCGCCATTTATAATATCCCGTTGGGTCTGCCAATAGCAGAGTTCAAAAGGAGTCTTAAATTAAACTTCTTTAAACATCCTTTTGTCCGGGCATTCCTGACCAATATTGACAATGAAGGCGAAGTATACTTCGGTCGGGCAAAGGATTGGATACATAAGAATTGCTCTGACGTCCCTACGCCTCGCAAATGGGAAATCACTGAAAATATACAAATTTTATATCGTTGGATCGTTGCCTTGGGTGAGGGCAGCTACCAGGTAGACAGACCTAACCATTCAGAAAGGTTAAAGGTGATCGTTAAATAAAGCATGAAGCACAACCAATTCCTTCTTCCTCGTTCAAAATATCAACAAGGAAATTAGACTTTTTACTTGCTGCCCTATCCTGTTTTTTTGCGTAATCCGCTTTGATCTGTTTAATCCGGTCTGGAGCAATTAATTGTTCCAGGCTTTCATTTTGCATCCAAGTATATCCATCCTTTTCATAAACCATTGCCTTTTCAAACAACTCCTTGTGCTGCTCATATAACCAAACCCATTCTATCTTTTGCTGGTAAAAACAAAAGAAACAGCCGGAACGGCTACGCGCATATGACGAACTTTTTCCATTGATCTGGAAATCGATCTTTTTGTAATAGGCAGGTACGCCTACGCCTGATTCCTCCAGTATCCTGAAAATATCATCCCTGATCAGGTTGTCTTCATTTTCCAATAAAGGAAAATAGGCATCATCCTGGGCCAAGGGGTAGCCGGTAGATTTTAAAAAATCATAAATCAAGAAGTTAGTTTCTTTAACCCCAAGGTCCATTAACTGATTAAGCTTGTTGTGCATGTTATAATTCAAGTCAAGCGACTTGATTAATATGCTTTCAATTTTCTGGCGTTTTACGCCTAAACTTAATTTATTAAGGTTATCAAGATTAAACTCTATCTGGTGGTTGGCTAAGAATTTTTCTACTACGTCCTCACTCCAGATGTTTTTTCTGAAAGGAAATATAGATTGGATATTTGGCTTTCTTGAAATATATCCCTCTCTGTCCTCATCACCACGAATACCCACATAGGAAATTACGAGGTCATTTCCTACATATTTTTCAAAGGGCTCAAGCTTTAATTTTTTGGTACACCATCGCGCGTTTGATGATGGCAGGTAACCACCGTACATTTTCAAGAAATGGTCGAACGGATCTTCATGACTGTTCTCCGCCGCCTTTAGGATATTGATACTTTTGCCCAAGTAAACTTCAAGGTTGGTGATCAGCTGGTAAGTTTCATCCAGTTCCTTACCTGTATCACTTGAATAATATTCTATATCCATTAACGGATATAGGTTTTTCAAGTAGATGGCTAATGCCGCGCTATCCTTTCCGCCGGAAATTCCTAATACATGCCTTACTTTAATCATTATCTAATACCCTTTGCAATAGCGTTGTTAAAATCAGTTTATTTAAGTTTTGATCATCCGACAATGACAAGCACATCTTATCTACATATTCATCCAGTTTAACAGACTGCTCTTTGGATACCCGGATGATGTTCTTTTGCGGAACACTTCCGAAGGTAACGAATTGCAAATTGTAAACTTGTTCCTTGGTATCATCAATATCGATAGCGGATAATTCTGTTAGACTATCAAGGTCATGTATCATGGCCTTAAAGTTTTCATATAAAACGGCCTCATCTTCATCACGCAGGTTTTCCAGGCTCTTGCCGATCAACGATTGACAAACAGAACTTAACCAGGCCTTATTATCTTCCAATAGCGAATCAATACGTTGTACAAATGTGCGTTGTTTCGCTAAAAGCATATGCCGCTTCAACTGAACGAACCTATCCTGCAATTTTGTTTTGATCTGCTCAAAAGTATATTGACTGTCTTCAAACAATATCTCGTGTTTGATGAAACCTTCAAATCGCTCCACTAATCCTTCAAAGCAAGTCCTTATCTCTTTGATCGTGCTTTGCAGCGTTTCAATATATTTGACCAGCAAAGTTGGATCATCATTCAAATCTTTGATGGAGCTACCTAAGGCAGTTGGCAAAGATTCAAAAAAAGTTACCTCCGGGTCTTTTGATTTTGATATTGCATCGCGCACTGCAATCGCCGGCTTCGAAATTCGCATCGTTTGCTTGGCATATTCCGGTAACGTCCGGTAAAAAACCAAAAACGGTTTAATAGTTTCAATGAATGAGCTATTGCTGATAGTCGTTTTGGTATCCTTGTCTAAAAAGGTACGGTAGCTGTTAAATATATCAAGGCGAACGCCGTCGATATCAAATGCCTTGATCTGGAAGTCTTTGGGCTTCTTTGCCAAAAGTTCCAAAGTATCGTCGGTCATTGCCGGTAAAAATGCACCGTCACAATACAACGCAAAATCATCCCGCTTTAAAAACAGGAATGATGGAATCCAGAAATCAATGAACCCTTGTTTTAATTTGAAAGGTTTTTTGGAAAGCAGGTCAGCAAACAGATTCAATGATTTTGGGTGCTGTTTTGTACTGTCCAAGAATGACTGGCTTAAGGAGATCAACTCATAAAAGCTATCGCCCGGTTGGATATCCGCCTTTAAGTTTTCCTTATAAGGAGATAGACCGTTATCCAATAGCAATGACCGGAAGATCATTTTTTCCGGCGGGAATTTATTTTCAGGGATACCCAAATCCGGTTGGTCCCAATTAGCAACAAGTCCCTTGAAATAATTCCTTTTGGCGGTATGTATGGCACTGGATATTTTGTGCTTATTCACCAACTCATTTTTAAATACCGGGGCAGAATGATAAACTTCTTTACAAACCTGGGTTAAGAGTTTGTTGAACCCTTTTTTAGAAGATACTGTGTGCGTAGCTTTGTTCCAATACCAAGAAATATCAGCCGTGCCGGTATATAAATTGTGTAGTATAAAGTGGTTGAGCAATATCTGTTGGTGTGCCGCGATGCTTTCCAATTCTCGTTTGGCAACCTTATCGTTAGGGTTTTCATTTAGTACCTTCCGGGTTTTCTCCAAATCAAATAAAAGTGCCTTGATATCTTTTGAGTTCTTATAGAAGACATAAATATTGGCCGAAGGCGCGGCCTCATTCAACAAGGCAATATCTTTTTCCTTTATATTTTCATTAAAGATCAGCTGGATATAACCGTCGATCTCATTTTCCGGTGTCAGTATTTTAGGGTATTCAGAGATCTCGAACTGAAAGTAGCGGCTCGTTCCGTTGATGTATGAGTATTCTTTAGCTAATACCGGCGAGAACTCAAAATACTTTTTCAGTACTGTTGGAACATCCGAAATTTCAGATACCCGGTCACCTGCTTCAATTAAGGCCAGTTCAATATCAATTTCCGCTTCTTCTGATAACACATATCGTTTGCTATGCTTCCGGTATCTGATAATACTTTTTGATAAAAGGTCACCAATAATATTATCGGCATCCGCTACACCTAAACAACTCGTTGCATAATTGGACAGGAACTTTTGATCCAATACAGAACCTGCAGCGGAAAAGGTGTTTAACAGACCAATGGTCTTAACCACTTTCAGGTAATCATCAATTCTGCTGTCAAATGCATTTTCAACCTGCTCTATGGCTTCCCTGATCGCACCCCAGGATGCAGAATCCGGGTTATGTTTGGAATGCAGGAATGAATAAAAGTTATTGATCAGGTAATCAAATACATTCGATAAACTATAAAATGGGGCTTTCTTATTGGCGGTGAATTTTAAGATACCAGTTTGGTCAGTCGACTCCAAAAACGAAAAGAGAGAACGTTCGTTCTGCCCGTAGTTTTGAAGAGCCAACGTTAGCACATTTGCTGATAACATTTCCAATGGAAATAATTTAGCTGCAACTTCCTTGCTGTATCCTGTCCTAAACGCTTTTGAATTTTCAAAGATCGATAAGGCTGTATTAACCTGTTTGGTATTAATAACCTCGGTTTGCTGTGCGATATGCTCTGCCGCCAAATAAAGCAATTGTTCCACCGGCTCATTAAAGGTTAGTTCTTTGAACCTACCTTTTACCTTCGTCCATTCCTGCCTTAACGATTTGCTTAACTCATAAGAATAGCTGTCAAAGTTTTGGTGAACAGTGGTCAGCAACAATATCTGGTGCTTAGCGTTGTTCGCAAATTCTGCTAACTGCTGTAAAAAGTATAATTCCCTTTCAGGATTATTCTTTGCAGCAAATTCTAAAAACTTACCCAACTCATCAATTACAATAACCAACAAACCGTTTTTTGCACTTAGCTGGTGGTATCTATTAAACAGTTCCGATAAGATATTTTCGATCTCATGTTTTTCAGAATTAACGTCTAAGTGCTCGGCAAAAGCTTTGATCACAGATTTATAGCTGCCGATAATTTTAACGAACTGTACCTTCGATTTGTGAAAGCCGGAAAGTTCAAAATGAGGATGTACTTTTAGTAAGGTTTGCTCAAAGGCCAATAAAAAAGACGATTTGCCCGTACCATATGAGCCGATAAGATTGAAAGAGCGGAAGCCCTTTTCAAAGTCATCCTGAATTTGGCCAATGATACGTTTGGCATTTGGTGTAGCAATATAATTTACCGCCTTTTTCTGATCGCGAATGATATTTACCGACGGCGAATACGGAGTGCTCATAGTTATATAAATAATGAAAAATAATCAACTGGCTTTTCCTTGAACTGCAATTCCTTAATTCCAGCCTGGTCATTATAAGTTAGCCACTTGTATTTATCAGTTAATTGTCCAATTTTATCCAACAAGTCCTGCCTGCTGAGGGCGAATATGTTACCTGGGCTATTCTCGTCGTTCTCTAAAGTATACAGGCTGATCGAACTTGAAAAAGGATATGCATCTAAGATAGCATACAGCAATACTTCCGGCGACAAGGATGGCCTTGCGGCCTGGTCAATAAAGTACGTGCCTTTTTCATACAATTTAAGTAGCTGCAAATCAGATAATAAGCCTAAAAATGAATCCTCGGTCAGTTTATTGTCCTCAGATTTATTGAGGTACATTTTTTTAAACACATCAAAATCATCCCCAACCGTTTTAATATTTACGTTTTCCAAGATACGCACCATAAAAGTTTGAAAATTCTCTTTGGTGAACTGTATCTTCTCTTTACGGAAAGCATTGAATATCAAATGATAAATGGAAGAAAGATTGTTTTGTATCAATTGATAATGCAATAACCAAAGGCTTTGATCATCCTCCAAATAAGGATCGAACCCGTCCGGGCTGAAAATAAAATCGGCAAAGGGCGTAATCTGCTCACCGTTGTCTATCAAATTAAAAGCCTTCAACCAAAATTTAATAGAGGTGACCATATTTTTGCCGACACCTAATGCGACAACCGCATCAGGATCGTTGAAAGATTTTCTACTTTTAAGGTAATCATAACCTTTTTTTAACCACAACTGCCTGCAATGGAAGCTCTCGTGTCCAGAGAACGTATATTTTATATTATCTGCGAATAATTGGCTCATCGAAGATCTTCTTAAAAAAAACTAAATTACAAAACAAAAATGACAATTACTAATATTATTAGCAATTGTTGCTCCTGTTTTAACTAATCACAAAATAAGCAGTTAATTGCCACAAACTGCTATAAATTTATTCACAATTAGGACTGTTATTTATTTTATTCGTAAACGCCCAACAAATGTGTTCAAATAGGTTCGTTCGGTTACTTGAATAGACATTCCGGAGACCTTGACCAGTACATTCCGTGCGCTCTTGAGCAACGATTTGTGTTTAAAGTAAAGAATAATCATATTGACCATCAATATGGTAAGATGGTCAATGTGTAACGGAATCACCTGTTCGACATTCCGGAATTAGGTGGTCAAAGCCTCCGTATTCTCCAGTTAACTGAGCTTTCAGGCGTTTCGGCCTTTCTACAGTTACTTTGTAATAACCAAAGTCGGCATTGTCAAACACTTTTGCTGCTATTCCATCTTCACCCTGGCGCTCAACCTCCTGTCCCTTCTCGTAAATATTTACAATTTCACGTATATGCGCAGGCGAAAACTCGCAATTTTTGTCGCCCAGGTTCTTGCGCAATTTTTGGTAGCGCTGGCTGGCATCAATAAGCAAAACTTTCCCTTTGCGTTGCGGTACCTTATTGTTGGAAAGTAACCAGATATACGTTGTTATGCCGGTATTATAGAAAAGGTTATTGGGCATCTGGATGATAACTTCCAGCATGTCATTTTCAATGATATAACGGCGTATATTACTCTCGCCACCGCCGGCATCGCCAGTAAACAGGCTCGAACCATTATGTACCGAGGCAATGCGAGAGCCAACCAGGTTTTCGCTTGTGGGTTTCATTTTGTTTACCATTTCCATCAGAAACAGCAATTGCCCGTCGGAAGAACGTGGTGTGGCATCGGCATCCTCTTCGGTACCCCAATAGTCTTTAAGTTTTACTATAAAACGTGAATCAATGATATCCTTGCCATCCTTAATATATTTCTGTTCGCTTGACCAGGATTTACCGTAGGGCGGGTTTGAGAGCATAAAATCGAAACGAAGCCCGGCAAACTCATCAGTACTCAGGGTCGATCCTACCCGGATATTCTCGGGGTTATTCCCCTTGATCATCATATCCGACTTACAAATCGCATAGGTTTCGTCGTTGATCTGTAAATCGTCAGCTGAAAGTGGACCGATAGGGTGCTAAGCTTGTGGAGTGTTTCCAAAGATTAATTAACTTTAAGACAATGGAAACCAAGAAGAAACAAACAGCAGAAAACTATATCA
>CAIPDP010000193.1 GCA_903863845.1 uncultured Mucilaginibacter sp. | reverse complement strand
TGCTAAGTCAGCGGCCTGGTCGGTTGTAACAGCGTCCGTCGAAGCAGTGCTGCTGTCTTTCTTACAAGCGTAAACTCCTAACAGCAGGAGCAACGCGATCATAGATAGTTTAATTGTTTTCATTTTTCAAAAGGGTTTTTAATTTTTTGTTGTTTTTAAGACCCGTGGTCGTTTAAAAGGTTTAATATCAGATTATTGAAAATTTATAAAGTGCTTGTTTCGAGCTATATTATTTGTTTAATTAAACAGGCTTTTAGATCAGTTGCTGGTTGTTTTTTGTTTTTAAATAATACTGTTAAAACAGCAAGGTGATCAATTAGTGGCTTTTACGGTTTTAAATAAAGAAAAGTTGATGCAAATTCAATTCAAAATCAAGTATTGTTAGGAGTGAATGGAAAGTTAAACTGCTTATTAACAATTTATTGGGTTTTTATTGACTGATGAAAGTGGCGGTTAATTGTAGTTTTACCAATAAATTTTTGATGAGGAGATCAAAGCTTTTTAATAAATATGAATAACAGGCTAATGCCAGCAAACTATATCTTCGAGGCATCTGGCATTTAAATATTTTCCGGCTTTGAAATCTGCACTGAATGCATTTCTAATTTATAAAGAGAAGATTGTGGGGCGATGCCTAAAGTATTGAATAAATGATGGTTATCTAAGGTGTTTTTAGAGTAGTGAAAAAGCGCCGATCTCCTTAAAAATGCCCGGCAGTTGTAGTTGAAATGGAAACTGATGAGCATAATTGACTAAAATCACTGCTTTTAGCTAACGCTTTTACTTTTTTATTTGAAAAAAGCCTTAAATTAGATTTCAAAATCCTAAACAATGAAAAAAAAGCAAAACTATTCCAATCACGTTCGTATTGTACCTGGTTACCATATTGTTTTGAGTTCGCTCCTGATCATAGGTACCATAATCGCTGCTGTAAATGCGCTCAGGCATCCGCCGAACTCTGGCGGGTTTGTTAGCGCGATATTAATAGAAGACGCATTTGCCTGCGCCCTGCTATTGGGTTGGTATTCCCGCCAGTTTCCACTCAAAGCCCAGGATCGCGCTATCCGTGCTGAAGAAAACCTGCGTTATTACGCTTTGACCGGTAAGCTACTGGATGATCGCCTCAATATCAGGCAAACTATTGCTTTACGTTTTGCTCCTGATGAGGAATTTGTTGATCTTGTTGACAAAGCAGTACAGGATGGGATGAGTCCTGAAGATATTAAAAAGGCTATTGTGGAATGGCGTGCTGACCATCACAGGGTTTAATCAATTTAACGTGTAAAAAAAGCATTCGGTTAAATAAACCGAATGCTTTTTTTTTGAATTTATTTATTGGTTGTTAGGCCTTCGTTTAACTGTATCAGGTTTGGTGCTGGGCGTAGGGTTTTTCTTTTTTTGGCCATCCGGTGGATGCACCGGCTGTAAATTAGGTCGAAAAACTGGGTTTAATTGTGGTTGAGTTTGACTAGCTGGTGGTTGCGTAACCGGTGGTTGCGTTTTAGGTGGATTTTGAGAAGCGGCAGGTTGAGGTTGTGGTTGTGCCGGAGGTGAAAAATTCTTAGACGGGTTACGATCATTTTGCTGCGCAGGCTGTGCCGGCTGGTTGCCTGGCGGTTTAATGGCCGGTTGATTTTGGGTATTGTTATTAACGGGCGCAGGATTTACCGGTTCGCCAGCGCGCGTTTGATGTTGTTGATGCTGGTCGGGATTAGCAGGCTGCGGTTGGTTTTGACCATTATTATTCGGGTTATCCTGCTTTGGGTCCCGAGCTGCCGGGCGGTTCCATTGGGGCCTGGCAGGCTGGTTGTTGTTTGAACCGTTAACACCTGGTTGTGGTTGATTGCTCTGGTTATTCCTGTAACCATCATATTTCTTAGGCGTTGGGCTAATATTGTTCGCCTGTCCATCATGGTTAATAAATGGACGATATATCCTTAGTTGGTTGTTTTCAATAATGGTAGCGCCCGGGCTCTTGTTGTCAACTATCCCAATCGTAGGTATCGGGCGGTTAGTCCTTCTTTCGACATCGAACAAAGCAGGACCCCGATTATATTCGGTAAAACCATTTGCGCCTCTATGGATCATGTTCCGGTTATAATTACCATCATTGATAATCACCTGGATATTGTTTCTGACGAAATTGTCATAAATTATAAAATTGGATACATGTGCTCTTGTAAATTGCTGTCCGGGCACAACATTCCATAACGATGCAGCGGGATGCCAAAATCCCATACGGGCATCACTCATGCTTACATGGGGCGGGATAGGAGCCCAGCAATAATAATCTCCCGAATAACCCCAGGTTACCCAGGCAGGTGCCCATTCATCCCCGGGAGCCCACACCCAACCATAGTTATCATCAAAAAACCAGCGCCCATAATGGAAAGTGGCCCAGCCCCAATCATAATCGGATGCCCAGGTCCAGCCAAAGTCGCTATATACCCATGATCCGTTGGTAACATAGGGTTTAAAATCATTATCAACGGCTGGTACCCAAACATAACCATAGTCGGGATAATCAACCCATGTACCATAGGGACTAAGTTCATCGTAAAATAACTGGTTGGTTTGGGCAGCATTTTCATCAACGACAGGGGCATCGTTTGTAATTCGACGGTCGTCGCGGTGGTCATAGTTGCCTGCCGGAGCCTGCTGGAATATAATCGGTGTGCAGGCGCTCAGCAAAGCACTTACTGAAAATATAAGAAAGGAAACTTTTTTCATTATGTGATAATGTTTACTGGCTAAAGATCATGCAAGGTCTAAATACAGCGCTTTACTCCTTTATACGCAAAATGATATATATTTGTAACGCGTCTGTTACAAATATAGCCTTAAGTTAGCTTAGGTACAATACTATCTGCTCGAACAGTGGCGAATATTTAGTGAAATACAGCTTATTGCACCTGGTAATGGTAAACGCTCCAGCCTATGTTACCGTCTTTATCAATACCTTGAATGATTGCCCGATACGGACCGGTGCCATCAGCATTGTAAAACTCGAAATTTGCTATACCATTTTTATCGGTTATTATATTCGGACTCCAGTAGATCGTGCTTCTGTAATCAATGATATTAACAGCCTTGGCCGGATCTTCATATTTAGGCGAATAAAATATTCGGGTAGTTGTGTATCCGATAGGTGAAAATTCAGCCTCATAGGTTTTGGGAAGCATATTAAAGAGTTCATCTTTGCTGATCTTAACTCCTTTGGGTATCTTCTTTAAATTAACTTCAATTACACCTTTGGTGTTTGTTCCTTTATTAATACCACTGAAGCCGTCTGAATTGAATATTTCGACCGATTCAATATTATTTCCATCAATATTGTTCAGATAGCTTAAATCAACAGCCATGCCGTTTACGAAAATAGCCATCGGCGTTCGAGTTGAAGAAGAAGAGTTGAAATCGCGCGTCAAATAGAAATTATTGTTGTCGAAAGTGACACCAATTGCTTCAGAAGCCAAACATTGCACCATTACCGGGCAACCAGCGAACTTGTCACCAGATACGCTATGATCAGCTACTAATGACAAACCTTGCATGGTAGGAAAATCCTCGTGGCTTACTTTAGGTGGCGCTGTTTTTTCCCTGATGACTACTTCATTCAACACGTGAGGTTTGTTCAATGCATTTTGTTGTTTTACACTATTTTGCAGGTAAGGCCTTAATGTGCTATCAATATTAGCGATGGTACCTGCAGGGTTAATGAATTGCGAGCCGGGAGGCTGAACTAACGGATCGACTTTAAGTACAAGATTGCTACTATTAGGATTGTCGCGCGCGGTGACCTTAACTTTTGAAGAATCAGAGATCAACACATTGCTGAACCTGAAATTTCCGTTGACGTCGGTTGTAGTTTGCGTCGAGAAAGCCCTGTCGGGAATGAAAAGCCTGATATTGCCCTTTGACAAAGGTATACCTGCATTTGTCCGGAGTGATCCGCTTACATCAATTCCTGTTTCAGGGAAAAAACTTAGTTGCGTATTTTTATCTGATACGATGTTTTTGTATGAAAAACGCCGGTAGCCCTGTGTCAGCATCAGGATATCCAGGTTGGCAATAGCATTTTGATCGGTATGATTGAAATAATAATTTGGTTTTTCGACAAAACCACGCAGGTCTGAAGTGAGCAATAAATGACTCAGTATCGTTGTTTCGTCGTCCTGGTCATAAGGCACCAATGCCTCATCAACAACCGAAACCGAAAAATTACCTTCTACCGGCACTGAACCATTTTTTGCCGAAACCTGCATTTTTACTTTTGTTTTCCGGTTATAGGTTGATTTGTCAGAACTTAGGTTTAGCGTCATCAGATCGTTATGCCGGATGAAAGCCAAACGCTCACTTAAAGGTGTTCCTTTTACAGAAAACAAAGTAACCTGCAATAGTCCGGTCGGGAATTTGTTTTTTGGGATACTGGCAGAATATACAGCATTATGCAAAACGGTTTGGGCAGCATAACAAATGATGCCATTACTTTGAGCAATAACGTAAAAAGATTTGTTACGATATTTTTCGAAATAAGGCTCATTTGCCGCAATTTTTAGCGAGAGGGTGTCCGGATTACTGTTATTCAGCGACAAGTTGATGCCCTCGTCCCGCGGTGTTGGTAGCTCGATACTGGTTTGTGTGCCATCTGCAAATTTGAAATTAGCTTTATAGGTTTTGCCAGCTTCGGGAAGCAATGCAAATACACCCATACCAAGATGCTGCGACTTGAAATCGGCCATTACGGCACCGGTATTATCGGTTATGTTTCCCTGCGCCTCAATGCCAAATCCGTCAGGTTTTAGGGCCTTAAATGCAACCCGTGAGCGGACGCCATTGATCAGGTAACCACCTTCCGGGAAAAGCTGAACATCTATACCCGGCGGAGTGGTTTCGACCGCAAATGCTTTTGTTACCAACTTTTTGTCTTCTAATTCAATTTCAGTAGAAATATGGGCGGTATTGATTTCAGCTGGTTTTTCGGTCAAAAAATCAATGATCAGTTTGCCGGATGCATCTGTTTCACCTCTTCCTCTGCCAAGGACGTCATCATCGCTGGTAGCCTTCCAGCTAACTTTTTTATTTGCATATGGTAGGCCATTCTGATCCCTGTAGATCACACTTGCATTTATTTTGGCTGATTTTTCAGTTATAGTATTGTTAAAGGTGATCTTCGGCAGCACAACACCACTTTGCATCGTGCCAACGCTAATGGTCCGGTTAAAGAAATAGGCCTCGTCAAAGTTTCGCATCCATCGGGTATAGGCCCGTATATGGTAATAGCCATGTTTAAAATTAGCGGGCAGCAGCGGCAAAAAGCTGCTAGCTACGCCATTTACCAGCTGCAATTTTAATTCTGTTGTGAAAACGCGTTCGTCACTAATAAAATCTACATAAACTATTTTACTAAGAGTTGAAGGTACATGCAGATCTGTTGTTACATAGGCTTTTAACCAAATTGTATCATTCAGCGCGTAATAAGGTTTGTCAAAATGGAGAAATACCTTTTCGAAAGGGTGGCCTGTTGTATACCTCTGCGTTTTATCAATGATCGTCGGTAAACCTATACTATCACGTTGAGCAAATGCAGCCAAATGATTAAGTAATAAGAATAAACCAACTATAAATAAAAATTTTCTTAGATTCATAGATTATAATGGATTAACAGAGGCGGGCTAAATATAGCTATTTCAATGAATAGCACGGACAGGTACCCATTTGTTTAACATATTTTTACAATTAAGTACCCGGCAAAATTCCTGCCCGGGTATTGTATAACCTTTTAAAACAACAAGAAGGTTTTTTGCATTAAACGTTTGTATATGAAGAGAAAAATTGAGAAAAATTATGTCAATGAGCTATGGGAGTCGATAAACTCGAATTTTGAAGCATTTGTAGATACCGGTAGCCAGGAAAATTTACATCAGTTTAGGGTTTATGTAAAAAAGCTTCGTGCTTTTATAGTTTTATTGGATGACGCACTAAAGCAGGATAAGTTGGCGCGTGCATTTAAGCCTATTAAAAAAATATTTAAGCATGCAGGTAAAATACGGGAAGCCTATATCAATCTGCAAATGAGTTCTCATTACGATTTGAAGAATGAAGAATTTGTTCAGCAACATGTAAACGAAATTGAGCGGGAGGTGATCAACTTCAGGCTCAATGCGAAAAAATATCAGAAGATATTAAAACAAGTTTATGAGTCTATCGGGGAAGAACTACAGGAGACACGTAACGACAGAATCAATAATTTCTATCATCATCAACTTACCCATATCGCATCGACACTTGAAAAAATAGAATTTACCGAAATTTTGCACGACTGCCGCAAACAAATAAAAACCCTGGTTTACAACCGGAAAATAGTTGGTAAAGCCCTTGAAGGTAAATTAAACTTTAATGCCGAATACCTGGATCAATTGCAGGAACATATCGGTAACTGGCATGATACCGTTGTAGCTATCCAGCTATTTTCAGCCCCTGCTTTTAACGGCCAGCCGGTTATAGCAAAAATAAAAAGGCAAAGTACCCGGTTAAGAAAGTCGATCAACGAATTGTCGAAGGATTTTTTTGTAAGGGCAACTTTCAAAGAAAGTGCAAAATAAAGCTGACCAGTTTAACAGAGGATGGGAATTGAAATAGAACGGAAATTTCTGGTCGATCACAAAAAATGGGAAATGGTTGATAAACCCACCGGTACCCATTATGCCCAGGGTTATTTGCTTGCCGAAAATGGGCGCACCGTAAGGGTTCGTATTGCGGAAAAGGCAGCCTGGTTAAATTTGAAATGCAAATCGACCAACCTGACGAGAGCTGAGTTTGAATACGAGATACCCCTGGAGGAAGGTAAAGCAATATTGGAAGCTTTTACCAGGGTAGGTACCGAAAAAACGCGCTACCGCATACCTTTTGGAGGAAATACCTGGGAAGTGGATGTTTTTGCAGGGCCAAACCAGGGTTTGATCGTAGCTGAGATCGAGTTGGAAAGTGAGAACCAGTCTTTTGAAAGACCAGATTGGGTAAGCGAGGAAGTAACTGATGACGGGCGTTATACCAATGCAGCATTGGCGAAGGTGCCTTTTTGCATCTGGTGATATTTTAACTTGAGAGTCCCGGTACATTGTACCGGGACTCTTGTTCTTAATTTAATTTCGAAGGCTTAATTAGCACCCGGAATTAACTCCACCCAGTACCTTTTTTTGCATTGCCTTTTTCAATGTGAGCTTCAGCACTTGCTTTGCTCATGATAGCCGATAATTTATTTCCAGCGCTATCTTTTCCTGAAGCAATGTACCTGCCCGATTTGATATCGATCACAGGATCAATGATCGGAACATTTTTAGTTTTTGTTTTTACCGAATAGGCGGTAATTCCACTTTCGTTTGCCATGATAAGTTTGTTTTAATTTAAGGTAAACTCAAAAGTATACTAAATGTTTATATTTTTTGTAAATTTTATCCTGTCTTATAGTTAAGTAGGGCTAAATGTTGAAAAATTAAGGTTTATTAACAATATGAACCTGATTCGTGTTTTTATTCTGCAAATGCAAGCACCCATCATAATAAGGCTCGGATTACTTGTTTAATTTTTGAAATCAATATTTTTTTAGTTTTTATAATAGCGAACTATCTATTCAATTGGACCCGAATTTTTTATTATTATTGTAATACAAAACTTAAAGATGGACAGCAAAAGAGATTCCGGCATAGCTTACTTAGTTCTTGGAATTTATTCCGTTCTGATAAGCTGGTATTTTAATCATTCGATCATATTGGCAATAATTAGTTATTTATGCTGGCCGGTATACCTGGTGTTCGAAATCCTAAGCGGACATCTGGCACATGGCGCCTGGCGGACCATACCACTTTCTTATTTTAAATAAGCCCTAAAATACCGTTTAAACACGTGTTGCCGGATAACTGAATTTAAATTAATTTCATATTTAATTTATAGGTTATTAACCGGGGCTAAATTCTTTTTTATGGATTCATGGATATGGTATTCAGTCGTGCTGATCACATTGCTGGCGCTCGTGTATTTTTTATCAGCAAGAACCAACTTGCTCAGGAATTCCGTTTTCGATGCAAATTCCTTTAATTCACTGGCTGTCGGTCAGTCTATCAGTAACCCAAAACCCGGTTACAGTTGGAGCAGGGTGCAATTTGCCTTTTGGACAATTATTATTGTGAGTTCAGCGATCTATGTTTGGCTCCTGAAATGTGGCTGCTCGACCACTAAAATATCCATGGAAATTGATCCCGTAAATCTTGGCCTTTTAGGCATTGCTATCGGTACAACAACTGTTGGAAAAGTAATTGATACCAGTCAATCTAATCAACCTGCAGCTGCAACCACCAGTGCACAACAAAACCAGCCTTCTCAGGGATTCTTTATTGATATTCTCTCTGATGAAACAGGTGTTAGCATACACAGATTGCAAAATGTATTATGGACTGCCGTTATTGGCTATATCTACATCAGTCATGTTTACACAACTTGTGCTATACCTGGTCCAACTGTTATATCGCCTACAATGATCGCGTTGATGGGGTTAAGTTCGGCCGGATACCTGGGAGTAAAAACAACGGAGAACCAAATTGCGCCGGGTTCCGGAATAGGTGTACAACAATTCACACCGCCGGCGCCCGTCGGGGCAGCGCCGGTAGCTCCAGTGGCAAGCCCTGTGCAGGTTACGCCACCAACACCTCCAAATCCACTTGTACCACCTGCTGCTCCTGATCCTCCGGCTAAGTGATTTCATTATTCTGTTTGAAAGAAATTTCTATCAAATAGCTAACTTTATTCGTTGGATCAAAAATAAATGGAATCCAGCTTTTTAAAAACACTACCTATGGGCAAGTTTTTCGATCATATCAATCCTCATCAGCAGGAGTTTATTGTGAAACAAAAAATGTTTTTTGTTGCCACTGCCCCATTGGCTATTGACGGCCATATAAATCTTTCTCCAAAGGGTATTGATAGCTTCAGAGTGCTTTCCGAACGGCAGGTGGCCTATATGGATATAATTGGCAGTGGCAATGAAACGTCGGCCCATTTATTAGACAATGGACGGATCACCATCATGTTTTGTGCCTATGATGGTCCTCCAAACATACTCCGGCTATACGGCACTGGTCGTACCCTGCTTCCGGGGGATAGTGGATGGGATCAACTATCGGCTCATTTCGAGCTGCAATTGGCAACACGCCAAATAATTTTGGCCGATATAGATATGGTACAAACCTCATGCGGATTCAGTGTGCCACTGTACGAATACATGGGTGAGCGTGACCATGCCATCAAATGGGCAAACGCCAAAGGCGCCGACGGTTTAGAAGCCTACAAAAAGGAAAAGAACAGGGTAAGTATGGATGGTTTGCCAACAGCCATGTTTGATCGCTATTAGCCAAAAAATTCAGGCGAATACTCTTATATTTAAGGCATAAACCCTTGCCATGAATTTCCACTTTCGCTCAATTTGCCTGATATGGCTATGCCTGGTAGCCATTAATTGTAATGTCTTTGCTCAAAAGGATATTGTCGGCAAAAAAATATGGAATGCCCATTGGATCACATTACCCATACAGGCTAACGATTATGAAATTTGCCTTTTCCGGAAAACGCTCGATCTTGATAGCCAACCAGCAACTTTTAAGGTTTTTGTTTCCGCAGATAACCGCTATAAGCTTTTTGTAAACGGACAATTGGTATCAATAGGTCCTGCACGGGGCGACTTTTATTATTGGAATTACGCGACCGTAGATCTGGCACCTTACCTTGTAAAAGGTAAAAATTTCATCAGTGCTATTGTAGCTAATGAGGGTTCCTGGAAGCCGGTAGCTCAAATGTCATACGGAACGGGGTTTATCCTGCAGGGCGCAACAGCAGCTGAAGAGGTTGCCAATACCAACAAAACCTGGAAATGCTTGCTGGATACAGCCTGTCGTCCACTCGCGGTCGACTTGATTTACAGCTATTATGTTGCCGGACCAGGTGAACTGGTTGACATGAATCATCAACCCAAAAACTGGCTGAACGCTGATTTTGATGATAGCAATTGGCAGCAGGCCGCTCAGTTGGGGGCCGGTGAACTAAAGGGACAATGGAATTTTAGCGATGCCTGGATGCTGGT
>CAIPDP010000192.1 GCA_903863845.1 uncultured Mucilaginibacter sp. | reverse complement strand
CTCTTAAGCCTGATAAACACAAATGCCATTGATATAGGTTTTTTCAACTTTGATCGACGATAATTCGGAAGCATCTACCTGCATTGGATCTTTATCCAGCATAACCAGGTCGGCATATTGCCCGGGCTCCAGCGTCCCCATTTTTGCGTTACCGCTAATAGCTGCCGCACTTAAGGTATAACCTTTTAAGGCGGCTTCAACCCTGATGGCCTCATGAGGTGCTATTTCAAATCCTTCATTGTCCCTGCGCGTTACTGCCGCCGCAACGCCTTTCAAAGGATTCAGATCGCTTACTACTGGTGCATCTGAAGACAAAGCAGTTAAAATACCATGTTGCAATACCGATTTTACCGGGTAGCAATGATCGAGGTATCGCCGATCGAGGTATTGCCGGAAATTTTTACCGAGTTCACTGATAAAAATGGTTTGCATTGATGCAGCTATTCCTGCCTCTGCCATAGCTTCCAGATCTTTTTCTTCCGGAAGACCCAGGTGCTCTATTCTTTTGATACTTTGGGGATAGGCTTTGGATAGTTCCTGATAACATCCGATCACGAATTCAATCGCCGCATCGCCTATGGCATGTGTTGCCAAACTCAGTCCTTTTTCCAGTGCGGCCCTACCTAACTTCAGGTATTGTGCCCGTTGAAGACGCAGCACACCGTGTTCAGCCGTATTTTTATAAGTGCGCTTCAGCGCAGCTGTTTTACCGCTTAGCCCGCCATCGCTGAAAAACTTTACGGTATTTACATTAAACCAATCCGAAACAAAATATTCTGGCAGATCAAATGGTCTTTCACCGCCATCGGGCAGCAATATGGGAATAGCGTTAACTCTTAGTCCCAGTTCATCAGCCAAATTCATTTCATGGTAAGCCTGTAATAGCAAAGGGTCGACAGCGGGATCAGTAGCTGCTGTTATACCGAGGCTGTAAAACTGTTGCCTCGCTGCCCGGATCATTATTTTAAGCTCATCTTTAGTATAGGCAGGAATGTGTTTGCTGACAAGCCCAAGCGCTGTTTCCGAAAAAATACCATTCGGTATCCCATCCTTTCCTATTTGCATTACACCGCCGGGCGGCACCGGGGTATCGGAGTCAATAGCGCTCAACTCCAGCGCTTTCGAATTGGCAGCAGCAATATGCGCGCAAGTGCGGATAAGAAATATCGGCTTTTTAGTAGTGATCTTATCCAGATCACTTTTGTCGGGCATTCTGCCTTCCTTCCAGCCAGCCTCATTGAACCCTCGACAGGTTATCCAGCCCAACTGAGGGTTTTGCCGGTGATAGTCGCCTATCATGTCCAGCATCTCCTCCATGCTTTTTGCCGACCTCACATCGAGCATAAAAGTCTTCAAATTACCCACCTTCCAGATATGGATATGGGAATCATTAAAACCCGGCAGCAATGCCTTACCGCCTGCATCGATCAATTCCGTGCCAGCCTCTGCCAATGGCTCCAGTTCATTCCACCTGCCAATGGCAATAATACGCCCGCCTTCTATAGCAAGTGTATCATTCCCAGTTTTGAATCCATTGTTAAAGGAAAGCAAACTGGCATTTCGGATGATCAACCTTGACATATTAACCTGACTTAGACTTTCACTGCTCTCTTCTCTTGCGCACGGGCAATGGCATCTTCCAAAACCTGCAAACCCTCAGCCAGTTGTTCGTCGGTGATGACGATGGGAGGCAGCAAACGAATACAATTGCTGAATAAGCCTGCACGTATCATTAATAAACCATGGGCCACGGCATCCCGGATGATCTCGAGTGTAACATCGGCATCGGGTTCACGGGTATCGCGGTCTTTTACAAATTCTACAAGGCGCATGGCACCTATTCCGCGCACATCGCCGATCAGCGGGTATTTATCTTTCCATTGCTCGAGTGTCGTACGAATGATCTCGCCAACATGGTTCACTCTTTCCAAAAATGCCGGGCTTTTGATAATGTTGATGGCCTCGATTGCTGCCACACAGGCGACTGGGCTGCCACCATAGGTACCGCCCACACCACCAAGGTGCGGAGCATCCAGTATTTCGGCTTTACCTGTTATAGCACTGATCGGCATACCAGCCCCGATAGATTTTGCACTTACGATGATATCAGGAATAACCCCACTATGTTCAACTGCAAAGAACTTACCTGTACGGCCTGCCCCGCACTGGATCTCGTCAGCAATAAATACGATGCCATGCCGATCGCATACTTCTCTTAATTTATGCAGGTAAGCTGCTGGGATGGGCAAAAAGCCACCCTCACCCTGTACCGGTTCAATTATTATAGCTGCCAGCGAATCCGGATCTACCTGCGAAATAAAGGCTTCTTCCAGCTTTTTAATGCTGTAAGCAACATATTCTTCTTCGGTCATACCCGGAATACCACGATAGGTATTGGGTGCGGGTATACGGTAAATATCAGACACATAAGAGCCAAATCCTTTTTTAAACAATGCATACTTGCTTGTCAGGCTTAAGGTAAGCAAGGTCCGACCATGGTATGCCCCTTCAAAACATAATACTGCATTACGTTTGGTGTAGTATTTGGCAATATTTACAGCATTTTCAACCGCTTCAGAGCCTGAGTTCGCTAATAATGTCTTTTTAGGAAAGTTGCCGGGAGTAAGACTGTTCAACAACTCGGCCAGATCGAGGTAAGGCTCCATGGTTGTAACCAGTGAGCAGGTATGAATATATTTATCCAATTGATCTTTGATCGCATTTACCACTTGCTCATTGCTGTGTCCGACATTGATCATTCCGATACCGCCTGCAAAGTCGAGCAGTTGGTTACCATCGACATCCCAAACCAGGGCGCCTTCGGCTTTCTCCACTACGATCTCGGTTGACTTTGCCAACCCGACCGGCAATGCGTTTTTCCTTCTCTCTAATGCTGCTAAGCCTTTTGGGCCCGGCAGCGCTGTTTTCAATTGAATGTATGACATGATATCGATAGTTTACTTTATCTGTTTTGAAAAATGATGACTGCTCAAATTGAAGCCTTTGTTGAGGTAAAGCCTATGCGCCGCAAGCCGCTGGTAACCCGAATCAAGTGTGACCGCTTTATACCCCATCGACTCTGCCAGATCACTCACATAATCCAGCAATAGGCCGCCTAAGCCTTTTCCGCGATGGGAAGGGAGCGTTGAAAGATCGTCGATATAAATGTGCTTGCCATTGAACAGGAACTGCAAATACCTGAATCCGACCGCTGCTACGGCTTTACCTTCCTCTTCAATATAAGCCAGGTTATACCCTTCCGTGATCATCTCCAGCACCATAGGTACAAATTGTTCATGATCCAGGTGCGGCCTGAGCTCCCGGAGCACATCCCAGCATTTAGCAATATCTGCTTCAGTCGAAGCTATTTTGATCTCCATTTGTTAAATATTGGTATCCCGGTTAATTTTTATAAAAACCCCGTAATTACCACAAACCGGGTCGTTCAGGTATTCGGGTATCAATGCGATCGGCTCAAAGCCTATTTTCATTTGCGGTGTCAAAGTTGGATCCGAACGCCGGCCACTGATCAGTTCGTTGTAATACGCTTCACCTGTCATTGCATCGCTTACAGCACCATAACCACTCATCATTCCAACCGTGATCTGCCCATTCAAGCCCAATTGTTTAACCAGTTGGTGCCGGGCGCGGTAAAGCAAGCGGGCAAGGCCCCGTCCGCGGTATTCCGGGTGTACGCCAATATCAAGGCCATAGAGCCATTGTCCATTCGGATCATGATTGGTCATCCAACCACCAGCAAAGGTTTCTTTAAATGAATGATGGACATCGTTCATATCAAAATCACTGCGCATAGTTGACGTCATACCGATCACTCTGCCATTGTCGGTGATCACAAACTGCCCTTCCGGGAATATTTCAAGATGCCTCAGGTAATGTTTTGCTAAGATAAGTTCGTCATCAGCCAACGTTGGAAAAACGATCCTTTGTAACTCTTCCAGCTGTTCAGCATGCTGAGGCTGGGTATTTTGAACTAAAAGACCAGCGTTTTCGGTGGCAGTAAAGGTTCGGATAATGGTTTGCATTTTAAACTTTTTAATGTACAGTATAGCCAAGTATCACATAAACGAGCGACGATAATCCGAAAGCGATAAATGCGTAGGGCAACTGCGACAATCCATGTTCAAGGTTGTTACATTCAGTACTTTGGGCCGTGAGCACGGTAGCGTCAGAGTATAGGCAGGCGTTGGCTCCGAAAACTCCGGCGCTGATCACTGCGCCACAGTTCAACAAAACGTTTGAACCAAAATGCTGCGCGAGCGGCACCACCAGCGGTATAGCAATAGCATACAAGCCCCAGGAAGAACCAGTTGTGACTGAAATTATTGATAGCGATACAAAAACAATAACTGGTAAAAACTCACGGTTGAGGTAGGGTGATGCCGAATGCAGAATGTACTGGGTAAGTCCCATCTTATCATTTACATCTTTCAATACATAGCTCATCATTAAAATGGCCAGTGCATAAACCATACTGTTAAATCCGCCAAATACGGTTTCTGACAATTGCTGGAAAGACCCCAGTTTGATGACCAGATAGTAAATAAAGGTGAACACCACAGCGACCATAACACCTTTCAGCGCATCGATATCAAAATAGATTGTTGCGATAAGCAATACAACGATTGGCAACAGGAAATAAATAACTTTTGATTTTTTAGCCGGATTCATTGTCGTAATGTCCAATGAGGCCGAACTGCTGAATTCGGTTTCCGTCAATCTGCCTGTTTCTTTTGCCCGGATATCAGCCTTTTTGAGGCGGCCAAACCAGGGTAAAATTCCATAGATGAACAAAGGGATAAGCAGCACCGAAACGTAACCATAAGAAACAAATGGTATCATTTTCCAGTATGTCGCCAAACCCCGTCCTTTTGCTGCAACATGGGAAGTCTCCAGTATATTGGCTACAAATATCGTCCAGGTAGAAATAGGCACTACTACACACCAGGGCGGAGCAGTGGTATTGACGATATAAGCTAATTTTTCGCGCGGCACCTTAAAAGCATCTGTGATCTTACGCATAGAAAGACCTACGGTAAGGGCACTCAGGTAATCGTCCAGAAAAATAAAAAGACCAAGCGCCCAGGCACCCATTAATGCACTTTTTTCGGTTTTCAGCCGGGTCAGCGCCCACTCACCAAATTTAAAAGTTCCACCACTTCGCACCATCAGTCCGATCAACGACCCATACAAACCGCAAACCAATATCACCCAAACCGAATCTTGCTTACCCATCACCGTCTCAAACGAACTCACAAAATTGCTAAACACATTCGTCCGCTCGTAATAACCGATAATGCCATAACCAACCAAACAGCCAATTAGCAGCGGCTCGAACGAGGTACGTTGCTTTATGGCAAGTATAATTACTACTGCAGGAGGGATGAGTGCTATTGCGCCGTATTGCATTTGGGTTGCTGTTAGAATGATTGATTAAGCTATTCCACCTATACTGATCAGTTTCTTTTCCATATACTCATACAGACCTTCGCTACCGCTTTCGTGACCTTGCCCGCTTTGCTTCCAGCCGCCGAAGGGTAATTCGGTGCCATGCGGGGCCCACTCATTGATACCCACAATGCCAAATTCAAGCCCCTCAGATGCCAGGATAGCTGTTTTTAAATTATTGGTAAAAACATAGGCTGCCAGTCCGCATTCGGTATCATTCGCTTTGGCGAGGGCATCGTTCAGATCGCTGAATGGGAACAAAGGCATTACCGGTCCGAAAATTTCGCGTTTAGCCAATATGGAAGTCTGGTCAATATTGGTCACCACGGCGGGTTGAATAAAGTACCCTTTAGATAAGTTTGTTGGTTTAAAACCACCTGTCAGAATTTCAGCACCTTCGTCACGTGCAGTAGCTAACAGTTCATAAACGCTATCTTTTTGTTTGCTGGTAATTAGAGGGCCCACATTTACACCCTCTTCGAAACCGTTCCCAACCTTAAGTTCGGAAACATACTTGCTTACCGAAGCAGCAAACTGTTCAAAGATATTTTGATGCACATAAAAACGTTGCGCTGCTATACAAACCTGTCCATTGTTACGGAACCTTGCGATCGAGGCCGCCTTTGCGATAGCATCGACGTCAACATCATCAAAAATGATAGCTGGCGCGTTACCTCCTAATTCGAGCGAAAGTTTGGTGTTTGTTCGCGATGCCCCATCCATCAATATCTTGCCAACTCGGGTGCTGCCCGTAAAACTGATCTTCTTAACCCGCTCATCGTCCAGCAAAAGTTCACCCACGGATGCAGCATCTGCGATCAAAAGATTTAAAACACCTTCAGGCAAACCTGCATGTATCAAGGCATCGGTTAAATGATATGCAGAAAGAGGGGTAAACTCCGAGGGCTTAGCTACAACTGTGCAGCCTGCAGCAAGCGCAGCTGCCCAGGCACGCGCCGGGTTATAGGCTGGAAAGTTCCATGCTGTGATGATCCCGATAACGCCCATTGGCTGCCAGATGACCAAACTTCTTTTGTCAGCCCGGCTAGATGGGATCACTTTACCATAGGCACGTTTGCCTTCCTCGGCATACCATTCGAATAAATTGGCAGCAACGGTCCATTCACCACGAGCCTCGGGCAATGGTTTGCCGCTTTCAAGCACCATATCATGTGCAATAGCATCCAAATTCTGACGCAGGTAATCCGCCGCTTTCTTCAGAATTTCCGCCCGAAAATAGGGTGTGGTTTTGCCCCAGCTTTTAAAAGCCTGATGTGCTGCATCCACTGCTAGCGCTGCGTCCTTTCCATTGCCATAACTAAAATGAGTGATCAACTCTTCGTTTGACGGATCGATCAGAGGCAATTGTTGTTTATCAGCCGCGTCAACCCAAACTCCGTTGATGTACTGCTTGCTCCTTGTTGAATTCACTTTTTATATTTTATTTGAAACGCCAACGCCATGCTGATCACCTAATAACTGGTGCAATCCACCTTCAATAATATCCAGTCCCTTCTGCAACAATTCTTCTTCTATTACTAATGGGCTCAATACCCTGATCACGTTGCTATTTACTCCGGCGTTGATCACGATCAGACCATTATCTGCACAATACGAGATCAGTTTCTTACAAAGCTCAGCATCGGGCTGAAATGGGTCCCCATTTTTTACCAATTCAAAAGCCAGCATTGCACCAAGTCCGCGCACATCACCGATGGCGTTAAATTGTTGTTTAAGTGCATCAAATCGTTCACGAACTATTGTTCCGACAAGGTCTCCTAACTTATTGATATCAATTTCTTCCATGTAATTAAGGGTAGCCAGGGCTGCCGCACAACAAACAGGGTTGCCCGGGTAGGTACCCCCAATTGTAGATGGTTTACATGAATCCATGATATGCGCTTTTCCAATAACTGCCCCTATCGGCATACCACTTCCCAAACTTTTTGCCCAGGTGGATATATCCGGAACCACATCATAGTGCTGATAAGCGGCCCATTTTCCGGTACGCCCGAAACCACTCTGTACCTCATCGAGGATAAGCAGAATACCGTATTGGTCGCAAACCTGACGCAATCCTTTTAAATATTTTTGAGGGATCACATTAAAACCTCCTTCGCCCTGAACCGGCTCAACGATGATGGCAGCGACCTGATCAGCTGCGACATGGGTATGGAAAAAATCTTCCAATTCACGCAGGTGTACGTCTGAAAATTCGTCAAGGTCGAGTCCATTGCTATAGCGGTAATGATCGGGGAAAGGTATCCGATATACTTCTGGCGCAAAGGGACCGCAACCCAGTTTATAGCCAACCTTTGAGGTTAATGTCATGCTCATCATTGTACGGCCATGAAAAGCACCGCTATAACAGATAATAGCTTGCCTGCCTGTTGCCTGACGGGCTATCTTTATTGCATTTTCAACACTTTCGGCACCGGAGTTGGTCAACATCACCTTGGTATGGTCACCATGCGGGAAAAGTGTTGCCAACTTCTCTGCTACCTGCATATACAGATCATAAGTAGCTACATTAAAACTACAGTGTATCAGTTGTGCAGCCTGATCAGCAATTGCTTTGACCACCGGATCCGGGCAATGTCCGGCGTTTACTACCCCAATACCTCCCGCAAAATCGATCATCTCTTTGCCATCGGCATTTGTTATCAAGGCCCCTTTGGCACTAACAGCCGTTGAAGGATTAAATATACCTATGGCATTAGGTACAAACATTTTTCGCCTTTCCAATATTTCTTTACTGTTCATCGCTATTGTAATTTAACCAAACTGATTGTTCTGTATATTTCCCCGGTAATTTATTATCAACAATTTATTATTGCTCCGCAGCGATCGTTTTTGCATTGACAAACTCCAAAATACCCTGTCTTCCTAATTCACGACCGTACCCTGACTTCTTGATGCCGCCGAAAGGCAATCTTGGATCCGATTTCACCAGCGAGTTAACAAAAACTGCTCCGCTGTTGATCTTACGCCCCAAAGCGATGCCTTTTTCTACATCCCTGGTCCAAATACTTCCACCTAAGCCATAACTGGATAGGTTGGCAACGACGATCGCTTCGGCCTCATTTGCAACCTGAATAACGGATGCCAGTGGACCAAATGCTTCTTCTTCGAAAGTTGCCATACCGGCCTGCACATTCAATAGCAGGGATGGCTCAAAATTTGCTTGCTCGATAGCACCACCCAGCTGTAATACCGCACCAGCTGCTATCGAACTTCTCATCTGTCTTTCCAATTCCAGCGCCAGATCTATCCTGGCCATAGGACCAGTTGTGATCCCTTCGGCAAATGGATCCCCCTGTTTCAATTTTTTTAATTGAATTTGCAGTTGATCGATAAATTCATCTTTAACGGCCTGCTCCACAATAAATCGTTTTGAGGCGATACAGGATTGCCCGGCGTTAAGCATTCTCGACTGGATTGCTACTGTGGCTGCTTTTTCAATATCCGCATCGGCTAAAACGATCAGGGCGTCAGAACCACCAAGTTCCAGCAGCGACTTTTTGATGTATTTACCGGCAAGCATGGCCACGGAAGTGCCTGCACGTTCACTGCCGGTTAAGGTTACTGCCTGCACTATATTAGCTGCAACTAGTTGCTCAACTTCGGGGATATCAATCACTAGCGACTGAAACACGCCCTCTGGGGCGCCGGCTTCTAAAAATATTTGCTCGATGGCCAGCGAGCATCCGGTCACATTCGGAGCGTGTTTCAGCAGCCCTACATTGCCTGCCATTAAGGTTGGTGCTGCAAACCGAAATACCTGCCAGAATGGGAAATTCCATGGCATAATAGCAAGAACGGCGCCGATTGGATGGTAACTTACAAAAGACCGGTAATAGCCCGCCTCAATTGTTTCATCCTCTAAAAACTTCCCGGCATTTTCAGCATAGTATTCGCATACCAAGGCGCATTTCTCTACCTCACCTTTTGCCTCAGGCAGTACTTTGCCCATCTCGCGGCTGATCAGCGTAGCCAATTTATCTCTATCTCGCCTTAATAGGGCAGCCACCTTGTTTAATATTTCAGCGCGGATGGCATAAACCTGTTTTGACCAGTGATGATAGCCAGTAGCCGCCTTTTTCAATGCCATATCAATAGCAGCTGTCGACATCAGCGGATATTCTGCCACTAATTCCTGGTTATAGGGAAATATAGATTTAAATACTTTACTCATAATATATCCGATCCCGGGGATCGATCCAGTATTCTTTATAATTGGTTTATTAACTGTTGGCACTAATTGCTTTTAGTACCTGTTCGGCCGCAACGCGACCTGTTTGGGCGCCACCATTCATATAGCCCTGAAATTCGCGACTAACATGTTCTCCTGCAAAATAGATCTGACCAACAGGAACTCCTTCCCATCCAGCCAGCGTACTCCATTGTCCGGCCTTGAATGAGCTATACCCGGCTTTCGAATCGGTATTATTTTGCCAGCAGAACTTCATGGTCTTTTTATTATAGGCATCGTTCATACCCGGAAAAATGGTATTAAAATCTTGCAAAAAGCTTGCACTTAAAACTTCGGGACCCATGCTATCTATGTGGTTACTGAAATCCCCACCTGCAAAAACGGTAAAGCTGCCTTCTTTATCCGATTGCATTTGGCTGCTATCCCAACCGCAGCCAAAGCTGAGGTCGGTATAGGTATAGCCCTGGCTGCCTTTCTCGCGCCATGGCTTATGCGAAACACCCAAAAACAGTTTGCTGCTGTTACCATACCCGATTTCATTGATACACTTCTTTTTCCCTTCAGGCATTGGCACCTTTAAATCGACAGTTCTGAGCATGGTAAATGGTATTGCAATAATCACCTTACTGGCATTTACGGTAACTGTTCGATCGCCGAATTTAAAATCCAAACTATAGCCGCCCTCCTGGCGTTCCCTGACGGCCGCTAAGCGATAGCCCATCCTGACCTGGGTTTTTACTTTTTCGTAAAGTGTATCAGTCAGGTGCTGGCTGCCTCCCTGTATTTTGAATACTTCATGATCGTCCCCAAATAACTCATATCCTTTAGTATCGGCCACAGGGGCAATAAACATGATCAGGAAATTCACAGCCGATTGTTGTGAAGCTTCCATTCCATATTCGCGCGTTAAAGTCACGTTTAAGAAGTCATAGAGCCAACCTTGTATTCCAATTGATTTAAGGTAGCCTGTGATTGTTCGCTGGTCGAGGTGTTTAAACTGATCTGCAGCATGATAGCTAATAATATCAGGCAGCGATTTAATATCGCTTACTAATTGCTTTACGAATGGTTTAAGCGCTTCCTTTAAATCGGCTTCGGTAAATTCTCTGCCTGAAAAATAAAGCATTTTTCGGGTCAATTGATCATTTCTGAGATCGTAAAGATTTAAACCAAGTTCTTTGGCTAACTGAATGATATCGGTATGGGTTGTATCTATAAATTCACCGCCAACTTCAGTCGTAACTCCTTTTCCAAATTCATCCCTGATGGTAAAGATTCTTCCGCCAATGCGACCGGACGACTCATAAATGGTAGCTTTTATCCCGCTTTTTTGTAACTGGTAAGCAGCATTCAGGCCTGCTATACCAGCGCCGACTATAACAACATTTTCCTGACTCATTTTCCGGCATGACGAAAGTCCCATTAGCTGCCCGGCAACTAAAGTTCCGGCAGCTGCAATGCTTGCCTGCTTCAGGAAGTTTCTCCTGCTTTCGCTCCATTGATCGTACGACGACAGCAATTCTTTGTCTTCTTTGATTGCAGCAAAGAAAGCATTCCTTAAAAAACCGGTTAGCGAATTATGTGCCATAAATCTGTCCGTTATTAAATTTAGTACCCGGGGTTTTGGACTATTGCATTACCCGAAGCATTGATCTCCCTCAAAGGGATAGGGAAACAAGAATTACCTGTCGCCAAAGTAGCACTGGTTAGCGGTTGAAGTGCATTAACTACCTGCCCGGTCCGCGCCAGGTCAAAATACCTGTGCCCTTCGAAATTAAATTCCGCCCTGTTTTCGTCGGCAACAGCCTGTGCATAAGTAGCGTCATCCGGAACATCGGTGGATGCCAGCGCGGTTAATCCCCTATTGGTTCTGATCGTATTCAAATCAACCAGGCCATTTGTACGGCCAAGTGCTTCTGCCCTTATCAGGTACATTTCTGCAATGCGGATAAGGAGCGCCGAATTATCTTTATAATTTCCGTCGCTGCTGTATTTAAGCGTTCGCAAATAACCATTACTATTGGTGGTATCCATCAAGTTATAGCGAACATCGCCATTGCGTGCTTCGAAAAACGACTGCAGGTTTGGATTAGCAATAAATAAAACCTCTGTCGATGCTGCGTTTGGCCGGGCGTAGGTAGTGGCGTAATAATGGCTCTGATTTTGAAAATCGAAGGGTAACTGAAAAATAAATTCGGATGAATTTTTTGCTCCATTACTATAGATCGCCACATAATGGCTGGCATCAGTCAGTTGGTAAGCACCATCGTTAATCACCAATGTGGCATAATTGGCCGCATCGGTATAATCTTTCTGATAAAGGTAAACCCGGGCAAGCAAGGCATTTACAATTGCTGGATTAACATATTTCGGATCGCGCACAGATACACCGTTCAATAGTGTTGATGCCTGAGTTAAATCGGCAATGATGGCGGCATAGGTAGCTGCCACTGTCGCCCGGGGCACTACACTGTTGGTTGATTGCACTGATGTTACTACAGGAACGCCGTAAGGCGAAGTAAGATCCCAATGGTATCCGAAAGCCCGCAAAAGATCGAAATGTGCCATTGCCCGCAAAGTTAAAGCTTGTCCTTTCACATTATTAAGGTAAGCAGTGGAGGCACCCTTTACAGTGCTTTCACCTGCTATGATGGCATTTGCAGTCGCTATCGTTTTGTATATAGCTACATAAGTATTTTGAATAAAGATATTGGATGATGTAACACTATAGGCACCAAATTCATTGATGGAAGTATTATTATAACCTCCTGAAACGCCGTTGTCGCTATTCAAATCGGCAAGCATGGGGTAATAGGCGCCGTAATAATCCGGCGATTCCAGTGTACTGTATAATCCGGTCACTGCTTCTGATAGTCCTGTAGAATCTTTAAATAACTGTCCGGATTGAACCAAAGTTGGTGAAACCTGGTCGAGCTTTGCGCAGCCATTTATTAAGACGGCACCAAGTATAATACCCAAAGCTATTTTTATGTTCTTCAATTTTTTCATTGTCCTGAGATAAGATCTGTAAATTAAAACTTCAAATCAACGCCTATACTTAATGTGCGTGCCGGTGGATAGGCAGCATAGTCGATGCCGGCAGTAGCATCATTGCCACCTCCTGTTGAACTCACTTCCGGATCGAAACCAATGTATTTGGTGATTGTCAACAAATTTTCTGCTTGAAGGTAAACCCTGATGCTGCTGAAATATTTAGTCTTGTCAAAGCTATATCCAAGGTTAACCGTACGGATCTTCAAGAACGAACCATCTTCCAGAAACTCGTTCGAATTCGGGAAATAGTTTTGCAAAAGGAAGGAAGGCCGTGGAATATTAGTGATCTGTCCCGGGTGCGACCATGCATTCAATACCCTGGTATCATTGTTAGCATATACCCCACCGAGGTAGGCCCCACCTGGTGTTGAAGCGCTACTCCAACCTAAACTTTCATAGGTTGTACGGATGAGGTTAAACACCTTATTGCCATAAGAGAATTGGGTTGCTATCAGCAGGTCGAACTTTTTGTATTTGAAATTATTGGTAAACCCTCCAAAAAACTTCGGGCGGGCGTTGCCGATCACGGTCTCATCACGGGTAAAATTCACCTGGTCCGCGCGTTCTTTAGTTCCGTCTGCTGCATAATACAAAGCATCGCCATTGGATGGATCAACACCGGCAAACCGCACCCCGATAAAGGTTCCCACAGGTTGGCCGACTTTAAGGATATTAGTTGGCGACTGGTCGTTATAGGAGCTTACCAACTGGTTATCTACCGAAAGTGATTTGATCGTATTTTTCAGAAAGGATATATTGAAAGCGCTGGTCCAGGTAAAATTGGTTGATTTTATATTATTGGTTACCAACTGTATCTCGAGGCCGCTATCCTGTATTTTACCCGAGTTGGTGAAAACTGTCTGGAAACCTGTAGTACCGGCAACTTGTGCCGGATTTAGCAGTTTTGTTTGGTCAGACACAAAATATTCTATCGAACCGCTTAAGAAATGGTTAAACAATTCAAAATCAGTTCCAATATTGAATATGGTGTTAACCTGCCAGGTTAATGGTGTTGAAGGCAAAAGGTTGATCGGAACAAAGCCTGAGCTTCCGTTGTATTTGGCGTTGCCCCAGTAAGCATAATTGAGGTAGTCGGGTACATTATCCTGCTGGCCCGACAAACCGTAGCTTGCTCGTAATTTTAAAGAGTTTACATAATTATTGTCGGCCAGGAAACTTTCATTGCTAAGATTCCAGCCGGCCGATACGGATGGAAAATATCCCCATTGGTGCCCCTTTTCAAATTTTGAAGACCCGTCAGCCCGGAAAATTACAGCCAATAGATACTTATTATCATAATCGTAGTTAACCCTTGAAATGAATGAATTCAGATCAGAGAATATTTGAGGATATAGTACGGGGATATTGGTTGTTAGCGCAGCGTTATTGATATTTTGCACGCCGCCGGTTTGAGGGAAGCCGATACCTTCACTGGCCTGTTGTTGTATCTCTGTCTGCTGTTGAGAGAAACCGCCTAAAATTGTCAGGTTGTTTTTTCCGAAGGCATGCTGGTAGGTAAATACGTTTTCGTTAAGCCAGGTAAAGTGCTTGTTCTCCCCGATCAACAATTTACCGCCGTCTGTTTGCGCATCAACGGTAAGCGCTGAAAAATATTGACTATCATTAATATCGCTATAATCAACAGACCAGGTTGTTCTGAATTTGAAGTCTTTCGAAAATTTGTATTCACCGTATACCGAGGCTATAAATCGATCGCTGAAAGTGTGCGCATTAATTTCATTCGCAGATTTTACCGGGTTATCTGAAAGCCAGTAGGCCTGATAATCGCCAAAATTTGCATAAACACCCGGCGATGAATAAACGGGCATCAACGGCGAGGCGCCAAGCGCATTAGTAACAATACCTGTGTAGGTGTTATCATTAAAGCTTCGCTTATCATCTGAATAAGTAGCACTGATATTCGTACCGATGCTGATCTTATCAGAGGCCTGGTTGTCGATATTGGCTCTGAAGTTGTAACGTTTGTAATAATTATTGATGATGATCCCGTCCTGGTCGAAGAATCCGCCACCTACAAAGAATTTGGTCTTTTCGTCGCCGCCGCGGGCCGAAAATTCGTAGTTGACAACAGGCGCATTTCTAAATATCTGGTTCTCCCAATTGGTGTTAATGCCGCTGGAAAGATCATAATACGGAGCGGCTGGATTAGGTATCGGATTACCGCTGGCATCAAGTATACCAACGCTTTGAAGATCTGACAATGAAAAATGTGGATTAGGATTGTTTGTAGCAATGTCATTGTGGTAAATCCAGATATCATTGTTGATCGCAGTATTGGTCAGGTTATAGAATTGTTGAGAATTTAGAAAAGGTATCTTTTTTTCGACAGTCTGAGAACCATAATTCATATTGAAATCGAAAACCGTTTTACCGGCTTTGCCGCGCTTGGTAGTGATGAGCACTACTCCGTTTGCCGCACGCGAACCGTAGATCGCTTTTGATGCATCCTTCAATATTTCGATCGATTCGATATCATCGGGATTGATATCCGATATCGAACTGATATTCTGTCCACTTCCTACGGATTGTCCTGATAGATTGTAGGAAGTACCGAGAGAAGAGTTGCTTTCGCTTTCCATCGGTACGCCATCTACTACATATAATGGATTCTGCGCGCCGCGGATGCTAACCAGCAAACCTGCGCCGGGAGTACCCGATGGTTGAGTAACGTTAATACCCGATAACTTGCCTTCGATGCTGGCCGCAACATTGGATACCGGTTGATCTTTGAACTCTTTATTTTTTATGGAAGAAATTGCACCCGTTACCTCGCTTTTTTTCTGGGTACCGTAACCTACTACAACTACTTCCTTTAATTCCGATTTCGTTTCATTGAGTACCACAACGATACTGGTTTCGCTTTTAACTTCTACCGTCTTTTTTTCATAGCCAGCTGACGATACCAACAGTACGGTGACAGGGCCGTTCACCTTGATAGAAAATGTGCCATCGGGTGCAGTTGCAACACCTTCGCCGGTGCTTTTAATGACGATCGAAGCGCCGGGTATTGGCGCGCCCTGATTATCATTTACAACACCCTTTAATATATGCGATTGGGCAAATAGCACCTGAGGCCACATGCAACAGCAGCTCAGAAATATCAGGGTAAATAATACACGTAAAGTTTTTTTCATGTGGAAGAATTAAATATTAACGGGATTTCTGGGACTTCATATAATCAACAAAATGAATCTGTAACCTTTCAGTTATAAAGTTTGCTGACCCGCTGATCGTATGGTTGCAAGAAAAGCAGATCAGCCGGATGTCAGTAGCGTTTTATAATTCTAAATATCGGAAGGTCAAATGAGTTAAAATATAAGTCAAATAAAAAAATGTAACATTTTTTTATCAATTGATTTACAGTATGTTAATATTGGTCAGATTTAGGTATATTTATTGGTCAAAAGTTTGACGAATTGTTTGACCGACTAAAGCCCGGTCAAAAAGAAATTTTGTAACATCAACATTCAAATAAAAACGAAAATTAACGCTTCCTACGCTGAATTAAAACAATGCAACTGGCCGAAAAAATAAAACTTGCTATAGAAGAACATCCCGATATTGTTGCTGCGTTGAAAAACAAAGCCAAGAGTAACGGCTGGGAAGGTTTTACGCGCACACAATTCAATCTTGCTGCAAAAGTTATCAACCGCCAGATCAGCAAAGAAGTACTGGTAAACCCCGACCTGGTGGAGATGAACCTGATCATGGGGAAACAACATCTCGACAAGCAGCTTCGCAGCATCAGAGCGGGACATATTTATGATTTTATAAAATACCTTGGAGGGCTGGGTGAATATCGTGTCTACAATTGGATCAGTGGTAAAACCTTACAGAGCTATTGGAACGGTGGTGAAGCGAAATATGTAAAAATCAATGCGCTGGTCGTATTCCTCCAAATTCCTTTTGCTGATTGGGATGAATGGCAGAAAGCCTCCGATCAGAAGAAAAATTCTTATAATGAGCGCATTCAGAAAATGCCCTTGCAAGGCATTGGGTTCAATCGTTCGTCTCTTTCTATAGTCAAAAGCTATTACCTGGGTAATTATTTTTTGTATTATCCAAAAACCGATGGCAGTCGTAATGTAATTAAGACACCCTTTATTTTGAAGGCCCTTGATAACGGCCAGGTTGTTGTAAGATCGGTTTCTGAAGGGCATCGTTATAGCGGCAAGGTGATCGGTATCCGCGATGGATGCCTGTATATCAATTGCCAGAACCTCGATTTTGAGGAAATGGAGCAATATGTATTCAATATCGGGCTCGAGACCAAACCCCAGGTACTTTTCGGTGTAAGCACAACAGTTAGCGTAAGGAACCGGCGACCGGTAGCTTTAAAAAACATACTGGTGAAGCAGTCGAGCGAGGATAGTAATTTCGACAATATTGCAGAAACTGAAATCAGTTTTGACCAGTTGTTTAATGCTGATACCGAGGAGGCGATCATTGTTAACTACTTTAAACACACCACAAATAATATAATCACAACAAATAGTTGCCGGAAATTGGAAGATGTGAAGAAACTTGTTGTTATTTAGTATAATAGAAATACGTAAGTTCAGTTAGCACAACAACACCCAGGGCACTAATCAATAGATATACCAGATAAAACCCGGTGAATTGAAAATTGCAGCACTTATCTTATAAAGCTATTAAATCAATATATGAAAAGATTATTACAAAAACTATCAGGCACTCTACTACTCATATTGCTATTCAATTTTGCTATCAGTCAAAACAAGATCGTTGTTTTTCAATCTGATTTTGGACAGAAAGATGGCGCTGTTTCAGCCATGAAAGGTGTTGCCATGTGTGTTTCACCGGATCTTAAATTATACGATCTGACCCACGAAATACCTGCTTATAATATCTGGGAAGCCTCGTACCGTCTGTTTCAAACTATTAATTACTGGCCTAGGGGCACGGTGTTTGTTTCGGTAGTAGATCCGGGCGTTGGTACTACCCGTAAATCAGTTGTATTAAAAACAAAAACCGGGCAGTTTATTGTTACACCCGATAATGGCACCCTAACCCTGGTTGCCGAAGCTTTCGGCATTGCTGAAATACGGCAGATCGATGAAGCAGTTCATCGTCGTAAAGATTCAGGCAAATCATATACCTTCCATGGGCGCGACGTGTATGCCTACACAGGCGCCAGACTGGCTTCAGGTG
>CAIPDP010000191.1 GCA_903863845.1 uncultured Mucilaginibacter sp. | reverse complement strand
ATAAAATTAGGGATATTGAATTCTAAACCAAAATAATGTTGCTATTTTAGCCAGACAGCATCAGCAACCTAAATAAAGTCCGATGGTATTATTAAAAATTCTTTTCTGCATCATCCTGCTGGTTATCTTGGTTAGCTGGTTAAAGTTTAATCCTTTTATTACTTTTCTGATCGTATCACTCACCGGCGGCTTATTGCTGGGCATTCCGTTAGACAAAGTTACCAATTCGGTCCAGCGGGGCTTAGGCGATACTTTTGGCGGAATAGCCATTACCATTTGCGTCGGGGCGATGATCGGGAAGCTAGTGGCTACGAGCGGTGCGGCTCAAAAAATAGCCAGTGTATTGGTCAACGGTTTTGGCTTAAAATACATACAGTGGGCTCTGGTATTGGTGGGCTTCATCATCGGCATCCCCCTGTTTTACGAAACCGGATTTGTATTGATGATCCCGCTTATATTTTCGGTCGTGTATCGGTATAAACTCAATGCGGTATATATCGGCCTGCCTATGCTGGCAGCACTATCGGTAACCCATGGTTTTCTGCCACCCCACCCATCTCCGACGGGCCTGGTAAACGCTTTCCATGCCGATATGGGCAAAACTCTGCTATACGGCATCTGCCTGGCAATACCGGCAATCATTATTGCCGGTCCGCTTTTGGCCCGCACCTTAAAGAACATCAACTCGCAGCCTCTCGCAACATTTAGGGCTGAAGAATTGCCCGACGATAAACTTCCCAGCGCCTTTAACAGCTTTTTCACAGCATTATTACCGGTAATGTTACTGATGGGCACCACCATTTACCTTAATCTCGATCATAGTCACGGCACGATACACCGCCTGGTAGCATTTATAGGCAATGCCCCCATCGTTATGCTTATCTCGCTTATTGTAGCCACCTTCACGATGGGCATCATGCAGGGTTTGGATTTGAAGCATATTGGACATCATTGCTCGCATGCGGTAAAGGATGTATCGCTTATCCTGCTCATAGTAGCGGGATCTGGCGCATTCAAGGCAGTGCTGACCGACAGCGGTGCCGCCAAAGACATAGCCGATATGTTTCAAAGCTTCCACATGCAACCTCTGCTGCTGGGCTGGCTCATTGCGGCTATCATCCGTATCAGCCTGGGTTCGGCTACGGTAGCGGGACTAACTACCGCCGGTATCCTCTCGTCCATGGTTTTGCACGACCCCTCCATCAACCCCAACCTGATGGTTTTGGCCATAGGTGCAGGCAGCCTCACCTGCTCACACCTGAACGACGGCGGCTTCTGGCTTTTCAAAGAATACTTTAACCTATCCATCAAAGACACTCTCCGTTCCTGGACGGTAATGGAAACGACGGTTTCCGTGATCGGCATAACGGGAGTGCTTATTTTAAATACAGTTATTGGTTAATTAGTGATTAGTTGACCAGTATTTTTACTCCGATTACTGATAAACCGACCAGACTGGTAAATTCGCCATTCAAATCTCAACGTAATCAGTTCAATCAAACGAATCAACGGTTCAGACAAAATGACAAACAACACATACGGCATCATCGGTCTCGGTAAAATGGGACTCAACCTGGCCTTACAGGCAACAGACAAGGGCTATACCATTATTGGTTATGATAAATATGCACCAACGGTAGAACAGCCCAACCTGGTACTGGCAGCCAGCCTGGAAGACCTGATCCAAAAACTACCCAGGCCACGCAAAGTATTTATCTATATCCCTGCCGGCCAGGCGGTTGATATCGTCATTGGTGAACTTACGCCCTTGCTCGAAGAAGGCGATATCATCATCGACGGCGGTAACTCTTATTGGGGTGATAGCATACGCCGGGCGGAAAAGCTAAAAGAACAAGGCTTATACCTGATCGATTGCGGAACAAGTGGTGGAACCAGCGGAGCACGTAATGGTGCCTGTTTCATGATCGGTGGCGACAAAGCAGCTGTATCCGAAGTAGAGGGCTTGTTAAAAGACCTTGCCGTACCAAACGGCTATACGCATTGCGGAGCCTCAGGCTCGGGGCATTTTGTAAAGCTGGTACATAACGGCATCGAGTTTGGTATGCTTCAAGCCATTGGCGAAGGCATGGATTTGCTTGAACATTACCGCGAAAAACTCAACATCAGCGAGATACTTTATACCTGGAACCATGGTTCGGTGGTACGCAGCTGGCTCATTGAACTGATGAAAAAGCTATACGATGAAAAACAAGGCTTCAATGTACCATCCTATGTAGAAGACACCGGCGAAGTGAACTGGCTGGTTAGCGATGCTATGCGTATGGAAGTGGCGATACCTGTAATCGCACAATCGGTGATGCAGCTCATCGCTTCACGCGATGCTGATCATACCTCACCTAAAGCCATAGCTATGATGCGCAACGGTTTCGGCGGGCACCCATTCGGTACCGACGCAGGCATTGAGCATGAAAGGCATTTCGGGCGTGTCGGGGGGTATGAGGAGGAGAAGTAGTCTGAAATTTAATTGATATGCGCCCTGATCGTACCTAAGAAATCGTACAGATCAAAAGGCTTACAGATATAGGCATCCGCACCGCTTTCTTCTTTTACGGCTTTGATATCCCGGTTAGCCGACATCAGCACCACCGCGGTTTGCTTTAAGCTATCAGATGCTTTTATGTATTTACAAATGTCTTTGCCCTGATATCCCCTGAGGTTAAGATCGAGTAAAACCAGGTCGGCTTTGCATTCAGCGACCTTGTTTTCAAAGTTTGGATATTCTGAAATAGAGGAAACTTCGTATCCTTCATCTTCGAGGATCATCGTAGCCATGTCAATAATATCGGTTTCGTCTTCTATGATCAGTATTTTCTTCACCGCTGTAGTTTAATTAACATTTGTACGTTTCTGATATAACGATTGTTTTGAATCAAAAAAATATGTGCACACAAAAAGAAAAAATTATCAGCTGCAACCTTTTTTGTCCCAAAAGTGTCTTATTTTTAAACATACTAAATCAAAAAAACTCACAATGAAATACAGCAATCGCTTTACCCTGCTTATCCTTTTCCTGTTTTCTGGTCTTGCAGTCCTGGCGCAGGAAAATGTTGATACAGCCGCATTCCGGAAGATCCGCAATGCCGAAATGAGCAACTCCCATATTCCCTGGATAGCCCATAACCTGACCGACGTTGTCGGTCCGAGACTGACCAATTCTGCCGGCTATTTTCGAGGTGCCAACTGGGCAGCGTCAACCCTCAAGGGATGGGGACTTAGCAATGCAGCTTTAGAGCCCTGGGGCGAATATGGTCGCGGTTGGGATGTCGATCAGTTCAGCATTTCCATGACCGCACCTTACCTGCAATCGATCATTGGTTATGCTGCTCCATGGAGCTCCAATACCAATGGCGAGATCAAAGCCCCGGTTACCGTGTTGACATACAAAACATTGGATCCAAATTATATCAGTCAGCATGCCGCTGATTTTAAGGGTAAAATCGTCTACCTGGCGGGTAACAGTAAAAAAATCGAAGATGATTTCAAACCTTTTTCAACCAGGCTTACCGATAGCGAGCTCAGAAAACTGCCGGATACCTATATGATTTCACGGACGCTGATTGATAGCTATATCAAAATATTGAGTGCTCAAAATCAACTATTGCAACAACTAAAAACCGATGGCGCTTTGGCTTTGATCACAGCAAATGGCCGTGATGGCACGGTGGCCGTACAGGCATTCAACGGATATAAAGTAGGCTGGCCGGCAGGATTACCTGAAGCTGTAATTTCTGAAGTTGACGGATTGAAGATCCAACGTCTGATCGCTTCGGGTCATCAGGTAGAAATTGCATTGAATATTAAAGGTCATTTCAGTACCGGCGATGTACAGGGTTACAATGTGGTTGCCGAAATTCCGGGCAGCGACCCAGGCCTGAAGGCGCAAGTGGTAATGCTGGGTGGTCACCTCGATTCGTGGACCGCGGGAACCGGCGCTACAGATAATGGCGCAGGATGTATCGTTATGATGGAAGCTGTCCGCTTATTGGATTCATTACACCTGCAACCAAAAAGAACCATCAGGATAGCGCTTTGGGGTGGTGAAGAAGAGGGTTTGTTGGGTTCATATGGCTACGTGAAAAAACACTTCGGCAATGCCGAAACCGGCACATTCACGCCCGAGCAGGCAAAAATATCAGCTTATTTCAATTTGGATAATGGTACCGGCAAGATCAGAGGCATTTATGCCCAGGGTAATACTGCGGCCAAAGCGATTTTCGAACAATGGTTCGCACTTTTTCACGACCTCGGTGCTCAAACAGTAACGCTAAGCAATACAGGTTCAACCGATCATTTATCGTTTGATTGGGTAGGTATTCCCGGATTTCAGTTTGTACAGGATCCGCTGGATTATGAAACCAAGACGCACCATACCAATATGGACACCTATGATTATTTACAGATAGACGATATGAAACAGGCAGCCATAATCGTTGCATCCTTTGTATATCAGTCTGCCAACCGGCCCGAGCAGTTACCGAGGAAACCTTTGGTAAAAGAAAAGTTTGTGTTCGACGGCTTGTAGGAAAATTTGCTAAAAACGCTTTCAAACAAAAAAGCCGGAAATTTAAATTCCGGCTTTTTTTGTATCTGGATAAATCGCACCGTTTATAAGCGAACGTATTTTGGTCAAATAAATGCAACCATTACTTTTCTTCTTTTTTTACGAGGTAGATCAATTGCCCGAGGTGTGTGCTCAGGTGGTTGGTACGGTTGATCATAATGTTCAATTTATTGCGATGCGGCTCTTTCAAAAAATCTTCCTCTGATACCGCACTATGACGAGTAAACCAATCATCGGCCGGCAAAGTATTCGTATGCTGATCAAGGGCCGTACTTACGTCGGTCCAATATTGGCGCAAAGTTGCTGTTGCCGGTGCGGGCAAGCCGGAGCGGTCGGGATTGCGAATAAACGTTTCTTCAAGTTCCGGGAATAAACGATCGCCAAAACCCAGTAACGGCAACATTGCATCATGCACTGCCGTCATGTGGCCGAGCAGGTAGATGCCTGAATTACGTCCGGGGGCAGTCTCCTGAGCTAATTCGTCGTCGCTGAGTTTAGCAAAGAGGGCTGTCAAGCGCTGGTTTTGCGTTTGCCAATTCGAGAGGACCATTTTAATGAACAGCAATCTTTGGTCTTCTGCACTTGAAGTTTGATTATTTTCCATGGGTTTCTTTTTTTTATTTCTTGCTCAAATATCTACCGCTGATTTAAATTTTAAAACATAATGTTGTAAACTTTCTACCCTCGAATAATTCCATTAAATTTAGAATTCATAAACCAATTATGAACCGCACAAATCGACCAAATTTTGTCTT
>CAIPDP010000190.1 GCA_903863845.1 uncultured Mucilaginibacter sp. | reverse complement strand
GGAGCAACCATTTTTTACCTGGTCATCTTCCATGCCGATGGCATTTGAAAAGATAGCGTAAATGGCGTTGTCATAAGCCCTGGCCGGCAGCCACTTCATTAGCCATGCCCTGCCTTTCAAGCCATCAAATTCCTGGCGCAGGGTAGTTGGGTCGGCCTCGCGGTTTTGCCATAACACGGGGTCTACAAAACCAGCACCCGGCCGCGTTGATGGGGTGCACATGGTAACATGCGGCATAAATATGATATCGGCACCGAGCAGTTTTACCGCCCGTACGTTTTCAATGATATTGTTATCGTAACAGATCAGGATACTGCACTTCCAGCCAAAAAGGTCGAATACCACGTATTCATTGCCTGGTGTAATATGCGGGTTAATAAATGGGTGCAGTTTATGATATTTGGCGATCAGGCCATTCTTGCCGACACAAACCTGGCATTTAAAAATATTGCCCTGTTCATCCTTCTCAAACAGACCAGCCAGGATAACGATATCATACTCGAAAGCGATTTTACGTAACTTCTCTAAACTTGGGCCATCGGGAATAAACTCGGCTATATCCAGCAATTGTTCTTTGCTGAGGTGACGTGCAAATCCATAACCCGTAATAGAACATTCGTGAAAAGCGATCACCTGGGCACCCTGCGAGGCTGCTTTAGCAGTTAATCTGCGGATAACCGAAAGGTTATACTCCTTGTCGCCGCTCCTGTTTTCAAACTGAGCGGTAGCGATCCTGATGTTTTTCATAACCTAAATGTAAGCTGTTTTTATGGAGTTGATCCTCCTTCGGAAATAGAAAATCAAAATAATGATGGGATAACCAGAATGAATTTTGCCCCCTAATACCCTCCTCAAATTTGCATCACCCCCTAAAATCACAAAACCCGAGTCTTATTGGAATCAGGTTTTTAAATGCGTTCGGAACAAACTAAGTATCAATTATTCACTTTAGCCAGCTGAAAACTTTCGAATGCCATTTTCTGATTGTATTCGTTGGCTAAAGTACGGTGGTTTACCAGGTCGACGATGGTACCGATAATACAAAGACCTGCAGTAAAAAAGTACAAAATACCCATGCCTATCTGTCCGATGATGAATCGCTGTATTCCCGGTACAAAAAAGCCGACTACGCAAAAAATGAGCAGATCCTGCGGGCTCTTTCTTTTGGTTGAATAGGCCATATAAAAATATTTTTGCTGGTTTTCGCTCAACTGTGAAAGCGCCTGCTGAATATAGCCCCACTCGTCCGGTGTCATGCCCGGTAGCATCAGGTAAGGGTTGTTGTTTTGAAACATATCCATGGTGATTGGTTTTAAATTGTAGTGTAAAGCTAAGGTAGTGAAGCTTTTTTGCCTAAACAAAACTGGCGAGCCGACTTAAACACCCGGTGAGCGCCTTGAAAACGACGGTGAAATATCCTGATCTGCTTCAAATCGCCTGCTACCCCTAAAAGCAAGTGTTGCCAAAATGTATATCCGGTAGAGGATGATGAATAGTGCTGGTATACCCAACCAATGTGCCTGCCACGAACGTTGTATATCGCCGTGAAAAAGCCAGGAAATTGAATGCCCTAATCCGCAGCCCGGACACCAGGTAATGCCGGATGCCTTAAGGGGGCAAAGGCTGAAATGACTGGCGCTACCCGGGTCGGTAAATGCCAGCGCAGTAAGGGCAGCAAGCCAAAATAATAGCTCAAAATACTTGAATAGCACTTTAACTTTCAACGTTCCGGCCTTTTGATGTCAGCAACAAAGATACGGCAAGCGCCGAAAGGATACCAATCAGAAGCGCTGCAAATATACGTCCTGAAAAATCGGACCAGTTGGTGCCTTTGTCTTCGAAATAATTGATATAGACGATACCTACAAACACAACAAAAATGCCTGCAATGATCATGATCTTGAAACTATGGATCAATCCCTCAAAAAAATTCATTTTTCCATCCAGTTCAACATAACAGTAATACTTTACGCCGTAGTATAATCCAACAACAGGTATCAATACCGAAACGAACTCAATGGGATGTACGGTATCGTTAGAAAAGGAAAGGCCCATTATACGCATCACAAAAAGCCAGATGCCGCTCAAGAGGCCGATAATTAGTCCGGGAACAATTGCGTTTTTCATATAATATAGATTTAAAAATTTTAGCTGTCAACGGCGGGGCGACGTTTTTTGCGAGCTATAAATGGTTAATTAAATATACGTGAATATTTAAAGAAATTTCCAATACCTATAAAAGCGAATTTTGCGAACACTTGTTTTGCTGTATTGCTTTTTTCTGACTGTATATCTTGGTGGGCCTAAGCAGCTTTTTGCTATCTTTGGACCGATTTGAATATCCGGGATATCTTAGAGCGCTATAAGTCTGATGAACGGGTAACAGCATTGGCGCAAGCGCTTAATGCAGGAAAAAGCCCCAGGATTCAGTTACGTGGTTTGGTCGGGTCGGGCGACGCGGCGGTGGCGGTAGCATTGTATTTTTTGCAGCATCCGCACATGATCTTTGTTTTACCCGATCGCGAGGAAGCCTCTTACTTTCAGGCCGACCTGGAAAATCTCACCGGCAAAGAGATCCTGATGTTCCCATCATCCTACCGCAAAGCATTTGAATTTACGCAGCCCGATAGCAGCAATGTACTGGCCCGTGCCGAGGTTTTGAATGAATTAAACCACTCGTCTGAATTTGGCCGGCTTATCGTCACTTATCCTGAAGCACTGGCAGAGAAGGTGATCGACCGGGCATCGCTCGAAAAAAATACGCTGGAAATTTCGGTCAGCAATAAACTCAGTCTCGATTTCATTAATGAATTTTTGATCGAATATGATTTCGATCGCG
>CAIPDP010000189.1 GCA_903863845.1 uncultured Mucilaginibacter sp. | reverse complement strand
GCCCGCGCCATTTTGGATGGGGTCTGTAAGCCAGGCCAGGAATTCTTTACTGCATCCAATTTCTTTTGGTCCCTGATGTCCATCATGAACGACCATTTTTTTTATCGGACCAATACTGTCATTTCCCACCTCATCATAGATAAATTTGCCCGAGGCATACCAGGTTGTTTCGTAATTGGTTAGTACCAGAATATGGTATTGTTCAGCCAATTCTTTTATCCGATTTGCCTGTGCCAGTGTAGCGGCCAGAGGTTTTTCGACCATCACCGGGATACCCAGTGGCGCGCAGATTTCAACTATTGCTACGTGTTCGGCAACTGCATTATAGCCCAATACAGCATCAGGTTTTTTGCTTTTGAGCATCGATTTCAGATCATCAAAAAACAGGTCATTGGGCAAATTGAACATTTTGCCGTATTTGGCCCAAAGCTCGTGATTAGGTTCAGCAATGCCAATAATGTCGACCTGGCCATTTTTTCGGGCATTGAGGATGCCATAAATATGATCATGGTTGAGGCCCGCAACGCAAACCTTCAATTTTTGCGCAGATGCCCTATTTACTACAGCAAATAGTAGCATCAAACTGAACATTAATTTACATTTCATAACCTGATGTATAAAAATTTACTTGTGTAAAATTGGCTTTTAAATTATTGCAGTGGGCTTATTAAAAACAGTTACCTGCAGTTTACCGGTTTAGGGGTAGCCTAAAAAAGAGAAGGATTACCCCCCAATTTCAATCTTCCCAAATGCTTGTAGGCATTATCGGTCGCCTCACGGCCACGGGAAGTGCGCATCAAAAAGCCTTCCTGTATTAAAAACGGTTCGTAAACTTCTTCAATAGTGCCTTCATCTTCACCCACAGCTGTTGCGATAGTTTTTAAACCTACCGGGCCGCCTTTGAATTTATCAATGATGGTCAGTAATATACGGTTGTCCATTTCATCCAGGCCGTGCTGGTCGACATTGAGGGCATTGAGCGCGTAATTAGCGATACCGATATCAATATTGCCATCGCCTTTGATCTGGGCAAAATCGCGGGTCCGGCGTAGCAGGGCATTGGCTATACGCGGGGTACCGCGACTACGTCTGGCTATTTCATAGGCCCCTTCATCGCTGATCGGTGTTTTTAGGATCGATGCGGAGCGCAGGACAATGGTGGTGAGCAATTTGGCGTCATAATATTCGAGGCGCGAATTGATGCCAAAACGTGCCCGTAAAGGTGCTGTTAGCAGGCCCGAGCGGGTGGTGGCGCCAACCAGTGTAAAGGGATTTAGCGACAATTGCACAGAACGGGCATTGGGGCCGGTTTCAAGCATGATATCGATCTTAAAATCCTCCATGGCCGAATAGAGGTATTCCTCAACCAGTGGGCTCAGCCGGTGTATCTCGTCGATGAACAGGATATCACCGGTTTCCAGATTGGTCAATAAACCGGCGAGGTCGCCTGGCTTATCTAGTACCGGGCCTGAGGTGATCTTGATGCCCACGCCCATCTCATTAGCAATAATATGCGAAAGCGTGGTTTTTCCTAATCCCGGCGGGCCATGGAGCAGCACGTGGTCCAATGCTTCACCACGCTGGCGTGCCGCCTGTACAAATACCCTAAGGTTGGCCAGTATCTTATGCTGACCGGTAAAGTCCTCAAATACCTGGGGCCTGAGTACTTTTTCAATATCTCTTTCGGTAGATGAGAGGCGTTCGGGGGTTGGATCGAGGTTTTCGTTCATTGGCCGCTAATTTAGTGATTTGTTGGGCTAGTCAGAAAGTCCCGATGTCCTAAAGTCCGAAAGATTTTAATTCGTTTGTTTGGGAAATGATCAGAATGGTTATCATATAAAGTTCATCGTTAATAAAAAATCTAAAAAAACACCATTTTATGCCTGAAAAATGCCTGTTCCTGAGCTATTTATACTGCAAAAACGACCTCCTGATAAGCGGTTATTTTTAATGCATTTTATAAGCAATTGTCTGTCAATGGCTCAGGTGTTCATTCGGCTGTGCCTTGCCGGAAAATCGAAATCGCTGGAAAGAAGCCATTTATAGCCATGTTAGTACAAAAATGAACGGACTGAAAATCTGCAAAGCCCTATTGCTTTATTTTCAGTTGGTTAGATACCAATGGTGCCGGTATTTTTTCGTTTTTATAAAGCCTTGATTCTAAGCGCCGTTTTTTACAAATAGGCTGTTTTAGGGTTTTCTGTTTCCCGTTAGGCTTTGGTTGGGTGATAACTGATTGGTGGTCAGGGTTTTTTGTGTTTTTGTACCGGGAAGGGTAGGTGTTTTGGGTTGTAGTGGTTGTAGTGGTTGTAGTGGTTGTATTAGTTGTATTAGTTGTCCCGATAGCTATCGGGATAGTTGTGCCGATAGTTATCAGGATGGTTGATAGAAAGCAAAAAAGGAATGGAATTTTATGGAATTTCAAACCAAAATTCTCAATGCCCAATGCCCAATGACTAATGACAAATAACCAATCACCAGTTAACCAATCACCAGTTAACCCATAAACTACCCCTCAGGATACTTCCTGAATATCGAATTGATCCTCATCTGAATCACGCCAAATACGGCTTCGCGGAAAATGCTGCCCGACATTTTGGAGGAGCCTTCCGTACGGTCGGTGAAGATGATGGGGACCTCAGTTATTTTATAACCATGCTTGATGGTGGTATATTTCATTTCGATCTGGAAGGCATAGCCTACAAATTTTACTTTGTCCAGTTCTACCGTTTCCAAAACCTTGCGTTTATAGCACATAAAGCCTGCGGTCCAGTCGCGGATATCAATACCGGTGATAAATCGCACGTAAACCGAGGCAAAATAGCTCATCAATACCCTGCTCATCGGCCAGTTAACTACGTTTACGCCTTTGATGTAGCGTGAACCGATAGCAGCATCTGCACCTTCAACACAGGCGTCACGCAGTTTTCGCAGATCTTCCGGATTATGCGAAAAATCGGCATCCATCTCAAAAATATAGTCGTATTGATGCGCAATGGACCAGCGAAAACCGTGAATATAAGCGGTGCCTAAACCCTGTTTACCGGCACGTTCTTCTATAAATAGTTTTCCGGCAAACTCCTGTTGCAGCTCCTTTACGATGATCGGCGTTCCATCGGGCGATCCATCGTCAATAACGAGTACATGGAATTCATGACGTAATGAAAATACCTTCCGGATGATCCTTTCGATATTCTCAATTTCGTTGTAGGTTGGTATAATTACGATGCTGTCGGGCACTGCAGAGATTTATATTGGGTCAAATGTTAAACAGGCAAAAATAGTGTATTCAATTTTTGCGTGAAAGTGTTATCGCATAAAAAGCCGTAACAGATCAATTACAAGTCGTGCGTATCGGCAATTACCTGGTTTTTAACAGGTTCCGGATTGTCTATGTAATTGTGTTCTTTCAAACGGGGCGATACAAAAAGGAAAACGATAAAAAATACCATAATGAAAGCCACAAAAAACCATTCGTAATTGGCGCCTTTCAGGTTGCGTGCCCACCAGCCACCGTTTTCAATAAAGCCATTGACCAGCGCGGTTATCAGGTTTCCGAACGATACTACCAAAAACCAGATACCCGTCATCGTGCTTTTCATTGATTTTGGGGAGTGGGTGTAAGCGTATTCAAGGCCTGTAATTGAAACCAATACTTCAGCAGCTGAAAGGATCATGAAAGCCAGGATCTGCCACCAAATAGACGGCGTACCGCCATGTTCGATGCTATTGTGGGTGAATGCGATCACAACGAACGACAAGGCTGTTAGTGCAAGGCCGGTACCGAGTCTGCGCAATGGGGTCGGTTTTAAGCCGATCTTTTCAAACCAGGGATAGATGCCATAGTTGAAAATAACAATAAATAACATCAGGAAAATGGTGTTTACTGTAGATACCTGGCCCGGATACATGGTGAACGAGGTAAAACCAAGGCTAATGGTCAGATCGGATTTAGCGGCATAAAGTGTCCATTCCGAAAGGCATTGATCCCATACTGCCCAGAAAGCCAGGGCGAAAAAGAATACGGCCATTACCCGGTATACCGCTTTCATTCCTTCAACTTTTTCAGGGTCATAAGCGGCTTTAGCAATATCAAGGATCGTTTCTCCCGGTTTCTTCTGACTCAGGTGCGTCAAAGCATAAAAGGTGATAAAGACCAGATTATTGCGATTTACGCCCTGCGGAGGAACTTTAACATATCTCTTCCGACCTAAAAAGAAGATAAGGGTAGCAATACCCATCAGGATACCCGGTACACCAAAAGCCCATTGTGGTCCGAAATTTTTGTAGGTCCAGGGAATTGCCACTGTTGATGCCATCGAGCCTGCATTGATACTAAAATAAAACCAGCCATAGATCTTTGAAAGCAGATCCTGATTGCTGGCATCAAACTGGTCGCCCACATTAGCCGAAACGCATGATTTGATACCACCGGCGCCAATGGCCACTACAAACAAACCAAATTCGAAGCCAGTGAGCGAAGTATCAAGCATCGACAATAATAGATGCCCGAGGCAATAAACCATAGATATATACAGAATCAACTTGTATTTTCCGGTAAACCAGTCGGCTACCATACCCCCAACAAAGGGCAGCGCATAAGCCACCATAACAAAAAGGTGATTCAGTTTATTGGCATGCGCATCGGCTTGCTGCGCGAAGGCCGCATTGCCGCTTGGGTTAAAGAATTGTTTTACCAGAAAAACGGTCAATATCGAACGCATACCATAAAAGCTGAAACGTTCTGCAGCCTCGTTACCGATAATAAAGGGCACGCTTTTCGGGAATCTTGATTTTTGTTTTACAGGGGCTGCAGCAGCCGAGGGGGTTTGGGTCATAGTTACAATATCAAAAACTTGTCTAAAATACTATTATTATTGGAAATGGAAAGTTTTAGTGGGGGGTCATTGGTCATTGGTCATTGGTCATTTGCTTCGCGTCATTTACTTTGCGTCATTTGCTTTGCGTCATTAGGTCATTTATATACTCACTCATTCACTCCTTCACTCATTGAAAAACCCGCGTCATTGCGAGGAACGAAGCAATCTCCCGATTAGCTAATCAAAGGAGCACTATGTTTGTATTGGACCTTAACCCTGCTATTCTTTAATCAGATCGTGATAAAGTTCCAACCAACCCGGATTTAGCGAATTGACTAGTTCCTGTTTAGTCTTCCGGCTGCTGCCCTTCGAAGCCTTTTCCGCAGCTATTGCTTCTTCGATACGAGGATAAAAAAGGTAGTAAACCAGCTTGTCGCAGTTGTATTTAGCTGTAAAGCTGTTGGGATATGTTTTATGCTTGTGATCCCGGATGCGACCAATCAGATCAGATGTAACACCTGCATATAGTACATTATGATAGCGATTGGTTAAAATGTATACACAACCACCTTGCTGAAATACCATATTGCAAATTATGGAAAAAAATTATCTGGTTGAGCTAAATGCACTGTTTGTACCTGCATTGGCGGGATGGTTCCAGGTTTGGGCGCGGTGCTTCGTTGATTTGCAAGTTGGGAGTTTGCTTCGTTCCAGCAATGACGGGGGGTGATTTGCTGATGGTGTTTAGCCTGGCTTAAAGGCTACTTATAAGACGGCATGGAGGTTCGTAAAGGCGCGGTGCTCCGTTGATTTGCAAGTTGGGAGTTTGCTTCGTTCCTCGCAAGGACGGGTGGTTAATTGATTTGCGTGTGAAGTGCTGTCGGGACGCGGACTTCCGGACTAAATAACCCCTCAGTTCCCCGAGGCTTTGTCGATCTCTGCTTGCTTTTTGGGATCGATGAATTCGTTGTCGTGACTGTCGGGTTTGTTGCGCATGTCGAGGTTTTCGACAAATTCCCAGCGACCGTCTTTGAAACGATAGCCATCGTAGCTGAGATCGGGACCGTAGACTTCAAAGTTTCCTTTTTGTTTTTTATCAGGAGGTACCAGGTGGTCAAACACGATGAGATGTTCATCCGGCAGATATTTGAGCAGCATCGAGGCCTGACGGGTATATTCAAATACAACACGTTTGCGCACCTTACCGTTGCCGTCGAAGACCGAGTGTCCGAAAACCGGTTTATCATCCCTGAATGTGATTACGTCGATCACTTTTTTGTTGGTCTTCACCGTGTTCCCTTTCCAGCCTAAAAGCACGTAGTAGGGGTATTTTTCGGCATAAACCGGTATGATCTGGTAATAGAGCGCCCCCAACCATTTTTTTGATGAACCAACAGAATCTTCGGGATTCTTGATGAAGGGGGTATAATCGGTCAGCGGAAACATCACCAGTCGGTTATCACCCGTATTCATTTGTATCGTACCATAATAGCGGTAACTGCCATCGTCATACTGCACAAACCAGGTGAAGATCCGGAAGCGGTTATCAGGCGCATTGATGATATGGATTGATTTTACCGAATCAAAACCAAAATTGAACGACTGCGGTACTTTGAGTGCTTTGACCAGTTTTTTAATGAACTCGATATTGGCGTTCTGACGCTCCATTTCGGTATCGTCGTTGATCACTTTTTTGCCCATATCAACCAGGCTATCCTGGTACAAAGCCAGTACTTTGAGGTATTTGCTGTCGTCAGAGTGCTGGGCAAATGCCAGAAAGGATAGTTGCAAAAACATTAAAGTAAAAACCAGTTTTCTCATTTAGCCAAAATATTTTAGATGTAATAAATCTGTCGACAATACCGATTCAAAATTCTTCTTCTCCAGTTCTTTAATGAGTTTTTTGTCTCCGGTCCATAAAAATGCGTTCCATTGTATGGCCAAAGCTACAAAAGGGATATCCATTTCATCCGTCTTTCCAATCAAGTCAATGGCAATTTCCCATGACTTACGTGAAATGCCATTCAAATCAATAAATGCGATATGCTGAATAACGTATTTTTTAATTGCTTCGTATTGTGCCATATTTAGTCCAGAAATCTTCTTGATTTTAGACGAATGCAATTGTAATTCTGAGAGAAGAAAATCTGGTGCCAAATAATTAATTTCAAACGGCTTATTAATTAATAACTCTCCAATTTTGCCTCGGGAATTTAATATCGCACTAAAAATAATATTAGTGTCAACAACAATATTCACTTGTTCACCGGTAAATATTTAAATTTATTTTTATCCCACCAGCCTTGATTGATCGATTCAGAAAGCCGGTCAATGTCTGCCTGAGTAGCAGTACTATTAGCCGCTAATTCTTTATACCTGATGTAATCGAGCGAGTTTTGAATTTCCAGCAGGTCTACCTCAGAAGAAATTCTGATGATAATTTCGTTGCCTGTGTTTTCGATGATCATATTACTAAATTACAAAAAAATCGAGTGAAATTTATCCCTGCAGCTCTATAACCATTGCACTTGCACCACCGCCACCATTGCAAATACCAGCCACACCATATTTGCCGCTATTTTGTTGCAATACATGCAGTAATGTTACAACGATTCGCGCCCCGGAAGCACCCAGAGGGTGACCCAATGATACCGCACCGCCATTAGTGTTTACTTTGGCGGGATCGAGCTTTAATTGCTGGTTGTTGGCAATAGCAACCACAGAAAATGCTTCGTTGATCTCGAAATAGTCTATTTGCTCCAGACTAAGATCTGCCCTTTGCAAAGCCAGTGGTATGGCCTTTGCCGGCGCTGTCGTAAACCATTCCGGTGCCTGTTGGGCGTCGGCATAGGAAACGATCTTTGCCAAAGGTTTGATGCCCAGCTCATCGGCCTTTTCTTTGCTCATCAGCACCACCGCTGCGGCACCATCATTTAAGGTTGATGCATTAGCCGCTGTTACTGTTCCATCTTTTTTAAATACAGGTTTTAACGAAGGTATTTTATCAAATTTGACAGCAGCAGGTTCTTCATCATGGCTAAATAAGGTTATTTCGCCTTTTTTATCCTTCAACTCAATCGGGGTGATCTCATCGCTGAACCTGCCTTCTGCCTGAGCTTTTTGTGACCTCTTGTATGACTCAATAGCAAATGCATCCTGGTCTTCGCGGCTGATATGGCATTCTGCCGCACACAATTCGGCAGCAGAGCCCATATGGTAATCGTTATACACATCCCATAGTCCGTCTTTAACCAATCCGTCTATGATCTGCCCGTTGCCTAAACGGTAACCGTTGCGTGCTTTGTCTAAATAGTAAGGCACATTGCTCATGCTTTCCATACCGCCCGTTACTACGATGTCGTTATGCCCTAAAGCGATACTTTGAGCGCCCAGCATGATGGCCTTTAAACCGGATGCACAAACTTTATTGACGGTGGTGGCTGGCATCGGCGGCAGTCCTGCAAAAATAGCTGCCTGGGTTGCAGGTGCCTGGCCGATATTGGCCGACAACACATTTCCCAAATAAACTTCCTGAACCTGTTCGGGTTTCAGACCTGCCTTTGTTACTGCCGAGCGGATGACGGTTGCGCCAAGTTGGGTTGCTGACATGCCACTTAATGCACCGCCAAAACTGCCGATAGGCGTGCGGGTTGCTGAAATGATATATACTTCTTTCATGGTTTTTTTATTGGTCATTTGCTGCGCGTCATTGGTCATTAGTCATTTTCTGCGCGTCATTGGTCATTTGCTTAGCGTCATTGGTCATTGGTCATTTGCTTAGCGTCATTGAGTCATTGGTCATTGGTCATTTGTCATTGAGTCATTTGTCATTGGGTCAATTGCTGCGGGGCAATGGGTTAATTAGTTGAACAAATTTAGGGATTTTTAGTCCGATTGATCGTTCAAACCTTAAAGATGTGATTTACGTACCAAATCATCATTGTTTCGGGGCTAATCAAGCAAAAACACTATTTTTGATTCCGGAATAAAAATTAATGGCCCAGCTCACTTCAACACGTCAAAAGGCATTTCTGCGAAAGTACGCTCTGTACCTGAAGTATGTGATGATCGTTGCCAGTATTGCGGTGATTGTTTTTACCCTGCCCAAGCAAGCCAAATTCAGGTACGAATATGATCGCGGTCGCATCTGGACGCAAAAAGACCTGGTTTCGCCTTATAATTTCGCCATCCTTAAAACGCCTCAGGAGATTGAAAGCGATCAGCAGGCTGCCCGTCGTAGTATCACACCAATTTATCAGTTGGATGAAGATATGGCGGCACAAGCGGTAGAGGGTTATAAGAACGATTTCGAGATCAAATGGCACAACGCAGGTATCAATGAAAAACAAAAGCAGTTTTACTTACAAATAGGAGAGAACCTGCTAAAGGAGATATACAGCAAAGGTTTATTGAGCCTGAACCCGAAATACCAGCAGGTGCAGCAAAATTACCCGATCACTATTCTCAATAAAAATGTGGCCACGGATAAAAATACGGCCGACCTTTTTACCAAAGAAAAAGCGATGGCTTATTGTAGCCAGCAACTTGCTGCCTATAAAAGCCTTGACCAGAGTTTTGTGCTCGACCTGATACAAAACCGTTTGCAAAACAATATCCGCTATGATGATAAGCTAACTAACCGCCTCGAGAAAGAAGTGTTGGATGGTTTGTCGCAAACCCGCGGTATGGTGCAGAAAGGGGAGGTGATCGTAGCTAAAGGGTCGATCGTTAATGACCTGGTGTTCCAGAAACTGGAATCGTACAAAAAAGCTTTTGAAGATAATGCCCGTGTCAATGGCGATCCCCGATTAGTTTTGCTTGGTCAGATACTGTTGGTATCTATCGTGATCAGTTTGCTGATCGTTTTCCTGTACCTTTTCCGCAAAGATATTTATATGGATAACCGCCTGGTAGGCCTTATCCTGCTGGTGGTTACGGCCATGCTGGCTTCCCTTTCACTTGCTATCAAACTGCAGCTGCCGAACCTCTATTATATACCTTATTGTATTGTACCAATTATTATCCGGATATTGTTTGATACGCGACTGGCTCTGAATATACACGTACTGGTGATTTTGGTTGCGGGATTTTTTGTACCCAATAGTTTTGAATTTGCCTACTTCGAGGTTACTGCCGGGATGGTATCTATTTATAGTATCAAGAACCTGATGCGGCGCGGGCAGTTCCTTACATCGGCACTGATCATCACATCCAGTTATTTTGTGGCTTTCCTGGGTATTTCCTTTATCCGCGAGGGAAGCCTCAGCAGTATCGACTGGGCCGATTTTGTACCCTTTGTAGTAAGTGTAATGCTTACTTTGCTGGCTTACCCGCTCATTTATGCTTTCGAAAAGGTATTCGGTATCACATCGGATATCACGCTCATCGAATTGACCAATACCAATGCGCCATTGCTTCGCGAACTAGCTTTTACTGCCCCCGGCACCTTCCAGCATTCACTCCAGGTAGCCAACCTGGCCGAAAACGCAATTTTTAGTATCGGCGGTAACGCCTTGCTGGTACGCGCAGGTGCTTTGTATCATGATATCGGTAAATTGGAGAATCCCTTGTATTTTATCGAGAATCAAAGCTCGGGTTTTAATCCGCATGATAAATTGCCTTATGAGGAAAGCGCCCAGATCATCATCAGGCACGTAAGCAAAGGAATAGAAATGGCAAGGAAGGCAAACCTGCCGGATATATTGACCGATTTTATCCGTACCCACCATGGCAATACCCGGGTGGATTATTTCTTCCAGTCGTTTTTAAAGAACTTTCCCGAGAAATTTGTCAACGAAAACATCTTTCGCTACCCAGGGCCAATACCTTTTTCGAAGGAGCAGGGCGTATTGATGCTGGCCGATTCGGTAGAAGCGGCTTCGCGTTCGCTGAGAGAACCCAATGAAAAATCGATCAGTGACCTGGTGGATCGCATCGTAAAATACAAGTTGAACCAGGATCAACTGAAAGACAGCGATATTACTTTAAAAGAGATCGAAACCATCAAAACCATATTTAAGCGCATGCTGATGAGTATTTATCATGTGCGTGTTGAGTATTAGGCCGAACTTTTATTGGGTATCTTCGATAAATTCCGGCCCAATTCGGCTGAATTAATAAAAATTTCGATATTTTTGCTTTGACGATCAAATTAATAAATATGTTTTGATTGGAATTTGTGGTCCCTGATTTTTTTGTAGTTGATATACAAATACTTAAGTATTGATATTGCGCCGGGACTTCTAACATCATCCCCTGATTAGTGCAATTGATAGGATTGTTCAAAGGAACTTTTTGATAATTAAGAGACCTTATTGGTATCAAAATAATAAATACCTGCTTTACTCCTTATTTCGGCTTTAATTTAATCGTATGCAAAAACACATTTACTTCAAAAGCGACTTCCTGTTTATTAAGAATATTTGCCTGACAGCAATATTTCTTGTATTCGCGGTCAGTCTGGCATCGGCGCAAAATCCGGCGGCAAAACTTGTTTCCGGTACGGTGACAGATATCGAAACCAAAGTGCCTTTAAACGGCGTTACAGTTACCTTAAAAGGCACTAAAACCAAAGTATCAACCAATAGTACCGGGGCTTTTGCAATAGCTGCAAACAGTAAATCGATACTGGTATTTACGAACATAGGCTACAAAACCCTCGAAGTTGCAGTTGGCAACCAAACCGTGCTGGATATAAAGCTTGAACTGGTCAAAGAGCAATTAAAAGAAGTGGTTGTGACTGCATTGGGCATTTCAAAAGAAAAGAGGGCAATAGGCTATTCTGTAACTGAGGTTAAGGGTGGTACTATTACCGAGGCCCGTGAAAATAGCTTTGTGAACAGCCTTGAAGGAAGAGTTGCCGGTGTAAATGTGAGCGGTGTTGCTACTGGTCCGAATGGCGCAAGCAATGTGGTGATACGGGGTATAACCAACATGACGGGCAATAACCAGCCACTATATGTGTTGAATGGCATCCCCCTGGTCAATAATAACTATGCAACCACCGATGTTGGTGGCGGCTACGGTGGTAAAGACGGTGGTGATGGTATAGGTGATATCAATCCTGATGATATTGAAACCATATCGATCTTAAAAGGTGCCGCGGCTTCAGCTTTATATGGCTACCGTGGTTCCAATGGGGTAGTGCTGATCACAACAAAAAAGGGTAAAAATGGCGAAGGTCTGGGGGTTGAAGTAAATTCAAATTATGTAAGGGAAAATGTAATAGACGAAACTGATTTTCAGACACAATACGGGCAGGGTAGCAACGGCGCGAAGCCGGTTAGTGCCGCCAATGCCTTAGGTTCGATGGAGTCGAGCTGGGGAGCGCCGCTGGATGGAACGCAGACCTACCAGTTCGATGGGGTTCAAAGGCCCTATTCGGAAGCAGCAAAAGGTAATTTGGGGCGTTTTTACCGGCCGGGCAATAATTTAACCAATACTTTTTCATTTAGTAAAGGCTTTGGTGACGATGGCGCCACACGTTTTTCGGTAAGTAACCTGAACGATCAAAGCTATGTGCCCAATGCCGGCCTGCAACGCCTTACCTTCAACCAAACAACCAATTTGAAATTTGGCAAGAACCTGGCGCTCGACCTGTCATCACAATACGTATCAGAATATACTAAAAATGCACCTAACGTTTCTGATGCCGTAGGGAATTTGAACTGGGGGCCGATGTTTGTTCCGCCAAATATTAACATCACCACCCTGGCAGGAGCCAACGGCAATGGTACTTTGGCTAATGGCTATGAGTTAAATCCATTTTCGGACCCTTATACTACTAACCCATACTTTGCCGCTTACGAATTTCAGGGTGCGATCCATCGGAACAGGTTTACCGGTTCGGCCAATGCTAAATATACCTTTGACGACGGCACTTTCATCGGTCTCGCAGTAGCGGATGATTATTCGAACGACCGGAATACGAATATTGAGCCTATAGGGACCGGCTATTTGATAGCGGCAGGCATCACCGGTGATATGAGCGAACAAAATGTGAAGCAAACCGAACTCAATATCGACCTTACTACGGGCAGGAAATTTAAATTGAGCTCAGACTTTGCTGCCAATATTTTATTAGGTGCTAATTACCGCAAATCGGTACAGGAATTTGTAACCGCTTCGGGACAGAATTTTGCGATCCCTTTTTTGTACAATATCGGCAACCTGGAGAATCTGACCGATCAATATGCTTTAAATAACGAAGAATTTGAATCGCTTTACGCGAGCGCGGATGTTTCCTACAAGGATTACCTTTATTTGACAGCAACAGGTCGTAACGACTGGTATTCGACCCTGGCACCGGGCAAAATCAACTATTTATATCCTTCATTCAGTGGTTCATTCGTCTTTTCCGAATTGTGGCATATACCCGGCCTCGACCTGGGAAAATTAAGGTTAAGTTATGCCAATGTAGGTGGTGCAGCTGATAATCCCTATCAAACATTACAAACCTATTCTATCGCCGGAACACTGCACGTAACCAACGGAATATTCCCGATAGGCGTTGCCGGGAACGGGCAGGTGCCCAATAGCGCTTTGCGTCCATCTTCACGCAGCGAAATTGAAGGTGGTCTCGAGCTTGATTTCTTCAAAGGCAGGTTAAAGGTTGACCTGGCCGTTTATCAAAAAACGGTGAAGGACGATATCGTACCCGTTAGTATTGATTATACATCGGGCTATAATTCGGCTTTGCTGAATGTAGGTACACTAAAATACAATGGTGTTGAACTGCAGATCGGCGGTACACCAGTTAAGAGTAAGAATTTTTCCTGGGATGTAAATTTCAACGGTTCCTATACAAAGGGTAAGGTGATCTCGCTGGGTGGTCAACAGCAGATCACGCTTGGTAACGAAGCCCAGGATTGGGGTGCTACTGCTTATACCCAGCAGATAGTAGGCAAAGAGCCGCTGCAAATTATAGCGCTCGACCCGGCCCGCGACAGCAAAGGAAACATTATTATCGACCCGGGACTGGGTGCTCCTGATCCTTCACTGGCGCAGCCTAAAGATTTTGGTTCGGCTATTAGTCCATGGACCGGAGGTATCAACAACTCCTTCCGATTGGGGCACTTTAATCTTTCTTTTTTGGTTGACGGAAAATTTGGTGGCAAGCTATTTTCCAATACCAATTTCGTTGCGTATCAACAGGGACTTTCAAAGGCAACCTTGGCCGGCCGCGATGTTACCTACGGAACCGATCAGCAATATGCCTCCGCTTATTACAATGACTGGGGGTCTGCAAACGAAGGACAGTTTGTTTATGATGCCAGTTTTATCAAGCTGAGGCAGATCATATTTGGTTATGACTTTGCGGTTAAAAAGCTATTTAACAATAAAATCCATGGTTTAAGACTAAGCTTTGTTTGCCACAACGTGTACACACTGGTGAAGCATACCCCTAATATCGATCCGGAATCGACGTATTCGGCATCAATTTATACCCAGGGTTTGGAGGCTCCGGCGGTACCGTACTCCCGGACAATTGGCTTGAACCTTAACATTAAACTATAAAAAGCAGGCGCTAATATTTAATATAATAGATATGAACTTTAAATATATATATCTGATCATAGCAGGTTTTATCACTGTTTCGATATACTCTTGTAAAAAGGATCTGACGGCGGTCAATACCAACCCCGATGCGATCACAGCCGCAAAATATGACCCCAACCTGTTGTTGACAACAGTTCAGCTGATGTACACTGGCAGCACCAATTTTGGAGGAAGCGCCTGGGCCACCAAATGGGGTGGGGTAGCTTGTTTTATACAACACACGGCATCCACTAACGCCGGTTTTTATTATGGCGATAAGTATTTGAATAATATCAGCGCCATGGGCGAGCTATTTCAGGATTCGTATACTTCCGAAGTGCAGCCGGTAGTAGAGTTGAACCTGTTGACTGCAAATAAGCCGCAATACCGGAACCTGCATCAGATGGCCAGGATCATGAAAGCCATGGTATTTGAACAGATAACCGACCTTTATGGGGACATACCATACTTCCAGGCTGGCTTGGGCTATTATGACCGTATTTACACCCCGGTATACGATCAGCAGCAGGTAATTTATACCGATTTGCTGAAGGAAGTATCACAAGCCGTAGACAGCCTGAGTGAAAGTGCCGATAAACCTACCGGTGATGTTTTGTATTCCTCGGCTGCTGACCAGATCGCAGAATGGAAGATGTTCGGCAATTCGCTGCTGGTACGTATGGCAATGCGTTTAACCAAAATAGATCCTACTACAGCACAAAAATATGTGACGAAAGCTATCGGAAAAACTTTTCAAAGTAATGCTGATAATGCGATCGTTCAGCACCAGGACGGTAACCAGTTAACGCAAAACAGGGATGCCCTGGAGATATTTGGCAATGATAGTACCGATCTGAAACTGTCCAGTGTCCTGGTCAGCGGGATGAAAGCTAATAATGATCCCCGCTTGCCGATCATTTCATGGATATATTCGACAGATGACAATGGCAATATCACCAGCGATAACAATCCCGCCGACCAGGTTGGGATGCCCTCAGGCTTTGTTGTTGGCGGCAGTAACCCTGCTTTAGATATCACCATGCTCGATTCTATACCTACTACCGGTATTGCAGGTTATTCGAGGTTGAATAATAATATATTATACACAGCAGCACCAACTTTGATCCTGACCTATGCCGAAACAGAATTGCTGCTTGCCGATGCTGCTAAAAGATGGGGGATCGGTGGCGATCCGGCAACGCATTACCAAAATGGGGTGTTGGCGGCGCTTAGCCAAATGTCTGCCTATGGTTCAAACGCCACCATTAGCGATAATGACGCAGCAACTTATTACAGCAACGTAGCCTATACTGACGCTAATGCCCTGGCGCAGATCAATACCCAATACTGGCTTTGCACCCTGATGGACGAATATGAATCCTGGTCGAACTGGAGGCGTACCGGCTACCCGCTATTAACCCCAACCAATTATCCGGGCAATGTTACCAACGGTACTATACCACGCAGGCTTACCTATCCGCCAAGTCAGAAAACAACCAACCTGGCCAGCTACAATGCTGCGGTTGCACGTTTAGCGGGTGGCGATAAAATGACCAGCAGGGTATGGTGGGATAAATAGGAAAGCAATGCGTTTTTGATTCCAGACGGATTTTAATATTTGCCGAAGCTTAAAAATTGAGACCTATCGGTCGAAGTCGAGATTTACTTTTGGCAGGACTGAAATTAGCTATTGAGCGATGTATTCGGCTTTCTCGAATAACTTGCTTTCGTTAACAGCCTCCATTGAAATATTTAAATAAACTGTCCAGTCGATAAATGAAATAGCTTTTACGTGGCTGATGTCAACTACAACTTTTTTACCGCCTATCCAGTTATGCGTTTCCACTACCAGTGCTAGCACTTTCCAGCTTTGGTCATCGATAATAAAATCTTTAACGTAGCCGATTTCGCCATTTGATGCATGAATAGCATATCCGCCAACCTGCACTACACTTCGTAAATGGTTATCTTCTTTGGGGTCCCGGTCAGTAGGTTTCAGTCGCACCGGCGTGTTATTTTCAATCCCCATTTCGCCGCCATAGTAACCACTTCCGGCGAAGTTTTTCCAAAAATGGCGTTGGTTTAACATTGCTTCCTTTTGCAGGAAAACCGGTTTATCAGTATCAATATCCGGACTGAGCTGAATTTGTTCCTGGCTTAGGTTAATGCTGATCGTTTTGGTAAGACTATCTGTTTTTGTGATCACATTTGTTGAGATCAGTACTTCACGACCCGAGAGCCAGCTACCCGTTTTTACAATGACATACCTGATAGCCGACGTTTTATCGTCAAAATAAAAATCTTCAGTTTTGCCTGCTTCGCCGTCGGTGCCTTCGATCTGGTAGTCCAACAAGCTATCAATGTTACGTTCCATTGCTTTACGTTTTTAATAGAATTTTAAATCCGGCTGTTATAGCCTTTCTGGTAAAACCCTTGCTAAATGCTCTTTACCTGCTTAAATCTTGAAGAAGCCAATTTCACCTTCTCAACCCACACTTTCATCAACATAACATTTGCTATCCCATTTTGTTTAAGGCAATTACATTGGGTGGGGCAGGAAGCGATGCGAATGAAGTTTACTTTAACCCGAATCAAAATGGTGGGTCCTCAGTGAGATACCCCGGGGGGCTGCAATTTTCTCCAAATTAAATAACTCGCATAAAAAAAGGCCTTAGAAGAACTCTAAAGCCTGTATTTTAAATATTGACGCGGTGAGGGAGGGATTCGAACCCTCGGTACAGTTTCCCGTACGTCAGTTTAGCAAACTGATCCTTTCGGCCTCTCAGGCACCTCACCTTTAATTACAATAAAACCCCGTTTTTTGGGACTGCAAATATAGTAATTCGACTTAGCCGACAAAAAAAATATTGAGATATCTGCCCCGATACTTGATTTAGCCATTAAGTGGCTGCCCGGCAAGTGGTAGCGCCTCAGGAACCTACCGCTTTATTCAGGGCAATGATAGCCATTTGAAAATGCTCGCGTGCTACTAAAAACTGAATATTAACTTTTCGCAGGGCAAATCCGGCACATTTGATATTGATATCATTTGCAGCCAGGGCGGTAGCAGCTTTGGCTAACAAACCGGGTTGGTCCATATTGGAACCCAGCAGGCAAACCATGGCCACTTTCTCGACATTCACTTTTTCAAAATCAGCTTCCAGGTCGCTGATCAGTTTCTCAACAAAATCATGTTCCCATATCACTATCGAGATACTGTTGGCGCTGGTTGATTTAAAAGTATAGCTGATACCATGGTCAAAAAATATCTGCATGATCTTTAAGTCGCTACCCACATTGCCTACCATTAAGGGATCATAAACGTCGATTACCAATAATTTATCGGTTCCTGTGATCACCTCAACGCGTTTGTGGTCCGACACAAAATCGCGGGTGATCAGTGTGCCCGGGTGCGAAGGCTGGAAAGTATTTTTGATGCGCAAATTAATGCCATTTATTTCCAGCGGTTTTGACGCTTTTGGGTGGATGGCTTCCATGCCCACATCGGCCAGTTGGTCGGCAATGTCATAGTTGGTATCGCCTACCGGTATGCAGTTATCCTCGCCAACAATGGCAGGATCGGCTGTAGAGAGGTGGTATTCTTTGTGGATCACCGCCTCCTGCGGATTGAGGAAGGCAGCAATTTTACTGAAAGTAACCTCAGAATATCCCCGGTCGAACTCCCGCATGATACCTTCGGTACCCTTGGCGTAACCGGTAACGATACAGATGGTTTTTTCGAATGCGATATCTTTGACCTCGTGATTGATGCGCTGATCGATGGTAAATGCACGGTGATCGCCAAAACCACTCAGGTCGACCAGCGTGGTATGGATACCCCTGTTTTGCAGAATATTGGCAAAAACAAAGGCCGAATGGCTTTCACCAACAGAAGCCAGAATTTCACGTGCTGCTTGCAAGATACCCTCAGTACTTACATAACCCGATGCCAGTATATTGGCCAGATCTTCGAGGTAGGTTTGGGCCTGCGATACGTGCTTTTCAATAAACTCGTCGGCAACTTTTAGGTTTAGTCCAAGGGGTTCGTATTGCTGGTTTATGGTTTTTAGCTTATCGGTCAGTTTCCTCAACGATTCATGGAAATCCTGGTATTTGGCAATGCGGTGGTATACGCCTGGTTCACCGGTCTTTTTATTTTCAAGCAGTAAATTGGTGACACCGGAAAATGCCGATACCACAAAAACGCGGTTATATAGCTGATCGCCAGTGCGTTCGTACAAGATGATATTATCAATAACGTCACCCAATGCGCTCATCGAGGTGCCGCCTATTTTTTCTACAGTAAGTTTATTTAACGTTTGCATTATTACTAATTAATTCGGCTCCTAAACTATTAATTTTTATGATAGGTGTGGTAAAGGAATTTTTCTGATTCTAAATTTACTTAGGATTAAAAAATGCTATTATGTCTATAGT
>CAIPDP010000188.1 GCA_903863845.1 uncultured Mucilaginibacter sp. | reverse complement strand
TTATGTCTATAGTATTTGTATATTTAAAATATTGACTTATTTTTGAACTGTAACGAACTATGAAAATAGGTTGATAGAATAAAGCTTTGCAGCTAGTATTTATTAAAAATTCGGAGGTTTTTTCTGTTGGAGCCTTGAAATTTCGCTTGAAAATTATTGCACAAAGGCAACTCTTACAGGTGGTATTTTGATAAGTATTCGGTTTCTCTATGCTGCAAGCCGGGAAATAATAAATTGTTTGCGAATAAAAAAACCGACAAGGAAACCTTGCCGGTTATAGACGAAAGAACAGCCGTAACGCCAATCACTACTGTTCCCAATCTTGGTAAAAAGAGCTACTATAACAGTAGTTCATTCCTGCCTAAATGTAATAAAATATAATGCTGGCAACAAATAGCTGTCAAATTGAAAATGTAAAGAATTGATTGACTGGTGTTTGCAATCAATAGTTTTATAGCGGTTAAAAACAATACGCATGTTAACCAAAAAAACCAAATACGCCATTAAGGCACTCATATTATTAGGGAAAAACACTGGTAATCAACCATTGCATATTACTGAAATAGCCACCATCGAAAAAATACCAGAAAAATACCTCGGTGCTATATTGGGTGAATTGCGTAATGCAGGTCTGATCTACAGCAAAAAGGGCGCCGGAGGCGGTTATTTGTTAAGTAAGAAACCTGAAGATATATCCCTGGTGCAGGTACTGCGCCTTACCGATGGTCCCATAGCCATGGTTTCATGCGCCAGTCTGAATTATTACCACAAATGCGATGAATGCTTTGACGAAGCTACCTGCGGGATCAGATCGACTTTTATTTTTATCCGTGATGCCTGTCTGCAAATATTATCCCAAAAAAGTATAGCTGATTTGATCGCGCGTGAAGAAGAACTTCGCCAGGTTGAATTGTTGGCATCGGGTTTATAGCAATTTATCAGTTAATTTCAATTTGCTATTATTTGTTGTTGATCTCACGTCCCTTAATATTTTTCATATCTGCCTTAATTGCTGTTTTATCTTTCGATAAATAAAACATCCTTCAGCAAATTTCGTAAGCATTAAATTGTTATATAATGTCACAAAGCTGTAAATATGAAGCAAATATAGCTTTGATGCATTTTTTTTTAACTTTACCTGTACGGTATCATTCAAAAGATAAAGTATTTATTTTATGCTGTTTAACTCTATTCAATTCTGTATATTTTTCGTAATAGTTTTAACCTCATATTATCTTCTTCCTCATAAAATAAGGTGGCTGCTGCTGCTGCTGGCCAGTTGTTATTTTTATATGGCATTTGTGCCTGTCTACATTCTTATTTTAGGTTTCACAATTGTAATAGATTACTTCGCGGGTATATACATAGAAAGATCAATTGGCAAACGGAGAAAAACCTATTTGATAGCATCCTTGGTGGCAAATATTGGTGTACTTGCTGTTTTTAAATATTACAATTTTTTTAACAGCAATATAACCGAATTACTTAATCATTTTGGTCTTCCAAATCATATTCCTTACCTGTCCATATTATTGCCGATCGGATTGTCATTTCATACTTTTCAGGCCATGAGTTATACGATCGAAGTATACCGGGGCAATCAAAAAGCCGAAAAGCATTTTGGAATTTATGCTTTGTATGTGATGTTTTTCCCGCAGTTGGTTGCCGGGCCGATCGAGCGTCCGCAAAATATTTTGCACCAGTTTTACGAAAAGCATGAGATCACCTATGATAATTTTTCGGTCGGATTTAAATTAATATTGTGGGGCTTTTTTAAAAAATTGGTTATTGCTGACCGCCTGGCATTGTACGTTTCAATGATTTATAAAAACCCGGCAGAGCAAAGTTCTAAATCACTAATGTTGGCAACAGCGTATTTTGCTATTCAAATTTATTGTGATTTTTCGGGGTATTCCGATATCGCTCTGGGTTCGGCAAGAATGATGGGTTTTAAATTAATGACCAACTTTAACAGGCCTTACTTTTCTACCAGTATTTCGACTTTTTGGCGAAGATGGCATATTTCCTTATCGACCTGGTTTTCCGATTATTTATACATATCGCTGGGCGGTAACAGGGTGTCGGTTCCAAGATGGTATTTTAACCTGTTTTTTGTTTTTTTAATTAGTGGATTGTGGCATGGAGCCAATTGGACCTTTGTGATTTGGGGGGGAATAAATGGAATTTATTTGATCATTGGTATTGTTCTGCGACCATTGACAAATAAATTTAAAGAGATGAGTATCCATCATGGCGTTTTAAAGAGGTTAACTAAGTTTTTTAAAATAGCTTTTACTTTCATTTTGATTTCCTTTACCTGGATATTCTTCAGAGCCAATTCATTTGATCAGGCTACAACCATCATAAGGCGGATTTTTACCGCTAAAGGGAAACTGTATTTTATGGATAATTATACTTTACTGTTGTACCCGCTCATCGGTTTATTTATTTTATTCCTATTTGAAGCTAACGAAGAAATGCATCATGGAAAAAACATGTTCTTTTTTAATAAATCGCCAATTGTGAGAATCGCAACTTGCAGCATTTTAGTAATTTTAATTCTTTTGATAGGGGTTTTTGATGGTGGACAGTTTATTTATTTCCAATTTTAACTTGTAATGAAGGAAAAGTTACGCATACTTAAAAAGCTGATCGTTTTTATCATCATATTGGTTTGTTTAGACTACCTGGTTGGATCAATTTTAAAAAAATACTATTTCCTGCAGCAAAATAGTGACGATTCACGAACTACTTTTGTAATCAACGACGTAACATCTGATATACTGATCCTTGGGTCATCTCGTGCCACCTATCATTATGATACGCCTATGATTGAAGACAGCTTAAAAATGAGTGCCTATAACGGCGGTCGAATCGCAAGCCAGGTATTTTATTATTATGGTATGGTGCAATCGGTGCTAAAACGATACCACCCGAAGCTGATTGTGCTTGATATAATACCTTATGAATTCGAACCTTCGTCAGATTCTTATGAAAGATTAAGCTGCTTGCTTCCTTATTACGATGGACATCCCGAACTAAGGGAAATATGTGAATTGAGGGGTCGATTTGAAAAATACAAATTACTGTCGAAAATTTATCCCTATAATTCAAAATTATTTTTTACTTTAAAAACAATGTTTAACGTAAAACAAAAGACTGCTGATGAATCAAAAATTAAAGGCTACTACCCGGTCGAAAAGGTATTTAAAGTCACAAAAAAATACGTGACTCCGTCAAACGAAATAGATTCGTTAAAGCTATCTTATTTTAAAAAAATACTTGCCGATTGCAAACAGGCCAATGTGAAATTGGTTGTCTGTGTTTCGCCAATTTTTATTCAATATGCTTCAACTCCTAAAAGCATCGCCATAACCAAACAGCTTTGTGAATTAAATAAAGTACCCTTTTATGATTACTCTACAAGCAAGATATTTGATGATGAAAAATATTATTCTGATTATCATCATTTAAACCGATTGGGTGCAACTTTATATACAAGAATGGTATTAAGTCATTTAAAGTAAACTAACATTTTTGACAAAACCGTTCTTGTAAAATTCCCCGTTTCTTATTATTCCTCTTACTAAACTAAAATTTGTTTTTCAGTAAGGGGGAACTATTTTTTTTAAAATTTTTCTTAAACCAAGAGTTAACCCACATGTTTTTGTAGTTAAAATTAAAATGCTTTTTTATTAGAATTGAGACAGACAAAATGCGCGAATTTTAATAAAAGAGGTGAAAAAATCTGTGCTGTTTCTTTTGCTATTGTTTGTGTTTGAATCTGTTCGGGCTCAGCAAATTTTAGTTGACCATTATCCTAACTCAAAACTTTATGCCATTGATTTTGCAACAGGCCAGCAAATCCCGGCGGTTAGCGAGGAAGCAATATTATTTAAGAACGCTCTGATCGATTTAATTTACAATACTTCAGAGGGAAGGCGATTGAAAAACATGTACCCGGGACCTCAGGTTGCTATTATTAAACAAATTGACCCCAGAACACTGAATGGTTTTCAAATATCTGTATCGTCGATCACCTTTGCCGTTTCGAAGGAAATCGGTTGGTTCTATTATGATACCCGGAAAAATATAGTCTTTGTTTTTGACAGAGAAGCTGCTAAATGGAAAAAGATAATTTTCGATTTGGATAACATTCCATACCTGAATAATTGCTGGGCCTACTGCAATTTCAATGATAAGGATAAGCGCGGGCCCGATGGACAATTGAAAGACTTGCATGATATGATCGTCAACGACAATTGAAAAAATGCTTGCTTTTGACGGAGTAGTTTTATGTAACAGACGATATTTTATCTGCAAGCAAAAGGCCCGATACTGTTCTTTGGCTATTTTAACCAATTTATAGCATATCAAACAAAGAAGCCGCTCTGATCACTCAGAAGCGGCTTTTATTTCGTCGGGGTGGCAGGATTCGAACCTGCGGCCTCCACATCCCAAATGTGGCGCGATACCGGGCTACGCTACACCCCGTCGGGGCTGCAAAAGTAAGCTTTTTATATTTCTGCGCAAATCTTTTTGAAAAGAAGTTTTCAGTTTTTGATTTTACACTGAATTGTAAGGCTTTATCGCAAGGATATGTTCTGATTTTGTCTTGGCTTTTTGGACCATTTGGAGCTTTCAGGCGATAATAAATCTTTTTTCCGGTCTGTTCGTTCGGCAAAAAATCTTATTTTTGTGTACATTATCGATGAAAGTTTTTGGCAATAATCGATCTTAAAAACAAGCAGTATGAGTGCCCTTTATAATAAAGATATAGGTACCAAGCAAAAAGCCCTGGCCATTAACCTCGACCCCAGAATTTACGGTTCATTTGCCGAAATAGGTGCCGGGCAGGACGTTGCAGCCAATTTCTTTAAAGCCGGTGCTTCATCTGGTACCATAGCCAAAACCATGTCGGCTTATGACATGACTTTCTCTGATGCGATATACGGTGCCCAGCAGGTTCGCAGGTATGTGAGCGAGGCTCGTTTGATTTCGATGCTTGAACACGAATACGGGCTGCTGATCGAACGTTTAGCAACACTTCGTGGGGATACCACAACCTTTTTCGCTTTCTCAAATACCATGTCGGCCCTTAATTACCACAAAACCAACGAGGGGCATGGTTGGATGGGTGTGCGTTTTCAATTAACCCCCAATGGCGGTTATAACGATGTTGTTCTGCACGTTAAGTTGTTAGATAATGATAATAACCTGCAACAGCAGGCTGTGGGCATTTTAGGCGTAAACCTGATGTATGCCTGCTTTTATTATAATGATGTACCCTCAGTTTTCATTCAATCCTTATTGGACGACCTGAATACGGATCGTATCCAAATTGATATGGTACGTTTTGAAGGGCCTGATTTCGCGAAAGTGGATAATCGCCTCATGAGCCTGCACCTGGTAAAATATGGCTTTTCAGACGCAGCTGTATTCGGTCCCGACGGCAAGAATCTGCAACCCTCTGAGGTTTTATACAAGAAGAATATTGTTGTTATCAGGGGCCGTTTTCGTCCATTGGTAAACGTTCACCTTGATATGTTAAATACGGGCGTAAAACAGTTTTTGCAGGAACCCGGTGTCGATAAGAATAACGTGATCGTTGTAGCCGAATTGACCTTGCAGGCGCTTAAGGAACGTAATGCCAGCCAGTCAGCAGAAATTGATGAAAAGGATTTTCTCGACCGGGTTGATATATTATGTTCACTCGGCCAGACAGTATTGATCTCCAATTTTCATGAGTATTACAAACTGGTGGCCTTTTTATCGAAGATCACCAAGTTGAAAATGGGGGTAGTGTTGGGATTTCCAAACCTCGAATATATTTTCGCCGAGGAACACTACCAGGATCTGCCGGGAGGTATCCTTGAGTCATTTGCTACGCTGTTCAGCCGCAATGTGAAGTTATTTATTTACCCCACATTCAGGGATGGCATTATCATGAACTGCCTGCGGTTTTATCCTCCGCAACACCTGATCGACCTGTACCGTTACCTGATATCGAATAACAAGATCGAAGACATCAGCCACTACAACGAGAAAAACCTGCATGTTCATACCGATAAGGTGCTGAGCCAGATCAGCAGCGGCTCGTCTGTTTGGGAAGAATTTGTACCAGCAGATGTTGCCGCAGTGATCAAAGAACGCAAACTTTTTGGCTATCCGGGTGCTATTGAACCTGAAAAAACAGAAAGTAATGATGATGCTTCTGTTATCGCAGGGAACGTTTAGGGAAAAAGGATCGGTTTTAAATTTTAACTTTTCTTTTTCATCAAAGTCCTTTATTCCTCTCGTTTTCCTTCAGCATTTTCTTTATCAGCTTCGTTCCACGCTTTGGCCTGGGCGATATCGTATTCCAGTTCAGGGTCGATATTTTGCATTTCTACCTTTTGGGCTTTTTCCATTAATAATTCATGGTTGTCGCGTAGCCAGGCCAATTGTTTTTTGCCGTATGAAAAACGGGTAAGTAATACAAACAATACTGGTACCACAAAAATAGACAAGGTTACTGACGCGATCATTCCGCCTAATACCGTCACGCCTATTGTATTGCGGGATGCAGCGCCTGCGCCGGTTGCAAGGCATAGTGGTAAAACACCCAGTATAAATGCCAGGGAGGTCATTACAATAGGTCTCAGGCGCAGCTTAACCGCTTCCAGAGTCGATTTGATCAGCTCTTCGCCCCGGTCGACGCGGATCTTGGCAAACTCAACAATCAGGATCGCATTTTTGGCCGATAAGCCGATCAGGGTGATCAACCCGATCTGCGCATAAACATTATTGGTGAGTGGCGGAATGATAGTCAGTGCCAGTATTGCCCCAAAAGCACTGATAGGTACTGCCAGCATCACCGAAAATGGCACCGACCAGCTTTCGTACAAGGCAGCGAGGAAGAGGAAAACAAAGGTGATGGAAAAAATGAAAATGTAAATAGTGGTGGAGCCGGCCTTGATCTCTTCATAGCTCAGTCCCGAAAATTCTATCGTATAACCCCTTGGAAGCACCTTAGCTGCTACCTGTCTTAGTGCATCCAGACTTTGCCCGCTGCTATAGCCTTCTGGTATGGCGCCATCTACCTCGGCAGAGCGGAAGATATTAAAGTGCGTTATAAGGGGCGCAGCAGCTGTCGCTTTGTAGTGGATCAAGGTACTCAGGGGCAGCATTTCGCCGGCCTGATTCCTTACGTAATATTTGTCCATGTCCGATATCAGCGCCCGGTAATTGGTATCGGCTTGCGCAACCACGTGATAGGTTCGCCGGTAAAGCGTAAAATTATTGACGAACATACTACCCATATAGGCCTGCATGGTGGTAAACACATCGCCGATATTGACCCCCAGTTTCTGACATTTTTCGCGATCAACGGTCAGATCGTAACTTGGCGTATGTGCCGAATAATAGCTGAAGGCAGTAGAAGTAGCCGGTATTTTTTGGGCCGCGGCCACAAATTTATGTACCGCCTTTTCAAAGGCATGAATATCGTCGGTTGAGTTGCCTTCTTCAATTTGCATACTATAGCCGGCAGCCAATCCGATACCCCTGATCGGCGGCGGCTGGATCACGACGATATTGGCATTTTTTATGCCTGCCGCCGCGAAGCGTTTCTTAAGGTTTGCGGCAATGCCTTCGATACGTAACTCTTTTGACGTGCGTTCGTCCCATGGCGTCAACATCAAAAACATCGAGCCGGCGTTAGAGTTAGCCCCACCATTAAGGATGTTAAATCCTGAAGATGCCGCATAGTGTAATATGCCTTTGGTAGTGCCTACTATCTTCATCAGTTTTTCCATCACAGCTACAGACTGGGTGGTTGAAGAAGCATCAGGCAACTGGTAGGTAACAAATAAACGCCCGCCATCTTCGTTGGGCACAAAACCAGATGGCTTGGCTCTGAATAGTAAATAGGTGCCGGCACAGATACAAACCAGCATGATAACAACGTAGATAGATCCACTGATGCTTTTTCTTACCCCATTGGTATATCGGTGGGTTAGGCCATCAAAGAAGCGATTGAAATGATGGAAAAATTTATCGAGCCACTTAAAATTCTTACTCTCATGGTGACTTGGCCTGAGCAGTAAGGTACAAAGCGCAGGTGTAAGTGAGAGCGCTACAAAAGCAGATATGATCACTGATATAGCGATTGTAATAGCAAACTGTTGATAAAGCCTACCGACGATTCCAGGAATAAAGCCCACTGGTACAAATACCGAAGCCAGGATCAATGCTATGGCAATAACCGGAGCTGATATTTCTTTCATGGCATGGTATGTGGCCTCTTTAGCCGACATGCCCTGATCGTCTATATAATGCTGGACGGCCTCTACTACAATAATGGCGTCGTCAACTACGATGCCTATAGCTAATACGAAGCCAAACATCGTGAGTGTATTGATGGTAAAGCCCAATGGTATGAAAAAGCAAAAGGTGGCCAGGATGGAAACAGGTATGGCCAATATCGGAATGATCGTAGAACGCCAGTTTTGGAGGAACAGGAATACCACTATTGCAACCAGCGCCAATGCTTTAAGTAAGGTGCCGATAACTTCCTGCATCGATACTTTGATGATGGTGATCGATTCAAAAGGAACTACGTAGTCAACGTCGGCGGGGAACGATTTTTTTAGCCTTGCCAGCTCCTTGTAAATATTATCTGCTGTCTGCAGCGCATTACTG
>CAIPDP010000187.1 GCA_903863845.1 uncultured Mucilaginibacter sp. | reverse complement strand
TTTATTTTTAATAATTTTATATATTTGAGTTAATTAGGGTATTATACATATTGCTTTCTGACTTTGTTTTCAGTTTGGTAATTGTTTATTTTAATCTGGTGAACTAATTTTTAATGCTATAACAATATTATGAAAACTGGAAAAGTAAAATGGTTTAACACACAAAAAGGATACGGTTTCATCATCACCGATGAAGGCAAAGACCTGTTTGTACATTTTAAAGATGTGCAGGGAGGTGTAAATGCCATCAAGGATAATGATAACGTTGAGTATGATGTGGAAGAAGGCAGAAAAGGCTTACAGGCAGTAAAGGTGAAGAAGATATAAATGACGTTTCTGATCAAAGAAAAACCTCTGCACAGTGCAGGGGTTTTTTTATGCGGGAATTTTTACCAAATTAGCCCATCCAATTATTAAAAAATGAACGATACAGTAAAAAGCAACGCAAACAGGAACATTATTTTTTTGGTGCTTGTTGCCTCATTGGGGTATTTTGTTGATATCTACGATTTGCTGGTCTTTTCGATAGTGCGGGTGCCAAGTTTGCTAAGTATAGGCGTGAAACAAGCTGATGTTAAGGCCGTTGGGATTACCATCATCAATTGGCAAATGCTTGGTTTACTCATCGGCGGTTTGCTATGGGGGATACTGGGCGATAAATTAGGTCGTATTAAAGTGCTTTTTGGATCCATTTTAATGTATTCGGTAGCCAATTTTGTTAACGGTAGGGTAACTGGGGTCGATCAGTACATAATCGTCAGGTTTATAGCTGGTATCGGATTAGCCGGCGAATTAGGTGCAGGAATTACCCTGGTCACAGAAACTATGAAGACCACCAAAAGAGGCTATGGAACTATGATCGTATCTGTTATTGGCTTATTGGGTGCTGCAGCTGCAAACCTGGTAGCAAAAAACCTCGACTGGCATTGGGCTTATTATGTTGGTGGTATACTGGGTATCTTCTTGCTATTGTTGCGTTTGGGCACTTTCGAATCTGGTTTATATAAGGAAGTTGAAAATCGTGATATTTCCCGGGGTAATTTCCTGATGTTGTTTACCAATTTCAAACGTTTTATCAAATACCTGTACTGTATTTTGGTTGGCGCAGCAAATTGGTTCGTTATTGGTATTTTGATTACGCTATCGCCTGAATTTGGGAAAGCACTTGGCGCAAAGGTTGCATTGAACGCCGGCGATGGCGTGTTTTATAGCTATATTGGTATAGCGATTGGGGGCCTGTTTGCGGGTTTATTTTCACAGATCACCCGGTCAAGGCGTCTAACGGTTGTTGTGTTTATCATTATTTCGGCCATTAGTACTGTTTGTTATCTACAGGCAACCGAGATAACTAATACACAATTTACCTGGCTTTGCCTTTTCATGGGTTTTGGTGTTGGTTACTGGCCCATCTTTGTAACAATTCCTGCGGAACAATTCGGAACAAATATTCGCGCTACGGTAACTACTACGGTACCAAACTTTATAAGGGCCTCGCTGATACCAATTAACGCTGCATTTGCTACACTTACAACGCATTATGGTATGATCAACAGTGGTTATATTTTAATGGGAATCCTGAGTATGATCGCTTTGTTTTCTATAAGCCAACTGAAAGAAACGTTCCATACCGAATTGGATTATGTAGAACAAGCTTAATGTTAGTGTTCAATCAGGTGTAGTTTTACTTTAATCTATTTATTTTCGCTAAGTCTTTATAGCAGGATCAATTTTTATATCCCGATCAAAAATATTCGCTAATGATAACCAAGGAACAAATTGCTGCCGATTACCAGATCATTCAGGACGAAATATGCCAGGCTTTGGCTGATTGCGATGGTAAAGGCAAATTCGAAGAGGAGATATGGCAGCGTGATGGTGGCGGGGGAGGACGAACACGAATTCTGCAAAATGGGGCCGTTATTGAAAAGGGCGGCGTGAATTTTTCGGCCGTATATGGCAAATTACCTGAGGTGATGAAAAAAGCGCTAAAAGTTGAACAGGACGATTTTTTTGCGACTGGCGTTTCCATAGTTATTCATCCTAATCACCCGCTGGTGCCTATCATTCATATGAATATCAGGTATTTCGAGATGCCGGGTTCGGAAGTCAGATGGTTTGGCGGCGGAATCGACCTGACGCCGCATTACATTTTTGATGAGGACGCCAGGTTCTTTCACCACTATATTAAATCAACCTGCGACCAGTTTCATCCCGATTTTTACCCAAAATTCAAAAACTGGGCCGACGATTATTTCTTCATTAAACATCGGAACGAAACACGCGGCATAGGCGGCATATTTTATGATAGGTTGACCGCAGATGCAGAGCTTAGCTGGGAAAATATCTTCGACTTTTCAAAAGCTGTGGGCCGCTCGTTTGCCCCGATCTATACTGAGCTGATCGATCGTAACAGAAACAAAAGTTTTACTCAGGAGCAGCAGAATTGGCAATACCAGCGTCGCAGTCGTTATGCGGAATTTAACCTGGTTTACGATGCCGGAACTAAGTTTGGACTGGAAACTAACGGTCGAATTGAATCGATACTGATGAGTCTGCCACCTACGGCACAATGGGTTTATGATTACCATGCCGAAGCCGGATCTGAAGAAGAAAAAACCCTTAACCTGTTAACGAAAGGCATAAATTGGGCGTCATGAAAAGAATATTGGCTGCTGTGATTGTTGTAATAGTTGCCTCATCTTTTGATGATGGCAGTCCGTTCAAAGGTACATGGCAATATTTAGGCGGTATTTACAACGGCAAAAAGGAAGGTCCTCCGGAGGGATATACACTGCAAAGGAAGTACGATGATATGCATTTCAGTTCGTATGCGCTGGAAAAAGATGCAAAACCCGAGCGCTATGAAACCGGTGACTATTCGCTTAAAGGAGATACCTGCATCGAAGTGCAGACCTATTGCACTCAGCCTACAAAACTTAAAAATATTGCGGTCAGATACGTATTTACGATGAGGCACGACTCGCTGATCTTCAAAGGCACATTACCCAGCGGAATGCAGGTTGAAGAGTATTGGAGGCGTAAAAAATAGCCCCAAACGGTGCTGTTTTCCCTGTATGCCTTAGTCGGTCGCTTATAATAGTACTGCTAACCATTTCGTTACGTTTTTACTCACATTTTAGCCCCGATGTGCATAAAAAACCTCCCCTAAACCGAAGTAATTTTTTAACTTCGCAGGTCGGTTTGGTTCATCATACCTCACCACTATTATAGACCCAATAGCTACTCTAATTTTATACAATGGCTGACGAGACAGGAAAAGGCAACCTTACACCAGAAGACAGAATAATTCCAATTAATATAGACGAAGAAATGCGATCTGCCTACATTGACTATTCAATGTCGGTGATTGTTTCGCGTGCATTACCCGACGTGCGCGACGGTTTAAAACCGGTTCACAGGCGCGTACTTTATGGTATGCTCGACCTGGGGTTAAGCAACAGCAAACCCTATAAAAAATCGGCCCGTATCGTGGGTGAGGTTTTGGGTAAATATCACCCGCATGGTGATACATCAGTATATGATGCCATGGTGCGTATGGCGCAGGAGTGGAGTTTACGCTATCCATTTGTTGAAGGGCAGGGTAACTACGGTTCGATAGACGGCGATGAGCCTGCAGCGATGCGTTATACGGAGGCAAGGCTTCAGAAAATTGCTGAAGAGATGCTTGCCGATATCAACAAGGATACGATCGATTACCAGCTAAACTTTGACGACTCGCTGGAAGAGCCAACAGTGCTTCCGGCAAAAGTACCCAATCTGCTGATCAACGGTGCATCGGGTATTGCCGTTGGTATGGCAACTAACATGGCGCCACATAACCTTACCGAGGTAATTGATGCCACCCTGGCATTGATCGATAACCGGGATATAGAGGTTGCTGAGTTAATGAAACATGTTAAAGGTCCGGATTTTCCTACCGGTGCTATCATTTATGGTGTGGAAGGTGTACGCGATGCGCTGGAAACAGGCAGGGGAAGGATCGTGATGCGTGCGAGGGCCGAAATTGAAACCTACGGCAACGAACGCGAACGGATCATTGTTACCGAGATACCTTACCAGATCAATAAATCGCAAATGATCGAGCGTACGGCTGAATTGGTTGAAGAAAAGAAAATAGAAGGCATATCAGCAATTCGCGATGAGTCTAACCGAGAAGGTATACGTGTAGTTTATGAAATAAAACGCGACTCAAACGCGGCGATCGTACTGAATAACCTGTATAAATATACTGCCCTGCAAACTTCGTTCAGTGTAAACAATATTGCACTGGTACATGGCAGGCCGATGTTACTGAACCTGAGGGACCTGATACACCATTTTGTTGAACACCGTCACGAAGTTGTTGTACGCCGTACCAAATTCGAACTGGCAGAGGCCGAAAAACGTGCCCACGTGCTGGAAGGTTTATTGATCGCTTTGGATCACCTGGATGAGGTGATCAAACTGATCAGGAGTTCAAATACGCCGGAAGAAGCGCGCGATGGTTTGATGACATCTTTCGGATTGAGCGAGATCCAGGCACGTGCCATATTGGATATGACCCTGAGAAGGTTAACCGGTTTGGAACGTGATAAAATCAAAGATGAGTACAATGAGTTAATGAAAACCATCGAATACTTAAAATCGGTTTTAGCTGACCATGGTATACGCATGCAGATCATTAAAGATGAGCTGATTGAAATTCGCGAGAAATATGGCGATGAGCGCAAGACGGAGATCGTGTATTCATCGGCTGAGATGCAGACCGAAGACTTTATCGAGAATGAAGAAGTAGTGATAACGATATCACATGAGGGCTATATTAAACGTACGCCTTTGACAGAATATCGCACACAGGGAAGGGGAGGTAAAGGGTCCCTTGGCAGCAATAGCCGCGAGGCCGACTTTATCGAGCACTTGCTGGTTGCTTCCAACCACAATTATATGTTGTTCTTTACCGAAGCCGGTCGTTGTTTCTGGCTCAGAGTATTTGAAATTCCGGAAGGTACCCGTACTTCTAAAGGACGTGCGATACAGAACATCATCAATATACCAAAAGAAGAAAAGATCAAGGCATACATCAAACTGATCAGTCTTAAGGATCAGGAATACCTTGACAATAACTATATTATTATGTGTACCAAGAAAGGTACCATAAAGAAAACATCACTGGAAGCCTATTCGCGGCCACGTGCAAACGGTATCAATGCTATTAATATCAACGATGGTGATGTATTGCTGGAAGCAAACCTGACCAGCGGCAGCAGCGAGATCGTGATGGCGCTGAAATCGGGTAGGGCGATTCGCTTCAACGAGTCGACAGTAAGGCCAATGGGTCGTACAGCAACCGGTGTGCGTGGCATAACTCTGGAGGATGAGAATGATGAAGTAGTAGGTATGATCAGTGTTGATAATCCGGAAACGACAGTGTTGGTGGTTTCGGAAAAAGGCTATGGCAAACGTACGGATATCGATGATTACCGGGTGACCAACCGTGGGGGTAAAGGTGTTAAAACCTTAAACGTAACGGATAAAACAGGCAAACTTGTTGCCATTAAAGATGTTACTGATAAAGACGACCTGATGATCATTAACCGTTCAGGTATCATTATCCGTATTGCGATGAGCGAACTGCGTACCATGGGACGTGCAACCCAGGGAGTAAGATTGATCACCTTGAAAGAGAATGATGAAATTGCTTCAGTTGCCCGTATAGAACATGATGAGGCTGAAGAGGAAACTGGAGAAGTTGCCGGTAATCCGGAAAATCCGGTTACTGACAGTCCGGAAGGAGAGAAAACCGAAGAATAATAAGGTATGTTGAGCCGTAAAGTAACATTGTTGCTGGCAGTGTTGTTTCTTGCCGTGATAGATGCCTCCGCTCAGTCGGAGGTGTTTAAAAACGTCGTCAATAACCTGGCGCTTTACAAGCAAAAGAAAGACTTGAAATACCTGACCAATGCAAAAAAGTCGGTTGACAGCCTGATGAAGACCCACCTGGATTCGGTCGATCTTGAAAAAAACGTCTACAAGGCAGTAGTTTACAGCAGCATTGTTTATTTGGATTCAACAAATAAACTTAAAATGCCGCCGGTATTTTTTGGGCAGGTTACACGTTTAGTAGGCCAGCTGATGGCAGATAAGCGCAGTTACCGCTTTCAGCATCAAATTGATTTCTCGCGCAGAAGTGTTGCCAACGTCTACCTGCGGCAGGGGTTTGATTATATGCGTATATCAGACTTTTACAATGCCATTCAATCTTTTCAGAAAGCAAAAAAATTCGCGCCTGAGTACAAAGAGCTGAACGGTTATATCGCCTATGCCAATAACAAAATGGGCAATTTGATAGATGCCACAAAATATTATACCGATCTGCTTAAAACGGATAGTTCAAAGGCGGAAGTAATTGAAGCCGCTTCAAATGCATTTAAGGCAATAGGCGACACCACAAAAGCACTACAGGTATTAAAGAAAGGCAGGAGAAAATTACCGGATGATAAATTTCTGTTACTGGATGAAGCCAATATCTATAATAATAAACGCGATTACGGATCACTTGAACCACTGTTGAGCCAGTTGCTGGATGAGAACCCGGCTAATGCTGAGATAGTATATATCGCGGCTAATTGTTATGATCATTTAAATGAGTTTGATAAAGCAGAATCACTATATTTACGTTCAATTGAGCTCAATAATTCAGTTTTTGAGCCTATTTATAACCTGGGTTTGCTTTACTTGAGAGAGGCTGTTGCTAACAAGGATCAGACAAAAGGATTTGAACGCTCAGGAATATGGCTTGAAAAGGCAAATGAAATATCACCAAACGATATTAAATGCCTTCAATTGCTGCAGATAGTTTACTCGAAGATGGGCAACCAGGACCAACTGGAAAAGACAATTAATAAACTTAAAAATTTAACAAATCAATAAAACATGAAAATCAGACTTTTGACGGCATTTTTTGCCTTTTCGGTACTCAGTGCTTTTTCACAGCAAAGAGCCATTGATGATGCGAAGGATAATTATTCGAAATATGATGTTGCCAGGGGTAATCAGCTATTGGCAAAACCATTCCTTTTAAACGCCAAAGCTTCGATCGATAAAGCGGCTGCAAATGCAAAAACTGCAACCTCACCGGCTATGTATGCAACACAGGCTATGGTATATGCCTCGCTTGCTGCTGTTGAAACTGATGCAACTGTGGCTGCTACCGAATACGCTACGGCTTCTGACGCCATTAAAAAGGCTCAGGCTGCAGATTCAAAAAATGAGAATTCCAATCTTATCCTTCATGCAAGTCGCGAGCTGGCTCAAATCCAGTTAGATAAAGGCGTAAAAGCATTTCAGGCGAAAAATTTCGATGATGCTTATAAAGCATTCGACGCTGGCCGCCAGATTGTTCCGGAAGATACCCTGTTGATATTGTATACCGCAATTTCAGCATCTAATGCTAAAAACTATCCTGGTGCAATAACTAATTACAGCAAACTGGTTACAACCAACTATTCTAAAAAAAGTGATGTATATAACGATTTGACTACCATCTACCTGTTTAATAAAGACACTACCAATGCGCTTAAAACGATAGCTGAGGCTACCAGCAAATTTCCGAACAACACGGAGTTGCGTAAACGCGAAATTGAAGTTAACCTGCAGGCAGGTCAGCAGGGCGACCTGATCAATAAGATTGAGGCAGCTATCAAAGGTGATCCGAACAATAAAACACTTTATTATTATGAAGGATTAACTTTCTCGCAAACAGCCGAATCCGCTGGTACCGCTATTAAAAAATTGCAAAAAGCAGCCAAAGGCAATAAAGGTGCTCCGGATCCGCAAATCGCAAAAATGCAACAGACCCGTAGTGACAGCTATAATAAAGCTGCCGACCAATACAAAAAGGCAGTTGCTTTAGATCCAAATTATTTTGAAGCGGTATTGAACCTGGGTTATGTAACCATGGCACCAGCTATTGATACTTACAATGACGCACAATTGCTTCCGGTTACGGCAACTAAAGCCTATGATGCCGCCATGGCAAAGGCTAAAGCGCAATTTGAATTGGCTAAGCCATATTTATTAAAAGCGGTTGAATTGAATCCGCAATCTTCAGATGCGTTAACAAATTTGAAGTCGTACTACATGGGAACACGTGATGATGCAAATGCTAATGCGACTCAGAAAAAGATTGATGCTTTGCCAAAGAACTAAAAAGGCATTGAAATAGAGTATAAGATTTTAAAGCCTGTGTAAGAGCAGGCTTTAAAAATTAGATATTTACTTAACATAATATTAATTATGAGAAAAGGTATAACCATAGCTTCAATGTCGGTTATCAGTTTTTGAGGTTACGCAAAAGATAGATGAGCTTAATAAGATAAAACATGGCGTATCAGTTGAAAATGAAAGCCTTCGCCGTAAACTTTCATTTAATAAGCCCATGATCGTAACATTGGCTTTGCTCACTCAATATTATAGTTTGGACGAATTAAGAAAGTCCAATTTACTACCCAAAAGCACATTTTATCATTACAAAACCAAACTGGAAAAAGTAGGTATTAATTCAGAGGGGAGTTTAACTGATATGCCCCCACCCTCTCTTGACTACACGGAATATTTTTATTATTTCAGTAAACATCATATAAAATAGTTCTTATATTAGAATAAGTTTGCCTATCCTATCATTATCAAGAATGAAAAAGCTTTTCCTTATTTCCTTATTCGTACTGACTTATTCAGCCTCTAAAGCACAAAATGTTTATCAGTTTGGGTTTTTGGATAGTACCAAAAATCAGGTTATTAAATTAAACGAAATGAGCAATGCTTTTTCTCAAGGAAATAGTAAACTTGGCAAGATTATTAATTTGCCTAATGGCGAGGAAAAGTTAATATTCTATTCATCGGATTTAGAAAAAGATGAACAACATTCCACAACTTACTACTTTAATAAATTTGACAAATGTTATTTGTGCGTTTATTATTCTGACTTGAAAGATGTTGGGGGGTCGTTACTTTTATTAATGAGTGATAATTACATTCCGTTAAATAATTTCACCCTCGTAAACAAGGAAAAGAATATCAAGATTGTTTACACTATTGACCTAAATGATCACAATGTACTTTGGAAAACAACAAGATTTATAACCACTCGTTGAAATGAAAACCTTACTCGCTGGTATCGGTTATTTGCTACTATTTGCCATCCTCATGAAATATGTTGTTGTAGCTTATTTCCTTTTGATAATCAGTTTTGTTTTGACGCTTTATTTGAGAAGAAATTACTTTAATCTCGAAATTACATCAAATCAAGCTGAAATTTACGGCGGTTTTAATACTATCGTAAATACCTTACTGTTTGGCCCGGCCATTATTTATTCATGGCTACATAACGATGATCTATACAATCAATTTAAAATACTTGGCCCCGATTTCATATTTGCGCCCTATAATACTTATTTAAATGTCCTTTTACTAATATTTGCGCTGCTTATTGGTTTATTAAACGTGTCGTCGGGAATTGAATTTCCGCAATATGTTACTAATATGGAAGCAGACTACAAAAGGCGATTGTATAAGGCAAAGCAGGAAGAAGAAGCAAACGATATTGAAACTCGGGATAAATTAAGTTAGGTTGTATGAACTGGAGTTTAATAGGTATTTGTGTTACGCTTTGTTTAGCCCTAATTGTTTGGGTTCGACGAAGATATTTTACTCGGCCAGAACTTACAATAGAATTGAAGTTTGATCGTGGCCATAGCCGCGAACTTAGAAAGAGTAATATTCAGTGTGAGCCTGACGAGATTGTAGGCACACCGGAAAACCCAATTTATGTTTATGATGCTGAAAAGGCATTACGTATATGGGAAAAAAAATGGAATATGGATTTATACATCCGCAACAATTCAGATCATACTGCATATTACCCCAAAATACATTTTGACAGTCAAAAAGTTGCTTTACCCATATCGAACGGTTAAACGAGCAAGTTCCTATCGGTAGTAAAGATGAAGTTATTTTGAAAGCAGATTATCAAGAATTAGAAGAAGCGACAGGGCGTAACCGAACAGGTGTAAACGCGTTGCCATCTGCCCTTGATGATCTTCGAATATGTTTGGAGTACAAAAATGGGGCAAAAAGGACTTATTATTCCATTTTCTCCAATAAGAACAAATCAACCGAGTTCAAACGAAAACTGAATAATTTTCTTGTTTGGAAGATTTGAAAAAGTTCTTTATAAAAACAAATAAACCCGTTAATTAAATTTTGATAAATGAGCAAGCGTTCCTTATTAGTTTTATCCATTATTTTATTCGCCAACAAAAGTGTGTTGTTTGCCCAGGACGAATTATTCGAGAACAGAATAGTTCAAACAAAAAAAGATACAAAAACTCTTAACATCCAGTCTCTTGAAGGCAGAACAGTAAGGGTAAAACTTTTACCAGACTATGCACATAATATTTTGTGTGTAATATATCTAAAAGATACTGTTAAGGTATTTGATTATTGGGATGTTACTCCTGAAACATCATATTTGAGTAAACAATTCCTTAAAATAAACTACGAAGTTAGAGGTGGCTCAAATTTTGGTCTTGGTAACACATTGATAATATGTGTAAGTAATAACAAATTGTATGAAGCATTACACGTGTTGCGATATACAGATTGGGAATCTGAATTGGTTCAAACCTACAATGTAAAGTTTACATTAGTGACCTATAAAAAAGATTACATACTTACAGCAAGGATAAAAGATAAATCACTTTCATCAATAAACCCTGAAACAAATTATTATTATACAAGTAGTAGCAAGTTGCATTTTGATCGCAATCTCAAGGTGTTTTATAGTATCAAAAAAAATTTATACGATACAGTACAGGTAACTTACCCAAGCACAAATTACAGGCATGAAATTGAAGGTAATTTTCCCGAAGTAATTTTAGAGGATAATAAATACGTATTTATTGGCGGCCAATGGTTCGAGTTGGGTAATCACGCAATAGTCAAATATTAGGGTTTGACTATCCGTACCAAATACATCAAATTTTAGTTGTCTTTTCTTGCTTAAATCGTTTCATGTACGATATAAAATGGAGTATTCTTTGAGCGAATAATTATCTTACCCATAGTGTATCGATCTGATTATTAAAAACAAATTATTTTACTTAACTACTTAGTGTAACAAAACTTCAAAATCATACTATCAATTATTAGAATATTGTAATTTGAAAAGCAACAATGGATGAAATGCTTTCCTATCCATTTGTCGCTTACCAGATAAAACGAATGCTTTCACCAGTTGTCTCATTTATGCTATATTCGATGCAGGTATATCATGGTTATACTCGGAGACATTTTAAAACGAAGTAAGAACAACTTTGACCTTATCAGACTGATCGCCGCCTTAATGGTGGTATTTGGGCATTCATTTGTTCTTTTCAAAAACAATGGGTCGTATGACCCGATCCAAAATATCTTCCACGAAAGTTCGGGAACTTTAGCAGTTTATATTTTCTTCTTTTTGAGCGGTATCTTTATTTCAGCAAGCTTCCTGAATAAAAAAGATCATATTTCCTTTGTCAGAATGCGTTTCTTTAGAATATGGCCCGGCCTTATCATTTGTACAATTTTTACGGTATTGGTGATTGGTATATTATTTACAGATCTTACTTTTAAACAATTCTTTTTTAATACAGACACCTGGACATATCTTATCAGCAATATTTCTTTTTACAATAGCACATCACATAGGCTGCCCGGATTATTTGTAAATAATCCCTACGGTAGCGCCGTAAACGGATCTTTATGGACACTTCCTTTTGAAGTTAAATGTTACTGTTTAGTGTTTCTGTTTGGTGTAACAGGATTGCTAAATAAAAGGATACCGATGGCTTTGTTTTTTCTGGTCCTTGTATACCTGCTGATTTTTCATAGTAGCTATATCGATTTTTTCGGTGGCAAATTGCTTTTATTTTTTGTGGCCGGAATGGTTGCTTACTTGTTTAATGATATTTTGATACTTGATTACAGAATTGCTTTGCCGGCAATTTTGATATGCGCCTTTATTTATAGAACAGATTTCTTTACCCTGGGATTTTATATCACTTTGATCTATTCTACAATTGTTTTAAGTGCATCAAGGATATTCAGAAAAATTAAGCTACCGGGCGACTACTCCTATGGTATTTATATCTATGGGTTTTTGATTCAGCAAACGCTAATTCATTTATTCCCCGATTTAAGTCCATACCCTGGATTCTTTATTAGTTTACCTATAGTATTTATTTTGTCTGCCCTTTCCTGGCATTTAATTGAGAAACCGGCAATTAATTACGCAAAAAGCCCCCAGGTATCCTGAGGGCTTTGTTTTATTTGATAAGTTAACCTGTTACTAGTTAACTAATCACCATTAACTAACCTTCCGTTCTTTCCGGTTTTGGCAATAATGCCTTCCTGGAAAGTTTCAGTTTGCCTTGTTTGTCAATATCAAGTAGCTTCACACGTACTTCGTCGCCAACTTTGAATATGCCATCCATAGTTTCGAAACGTTTGTGATCGATCTCGGAAATGTGCAGCAAACCGTCTTTACCTGGCATAATCTCAACGAAAGCACCAAAAGGCATGATCGATTTAACTTTACCTTCGTAGATCTCGCCAACTTCCGGACGTGCAGCAATAGCACGGATACGGCTTACTGCAGCATCGATTGCT
>CAIPDP010000186.1 GCA_903863845.1 uncultured Mucilaginibacter sp. | reverse complement strand
GGGGTAAGCTAGACATTCACACACCAAAGTTTATAGTTGAATCGGATGCGACCATTGTAGTGCCATTAATTTTTGCCTGGATTTTAAAACAATAGCTTTATTTTTTCAAAATATTTAGCACAATTTAATCCAGATCAATTGGTAAAAACCTGGGCAAATTTAAGTTTGGGCGCCAAAAAGGCCGTTTTTGAGTTAATAGAGGCCTCTTTTTACGTTATTTAGAACAATTATAAATTATATATAAGCGTCATTTATTTGTCAGCGATACTGTAATAAATTTTACTTTTGTGGCTGGAAAACCCGAAGCAATTCACGCGCCTGCAATTGACTTCATAAGGATAAAACGGAAATTCATTAAGCATAAATACACTTTATGAGTAGCATCTCATTTACTTTTAAACATTTTTACCGGGCATTTTTGCTGGTAGCCGGGCTTGCTATCTTGAGCATATCTGCGAATGCGCAGACCGATGCTACCAAGGGCGAAGCTATTTTCAAAGCAAAATGTACGGCTTGTCACGCAATCGACAAGCAGGTTATCGGCCCGGCTTTAGGCCCTCAGTTGACCAAGGAAACTGACGACAAATGGCTTGTCAAATGGATCCAGAATAACCAGGCGTTAATGGCAGCTAAGGATAAAAAAGCCATGGACATCTATAACCAGTTCAATCAGGCTGGTATGACAGTGTTCACTGATTTGTCTGATGCAGACGCTGGCAATATTATCACTTACGTACGTGCGGCCTATAAAGATATACAGGACAAAGCCAAAACTGCACCGGCTACAGCCGCAGTAGAACAAGGACCAAGCATGTTGATCGTTTACGCCTTGTTGGGCGTTATTATCCTTGCCTTCATCGTGATCCTGGTGCTGAATAGAGTTGTTAAAACTTTAGACAATCTGGTTGCTACCAAACCAGAAATTTTAATGGCACCGGCTGCAGTTGACACTACACCGGTTGATAAATATGCCACTGTTAAGCGTCTCGCTAAAAATAAGAAGCTTGTGTTTTTTGTATTGTTATGTGTTTCAATTGCCGGAGGCAGCTGGACCTGGGTTTCGCTATGGAATACCAACGTACATACCGGTTACCAGCCAGTTCAGCCGATCAAATATCCGCACGACCTGCATGCAGGCGAGATGCAGATCAAATGTCAGTACTGCCACTCTGGTGCATACAAGTCAAAAAATGCTTCTATCCCATCACTGAATGTTTGTATGAACTGCCACAAAGTGATCGATAGAAGGAAAGATGCTACCGAGCCTTCAACGGAGATCGCCAAGATATATACTGCAATCGGCTTTGATCCTAAGACTCAGAAATACGATAGCACACTGGCACGTCCTGTACAATGGGTACGTATCCACAACCTGCCCGATTTCGCTTACTTCAACCACTCTCAACACGTAACTGTTGGAAAAATTGAATGTACTACCTGCCACGGTCCGGTTCAATCCATGAAAGAAATGTATCAGTATTCGCCTTTGACAATGAAATGGTGTATACAGTGCCACAAACGGACCGAGATCAATTATAAAGGCAACGCTTACTACGAAAAAATGGAAGCAGTGCACGAATTGCTGAGAAAAGGCGGTAAAGTGACAGAAGCTCAAATGGGCGGTATCGAGTGCGGCAAGTGCCATTATTAATAAATATTTAGGAAACATTACAGTTTATATAGCTTAAATGGACAGCAATAAGAAATACTGGAAGGGTTTAGAAGAACTAAACAACGAACCGGAATTTGTTGAGAAAAATAAACACGAGTTTGCCGAGCCGATCCCTATTGAGGATGTATTGACCGGTGGTGGCCTCGCAGGTAAAACCCCGCGTCGCGACTTCCTGAAAGCTTTGGGCTTTGGTGTTGGTGCGGTTACGCTGGCTGCCTGTCAGAAGGTGCCGGTGCATAAATCCATCCCTTACCTGATCAAACCGGAAGAAATTACTCCAGGTGTGGCTAACTACTATGTTTCTACCTATGATGGTCACGCTATCCTGGTTAAAACCCGAGAAGGACGTCCGATCAAAATAGAAGGTAATCCTAACGACCTGTTCTCTAAAGGTGGTTTGAGCGCCCAGGCTCAGGCTTCTGTACTCGATCTGTACGATTACAATCGTTTTAACAATCCATTATTGGATGGTACCGATTCAAGCTGGCCCGAAATTGACGCTTTTGTTAAACGCGAACTTGCGGTGATCAAGGCGGCAAATAAAAAAATCAGGTTAGTTACTTCTTCTATCAACAGCCCATCAACTTTGGCTGTGATCGCAGATTTTATAGCGCAGTTCCCTACTACAAAACATATTACTTATGATGCCGTATCTTATACAGGTATCATACAAGCTAACCAGAATAGTTTTGGCAAAGCGGTTATCCCGCATTACCATTTCGAAAAGGCTGATGTTATCGTGAGCTTCGGTGCCGATTTCCTCGGAACCTGGATATCTCCTGATGAGTTTAGCACCCAATGGGTTCAAAACCGGAACAGCAAATCGCTGGCCAGTAAAAAAATGTCCCGCCATATTCAGTTTGAGACCGGAATGAGCCTTACAGGTTCAAATGCCGACAGCCGTGTGCTGATCAAACCATCTGAAGAAGGTCCTGCTTTGGTTAATTTATACAATGCTATTACAGGTACAACTTTGCCTGGCAGCAAGCCATTGGCAAATGTAAACGCTGATAAAGCTGTTAAATTGGTTGCGGCTGAATTGAAAGCAGCCAAAGGCAAAGCTTTGGTAGTTTCTGGTTCAAATGATGTAGCCAAGCAGATTCTTGTAAATGCGATCAACGCACAATTGGGAAGCTATGGTACAACGATCGATCT
>CAIPDP010000185.1 GCA_903863845.1 uncultured Mucilaginibacter sp. | reverse complement strand
GGGTGAGTTATGGATTAGGTAGCGAGAATAAGAACCTGCCAGCCTTTACCGTGCTTTTATCCAAAGGCAAAGGCAACGGACAGGGCGTATATTCCAAACTTTGGAGCAATGGCTTTTTGGATTCTATCCACCAGGGTGTATTGTTCAGCAGCAGCGAAAACCCGGTGCTTTACCTGAATGACCCAGAAGGCCTTAACCGGCAGGAGCGGCGTAAAATGCTCGATAAATTAGCTGAGTTGAATGATCTTTCGGCCAAAGAATTTCACGATCCGGAAATTGCTACTAAAGTGCAGCAGTATGAAATGGCTTATCGGATGCAAACTGCTGTACCAGATATCATGGATGTTTCGAAGGAACCCGATGAAATTGTGAAACTGTATGGTCCGGATTGCCTGGTGCCCGGAACCTATGCAGCTAATTGCCTGCTGGCTCGAAAGCTTTCTGAAAATGGCGTAAGATTCGTTCAGCTATACCATCAGGGATGGGATCAGCATAGCAATTTACCTATGGAAATGGCCGGCCAGGCGAAAGATGTCGACCAGGCATCGGCTGCTTTGGTGACAGATCTGAAGCAAAGGGGCCTATTGGACGAAACCCTGGTGATATGGGGAGGAGAGTTTGGGCGGACCAATTACAGTCAGGGTAAGCTCGAAAAAGCCAATTATGGCAGGGATCACCATCCCCGTTGTTTTTCTATCTGGATGGCAGGTGGAGGCATTACCCCGGGTATGGTTTATGGGGAAACGGACGAATTTGGCTACAATATAGTTCGGGACCCTGTTCATGTGCATGATTTTCATGCCACGGTTTTGAATCAATTGGGTATCGATCATACCAAACTAACTTTCAAAAGCCTCGGTCGGCGGTATCGGCTCACCGACGTGGCAGGCAATGTGATAAAGGGTATTATTTCCTAAACAAAAAGAAAATGGAACGACGGAGTTTTATTAAACAAGGCGCGCTGGTATCGGCAAGCTTTTTTATTGCAAAAGATCTGCTGGCAAAAGATACGGGCCCGATCTACGGCCACGGCAATATGCGTTATCGCATGAATAACAAATGGAGCAAAGCCGACCCACAGCTGAACCCGGTAAACGACTGTCACGAAATGGTGCAGGATAAAAAGGGCCGAATTTTGTTGCTGACCAATGAGACGAAAAACAATGTGCTGATCTACAATAAATCGGGTAAGTTACTGGATACCTGGGGTCACGATTTTCCGGGTGCACATGGCCTAACGCTGTTTAATGAAAACGGGACCGAAGTTTTGTTCATCACCGATACAGTGAAACACCAGGTTTATAAGACGACCATCGATGGAAATCTGCTCATGACGATTGATGTTCCCTTGGAAACCGGCGTCTATAAAAAAGCCGAAGAATTTGTCCCTACCGAAACAACGGTAGATACCAATGGCGACTTTTTTATTGCTGATGGCTATGGGGCACAGTACATAACCCACTATGATAAAAATGGTAAGTTGCTTAATTTCTTCGGGGGAAGAGGTGATGGTGACGAACATTTGGACAATTGCCACGGCATTGTGATAGACAGGCGCAACCCGGTTCCAACTTTGTTGGTTACCGATCGTACACGCAACTGTTTTAAGCGTTTTAGCATGGATGGCAAATTACTCGAAGTGATCAAACTTCCCGGTGCATGTGTGTGCCGGCCGGTTATTAAAGGCGATCATTTGTATGCTGCGGTTTTACGTTCGCCGAGCCTTGATAGCGCGAATTCTGGCTTTGCAACCATTTTAGATAAAGACAATAAAGTAGTTTCAAACCTGGGCGGTTCCGAGCCTGTTTACAAGGATGGGGTACTGCAACCTATGTCGCAGGCCGAAAAAATATTCCTTAACCCGCACGATGTATGTGTTGATAATGATGAAAACCTCTATGTTGCACAATGGGCCTCGGGTAAGGTGTATCCCTATAAATTTACACGAGTATAAATGATCAAAAGCAGGCAAAAAGCTTTTGCAGATAATATCCTATTTGCGCTAAATATCTTTATCGTCGTACTGCTTTTAGCCGGCGATCACCTTTCTATCCCAAAATGGTTGCAGCCAATCGGGCGCATGCATCCTTTGCTGCTGCATTTTCCTATCGTTTTATTAGTACTGGCAATGCTGATGGATATTTTCCGTTTCAGGCCGGCATTTAAAGAAGAAAAAATATACCAGGATTTTGCAACCTTATTTTGGTTAAGCAGTGCTTTACTCGCAGCTTTTACTGCTGTAATGGGACTTTTTCTATCGCGCGAGCCTGGCTATAGTGGCACTGAATTGCAATGGCATCGCTGGCTTGGTGTTGGTATTGTTTTTATGGCGACAGTCATCTATGTGTTTCGTAATGATGCCTGGTACGATCCGGGGATGGCAAAAAAAGCTTCTGTAATTTTGGCCTTGTTTTTAATTATTGGCGGGCATTTGGGTGGCGACCTAAGCCATGGCGATGATTTTATCCTGGCACCGGTTTTAAAAGCGAAAGGGCCGACAGTCCCAATTGATAAAGCATTTGTTTACCGCGATGTAGTGGAGCCTATTTTTGAGAATAAGTGCATCAGCTGCCACAATGCTGATAAGATGAAAGGCGGTTTGATGTTAACGGAAGAAAAAGCAATATTGAAAGGCGGTAAAGACGGCAAAATAATTGTCCCCGGACAGCCTCAGATCAGCCTGTTGTTACAGCGGATCCATTTGCAGGAGGATGACAAAAAACACATGCCGCCCACCGGCAAACCTCAGTTGTCGGCTGCAGAAGAAGCTGTTATTTACCAATGGATCAGGGAAAACGCCAGTTTTGATCAAAAGGTTGCTGCATTGCCAGTTACCGATTCATTGCGTATAGCTTCGGCACCTTTCCTGAAGCCGTCTGATTCGGTAGCCGAGAAATTTGATTTTGCTGCTGCTGATGAAAAAACCATCCAAAAACTAAACAATAATTACCGGGTGATCAGTCAGGTTGCAGCGGGTTCGCCTGCGCTTGCAGTTGATTTTTATAATCGTTCTTTTTATTCGCCTAAGGCACTCGAAGAACTATCCGCTATCAAAAAGCAAGTGATATCGCTTAACCTGGATAAGATGTCGGTAAAAGATGAGGAACTAAAGACGATCGCCCAATTTGAAAATCTCCGTACACTAAACCTCGACGGTACAGATATTTCAGGAATTAACATGAATTCGCTGAGCGCTTTGAAATACCTCCATTCAATTTCGCTTGCCGGAACAAGGTTAAAAACATCGGCGTTTGATCAATTGCATTCCTTCAAAAACCTAAAGCAGGTGGTTATCTGGAATACTGGACTCAGCGATGGGGAAATTGCCAAATTGAAGGCATCCAATCAAAATGTAAAATTTATTACTGGTTATAAAGACAGTGGCAAACCGATGAAACTGGTGCCACCACAGGTAAAAAATACTGCATTTGTTTTTAGAGCCCCCGTTGAACTTAATATTACCAATCCGATCAAGGGAGTTAATATCCGTTATACTACCGATGGTAGTGATCCGGATAGCATTAAGTCGCCGGTGTACAAACCGGGTATCTTTATCAGTAATAATACAACGATCAAAGCAAAAGCCTTTAAAATAGGTTGGTATGGCAGCGATGTAGTGAGCAGTTCCTTTTTTAAAAATACCTACTGGCCCGATAGCGTAGCTTTGATTAAACCTGTAAATGAAAAATATCAGGGAGACGGTGCAAGGACGATCATAGACGGAGAACTGGGGGGCACTAATTTTGGCAACAACAAATGGTTAGGTACCCAACAGGATATGGAATTTATCCTTTTCTTTAAACATCCGGTCAAGCCATCGGTTGTGACTGTAAATTGTCTGAAAGTGATACAAAGCCAGATATTTTTACCCTCGGCAATTGAAGTTTGGGGCGGTACCGACCCGGGGAATTTGCGCATCATCAGCGTATTGAATACTTCAGTTCAGAAAAAAGACGACCCCAACCTTGCTCAACCTCTGAATTGCAAATTGAACCTTAGCTCAGCTATCAGCTGTATCAAAGTTATAGCTAAACCTATCTATAAGCTTCCGGCATGGCATCCGGCTAAAGGCAAACCATCATGGGTTTTTGTGGATGAAGTGCTGGTGAATTAGCAGGTACCGGCAAGAAGGAGTCATTACGATCTAATAACGATATCCCTTTTCAAAAGGGCCATTCTACATAACAAAGTCAAAAAAAACTACCAAACTTGTAGACTAAACAAACTGCGATTATTTTTGTTGAATAGAAACAGGATATCTTTTCTTTGGACGTCTGTTTTTATCTGATATTTTTTGGTTGATAAAGAACTTTTTCGTATATTCATATCTAAGGTTAGCCAGCTTCGCATTTGTTAATACTAACGGTTATGGCAACGATTTTTAATACCAGGTTTGCTAAGTTTCTTATACTGGGGATATTGATGCTTCCTTGTCAAATCTCCTTTGGACAATTACTTTCGGGCAACGAATTGCATTTAACTTTTTCAGATTCTTCAAGGCTTTCCAGACAAGACGTTATAGCTGCTGAGCTTCCGCGCAGTGATGAAAGTTTGAGGCCGATGCTTAAAACCTTAAAGGGCAGGAAAGCACTGATGTCCTACCTTAAGGAAATGAATTCTCTGGAAGGTGTTCAATACAATAAATCAAATGCCAGATTTTATTACAGGCTTGCAACTACATTTGCCCGCCTGAGGATGTATCCTCTGGCGATGAAATGTTTTCTGAAAACGATGCAAATGTCTTCTGCAAGACATCGGAAGCATCAGAAATTGCTGGCGGAGCCGGATAGTGCGCAGCTGGATACATCGATACTGGCGATAAATGGTCGCGACGATTCAGTAGTAAATAGTCGCCCTAACGTTTTTGAAAATGGCGTAGGTGACAGCGTGAGCAAACCAATTGCAACCAATCGCATCGTTGAGACTTTTAACGATGGTAAAAGAGCTGCCGGCTATGCTATTCTGGTACATGTAAAGCAACCGGTTCCGGGAAAGCCTAAAATATTTTCGGGCACCAATGTTGGACACACTTTTATTACACTTATTAAATACAATAACGATTCGTCCTACGTTTCGCTGTCGTTTGGTTTTTATCCCCGCAAACAAAATCTTCTTTCGGGCACACCGCTCGAGCCATCTACCCCTTCAGTGTTCAAAAACGACTCAGAACACCAGTGGGATGAGGTTTTGGGTAAGTTTATTTCGAAACGCCGATTTGAAAGAATACTTGCGCTTTCAAGTAAATACAGTGCGATGCAATATCACCTGTCAAAAAACAATTGCACCGATTTTGGGATCAGCGCAGCAAAAATTGCAGGGATAGAAATTTTAGAAACTTCAGGCAGCTGGCCATTAGGCAGTGGCAATAATCCAGCGGTTGCCGGTCAAAGTATCTTGCAGGGCAAATATAAAGACGCCGATCAGGATTCTCCGAATTCGCTATTTGTTGAAAGCACGATCGCGAAGCCTTAGAATCCTTGAAGGGCTAAAAATCTCCATGCTGATTAGCCATGAAAAAAGCTGCCCGAATAATGAGTTTCGGACAGCTTGATTTATAGTTTTGAGCAGATCCCTTAAAAAGCTTCTTGCTTTATCGAAAAGGATGGATTAGGGCTTTCTACTTACTTCGACACTCCAATCGCTTCCGCTGCTTATTTTATAAACATCAGCAAAACTGCCCTGGTTCAATGCAAATGAAAGTTGCAGCAAGCTATTTAAATAACTCAGGGGTTTGCCTTTATCAACAGCCCCAAAGGTTTGACTGTAAGGAGCATCGCCCTCATAAACCTTTTCACCTTTATGAAATATTTCAACGTGCAGAATTGATCCAAATTTTGGGTTTAACTGGTTAACCAGGTCATCGCCGATATTGGTCCAGATATTTCCATATTGGATATCCAGAATGGCAATCGTGCCTTTTAGTTTCCCACCGTCAAGGACAGCTTTTTGATAAGGGATCGAAACAACTTCTTTTGGAAGTGCCGGGCCAACCTGTTCAAAGCTGATCACACCTGAAGCCAGTCTGGCCCCTGTGTAAGCATACACGTCGCGCCCATGGAAGGTATATGATTTGCCTGAATCTTTACGACGATTAACTGCTTCATCGATCTGCCGTATTTCAGCAATGCCGAAAGCTTCGGCAACCAGGGTTAGGGTGCCATTATCGGGCGTAACAATAAACTGCCCGGTTTTTGTTTTTAATACAACTGATTTACGGTTAGTACCAACGCCGGGATCAACTACCGAAACAAACACCGTACCTGCAGGCCAGTAATTAATGGTTTGAAACAGACGGTAAGATGCTTCCCAGATATTATAGGCAGGTATCTCATGAGTCAGATCGTATAATTTAAGATCCGGTGAAACACCCATGGCAACACCTTTCATGGCTGAAACAGCGCCATCTTTCTGTCCAAAATCAGATTGAAAAACAACGATCTTGTTTTGACTGATGGCAAGATTAAATAGCAATGTAAGTAGTAATGTGCCTGATAGTTTTTGTAATATTCTTTTCATATACCGATTTAAAAGTTTTAAAAGATTAGTGCTATAGTTTTTAATTCCCTGCGTTTTACCCGGGCTATTTATTAATTAGTGCCCTGGGCGTTTTTGTGCTAAACGAACTTATATATTTCGATTGTACTAAATAACAACAAGTTTCTTCACATCTTCCAATTTCCGGCAACTATTTGTTGTGATTATATTATTTGTGGTGTGTTTAAAGTAGTTAACAATGATCGCCTCCTCGGTATCAGCATT